>JANYAM010000212.1 GCA_025361365.1 Opitutus sp. | reverse complement strand
GCGCGGACGGAGTCCGCGCCCTACCCCACCGCGAATTCCGCTTTACTCGGCACGGGGTTGGCTGTGAGTGGTCCCTTCCGTGACGCAACCTGCCGCACCCGCCAAGCTCAGCCTGCTGTCGATCGCCTGGCCGATCTTCGTCGAGCAGTCGCTGCGCATCCTGATCGGCACGGTGGACACCTTCATGGTCAGCCATGTGTCGGACGGCGCGGTGGCGGCGTTGGGCGTCGCCAACCAGCTCGTGGTGCTGGCGCTGATTTGCTTCAATTTCATCGGCATCGGAGCGAGCGTCGTGATCACGCACCACGTCGGCGCCAACGACCGGGCCGGCGCGGAGAAGATCGTCACCACCGCGATCGCGGTAAACACCTGGATCGGGTTGGCCGCCAGCCTCGTGACGTTCCTGTTTGCCGCTCCCCTGCTCCGCCTGATGCAGCTGCCCGAGGACCTGATGCCCTACGCGCAGCCTTTCCTCACCCTCATGGGCGGCACGCTCTTCATGGAGGCCATGAACACCGCCATCGGCGCCGCCCTGCGCGCCCACGGGCACACGCGCGATGCCATGGTGGTGACCGTCATCCAGAATGTGCTCAACATCGGCCTGAGTTGCGTGCTGCTCTTCGGGTTGTTCGGCGCGCCGCGCATGGGCGTGACCGGCGTGGCGCTGGCCAGCGTGGCGAGCCGCGTGGTGGCCAGCATCATCTTTTGGATCCTGCTCGATCGCCGGCTCAAGCTCATGCTGCGCGCCGGCGATTTTTTCCGGCTGCAGATGGATCGCATCAAACGCATCTTGCACATCGGCCTGCCGGCGGCGGGCGAGCACATGAGCTACTGGGTTTCCCTGATGGTTATCACGAGTTTCGCGGCACGTCTCGGTGGCGACAGCTTGGCGACGATGACCTACACAATGAACATCCAGCGCCTTGTCATCCTGTTCAGCATCGCACTCGGGCTCGGCACCGAGATCCTGATCGGCCGGTTGATCGGTGCCGGTGATTTCGACGAGGCTTACCGGCAGGTTTTGAAGAGTATCCGCACCGGCCTACTCATCTCCACGGGCGCCATCCTGCTAGTCGCGATCTTCGCGGCGCCCCTGCTCGGGTTGTTTTCCCATGACGCTGCGATCGTGTCCGGCGGTGTCCTGTTGCTGCGGCTCTCGGTTCCCTATGAACCGGGCCGGGTGTTCAACATCGTCGGCATCAATGCGCTCCGGGCGACGGGCGATGCCCGCTTCCCCATCCAGATCGCCGCGTGCTCGCAATGGCTGTTGAGTGTGCCGCTCTGCTGGTTGTTCGGCCTCCGGCTCGGCTGGGGCCTTCCGGGCATCTGGATCGCCATGATGCTGGAGGAATGGCTGCGCGGCCTGATCATGTATCGCCGGTGGATGCGGCGCGACTGGCTGAAATACGCGCACCGCAGCCGCGACCAGGTTTCGGCACGGACGCTGCCGCTGATCCCCGAAGCCTAGGTAGGGCGCGGACTCCGTTCCGCGCCACGGCGGTGAAGGGACTCACCGCCCTACCTCAATCAGGTCATAACCAGCCGCACGAAGTCCTCGCGCTTGTCCATATGCGGGTTGTGGCCGGAGTCGGCGATCACCTCGATCTTCGCGGCCGGAAAATGCTGGCGAATCAACTCGTGGTCGCGCGGCTCAGCGTAGCGGGAGCGTCCGCCGAGGATGAACAGCGTCGGTCCGGCGAAACGGTCGGCGGGCTGTAGGCTGTTCTTCTCCATCACTGGCAGCGCCTCGGCCAGCACGGGCACGTTGACCTGCCAGCGCCAGTGGCCGTCCTCCTGCACGAGGTTGGTCGCGAGGAATTTTCTCATGCCGAGGTTTTCCACCCGGGCCTCGAAGCGGAGCTCGGCTTCCGCGCGCGACTGCAGGCTGCCGAGGTCGAGCTCGGTCATCGCCAGGAATTCCCCGCGATGAGCCACCCAGTAATAATCCTTGGGCGCGATATCCACGACAACCAGCCGCTCCACGCGCTCCAGGTGCCGGCAGGCCAGCAGCATCGCCGTCTTGCCGCCCATGCTGTGCCCGACGATTACCGCCTTGGGCAGGCCTTGGGCATCCATCCAGCCAAGCAAGTCCTCGACCATGACCTCATAGTTCATCTCGGGGGCATGCGGTGATTTGCCGTGGTTGCGGGCGTCGACGGCGAAAACGTGGAAGTGCTTCGCCAGGTCGCGCCCGGTGCTCAGCCAGTTGCGGGACGAGCCCAGCAGTCCATGCAGCACGATCATGGGCGGTTTGCCCGCGCCGCCGAGGTCGATGTGATGGAGATTAACCACGAAGGACACGAAGAACACGAAGTTCCGCGGAGACCAAGGCGAAACTACGCTGAACGATGGTGCATTTTCTTCGTGCCCTTCGTGCCTTCGTGGTTCAATAAAACCGTTTCCATGGCAGAAAAGCTCACGCCGATGATGCAGCAGTATTTCGAGGTCAAACGTGGCCTCCCGGCGAACACGCTCCTGCTCTTCCGCCTCGGTGACTTCTACGAGATGTTCTTTGAGGACGCCGAGGTCGCCTCGCGCCTCCTCGGCATCACCCTGACTAAGCGGCAGGAGACGCCCATGTGCGGCATCCCGCACCACGCGGCCGACAACTACGTCACCAAGCTCCTCGCCGCCGGCAAGAAGGTCGCCATCTGCGACCAGGCCGAGCCCGCCCAGGCCGGCAAACTCGTGAAGCGCCAGCTCACGCGCATCCTTTCGCCCGGCACCACGCTCTCGGCCAACCAGCTCGACGCCGCCAAGAATCATTATCTCTGCGCGCTCTCCCTCGACAAAACCGGACTGCAGGCCGCGTGGCTCGACCTCTCCACCGGCGAGTTCCGCATCGCGACCGATGCCCACCCTGAGAACCTGCTGCCGGTCCTGACCGCGCTTGACCCGGCCGAACTCGTGCTGATCGAAGGCGACCTCGCCCGCTGGCAGGCGGCGCCACACGAACAGCATGCCATCCACGCGTTGCACCAATTCTGCGCGCCGCGCCTTTGCTCCGAGCTGCCGGGCTATCACTTCGAGATCACCGGCGGTGCGAAGACCGTGATGGATGCCCTTGGTGTGCTCAACCTGCAGGGCTTCGGGCTGGCTAACAGCCACCCGGCGCTCGGCGCGGCTGGTGCGGTCGTCTACTATGCGACGGAGAATCTTTGCGCGAAGCCGCAGAACCTCCGCTCGCTGCAGGAATACCGCAGCACGCGCACGCTGCTCCTCGACCCGGCGACGCTGCGCAACCTGGAGATCTTCCAATCCACTCGCGGCACGCGTGACGCCTCGTTGCTCGGCGCCATTGACCGCAGCACGACGGCCGCCGGCTCGCGTCTGCTCGAGCGCTGGCTCGCCGCCCCCACCCTCGACCTGCCGGAGATTGTTCGCCGCCAGACGGTGGTCGGCGAACTCATCGCCCAGCCGAGCGATCTCGCCGGGTTGCGCGAGTTGCTCAACAAGGTCCGCGACATCCCGCGCATTCTTGGCCGGCTCCAGAACCGCCTCCGCAATCCACGCGAGCTCGGCGGCGTGAAGGACACCCTCGCGCAGATCCCGGCCATCATGGCCTGCCTCGACCTGCTCGACGCGCACCTCGTCGGCTCCCATGGCGGCGAGACGTCCAAAGTCCGCGCCCGGCTCACGGATCTGCCCAAGCTTCGCGACCTCCTCGCCGGCGGCTTGGCCGACGAACTCCCCAACGATCTCGCCGACGGCAACTACATCCGCGCCGGCTACGATGCCGAACTCGACCGCCTGCGCAGCCTGACCACGGACAACAAGTCGTGGCTCGCCGAGCTCGAGCGGGCCGAGCAGGAGCGCACCGGAATCAAGAGCCTCAAGGTCCGCTACACTTCCGTCTTCGGCTACTACATCGAGGTCACCAAAGCCAATCTTGCCAATGTGCCCGCCGACTACATTCGCAAACAGACCACGGTGAGCGGCGAGCGCTATGTGACCGAGGCGCTCAAACTGAAGGAGAAGGAGATATTCTCCGCCGAGGAAAAATCACTGGCGCGCGAGCTCGAGCTGTTCAACGGGCTGGTCGCCGCCGTGCTCGATGAATCCGTGACGCTGGCTCGCACCGCCGATGCCCTGGCCGAGCTCGATGTGCTCGCCGGTTGGGCCGTGCTGGCCCGCGAGTGGGACTACTGCCGCCCGCAGCTGGACGAAGGTGAAGTGCTCAGCATCACCGACGGGCGCCACCCGGTCGTCGAGCAGATGATGAAGCAGGAGCGCCTCGGCCTCGCGGGCAGCTATACCTTTGTGCCGAACGACACGGCGCTCTCGGCGGACGACGCGCAGATACTGTTGATCACCGGTCCCAATATGGCGGGCAAATCCACTTATATCCGGCAGGTCGCGCTCATCGCGCTGCTCGCGCAGGTCGGCTGCTGGGTGCCGGCGAAGGCGTGCCGCCTCGGCCTCGTGGACCGGATCTTCTCGCGGGTTGGTGCGAGCGACGACCTCGCCCGCGGCAACTCGACCTTCATGGTCGAGATGAACGAGACGGCCAACATCCTCAACAACACCACCGACCGCTCGCTTATCATCCTCGACGAGATCGGCCGCGGCACCTCGACCTACGACGGCCTGAGCATCGCCTGGGCCGTGGTCGAGCATCTGCACCGCTCCGCCGAGCGCGGGCCGCGCACGCTCTTCGCCACGCACTACCAGGAATTGACGCAGCTCGAGAAGCACTTGCTGCGGCTGAAGAATTATTCCGTCGCGGTTAAAGAGTGGAATGACGACATCGTGTTCGTCCGCCGGGTCGTCGAGGGCGCCGCCGACCGCAGCTACGGCATCCAGGTCGCGCGCCTCGCCGGCCTGCCGTTGAGCGTCATCGATCGCGCCAAGACCATTCTCACGCAGCTCGAGTCCGAGGATGTCAGTGTCACTCTCCCCTCGCCCCAGGCCCGGCCGAAGAAGAAGATCACCGTCACGCCGGCGTACGATGCGCAGATGGATTTGCTGTAGTTTTTAGGCTTGGCGTAGGTTTCGTGGAGGGCCCAGCTCCAGCTGGGCCGCTTTCAATGTCCGATCACGAATCTGCGGTGCGCCCTTTTCGCCGGCACCCTGTCCACCAACCGGTGGTAGATTCCGGCAATCGCGCCGTCATCGTATTTGTTACGGTTTGCACTAAGAATCGACTCCCGGTGCTCGCCTCACCGGCGATGCACCAATCAATTCTCCGCGCCTGGCAAAGAGCCGGGCACTGGCTGGTCGGACGCTACGTCATCCTGCCTGACCACATCCACTTATTCTGTTCTCCGGGCACACATCCGCCCGAACCCGTCCAGAACTGGGTGAGATACTGGAAAAGCCACGTGGCAAAGACGACCGGTGCCGGCGCCGATTCGTTGTGGGAGAAAAATTTCTGGGACACCCAACTGCGCCGTGGCGACAGCTATGCGGCTAAGTGGGAATACGTGAGAAGCAATCCTGTCCGACACAAGCTGGTCTCAAGGGTCGACGACTGGCCTTATCAGGGAGAGATGAATTTGCGCGGATGGCATCACTGACGCGGCCCAGCTGGAGCTGGGCCCTCCATTCAACCGGGCAGCCCTAAGGGCTCAGCTGCAGCTGAAGTGGGATTCGTTCCAATCCCATCTTTCAATACACCGCCGTAAACTCCCGCGGCAGCGGCGCGGCGGCCTTGAAGGGGTGGCTCTTGCCGGCGAACTCGTAGCTGAAGCTGGTCTCGAGCGAGTGCAGGAAGAGGCGCTTGGTCTTATTGGCTTTGGCGAAGGCGCGGTTCAGCGCGAAGTCACCGTAGGTCTGGTCGCCGATGATCGGCAGCTGGCGCTTGGCGCACTGCACGCGCAACTGGTGGCTGCGGCCCGTGCGCGGCTCCAGCTTCACCAGCGAGGTCGAGAACGCCTTCTGCGTGTGCTTGATGAGCTGGAAGCTGGTTTGCGCCGGCACGTTGCCGATCGTCGCCGTGCGGATCCGGCCGTGGGATTTCTGGACCGCGAGCTGGTCGTGCCAGTGCTCAAAGTTTTTCTGCGGCCGACCGAAGACGAGCGCCTGATAGACCTTGTGCACCTGCTTCTTCAAGTAGTGCTCGCGCACGGCCAGCGCCAGTTTCTCGTCGGCCGCGGTGAGGATCACGCCTGAGGTGGCGGAATCGAGGCGGTTGAGCAGCCATAGCCAGCGCTCCGCGCCGTCGGCCGTCTTCCAGATGAAGCGCTGGGCCTCCTTGTCGTAGCGGCACGTCAGGAGCGCGCGGCCCTCGTCCTTGGAATCGTTGGGATGGGACAGCAGGCCGGCCGGCTTGTTGAAGGCGGCGAGGCCGTTGGCGTCGCGGGTGAGCGGCGTCACGCCCTCGCCCAGCGGCAGGGTGTCCCAGAAGTCTCCGGGCAGCGCTTTCACTGATAGTAGAAACTGAAGGTCAGTTCCTGCGAGTCGCCGAGCACGGCTTTCATCGCGTCGGACCACTTGCGGTAGGGCTGCGGGTAAGTGATGGCGTTCTGGCAGGAGAAGACGCCCTGCTTGCCGGCGTCGGCGTCCTCAACCTTCGTGATCTCGGTCTCGCCCTTGGAGTTGATGCGGAAGGTGACGATCACGTGCGAGCCGCGCGGCGGGGAGACGCGGCTTTCGCGGAGGATGCTATACCACTGCTGCTGGACGATCTCGATCAGCTCGTTCAGGTATTCGCCGTATTCGCTCCAGCGCGCGTCCATGCCGAGGATGCCGATGTTGGCGACGCCGGTGGCGCGGTTGGACAGGATGGTCGAGCGGTTGAGCGACGTGGACGCCAAGCGCGGGCGCTCCTTGGGCTGGGCGTGGAGGGACTGGGCAACGTTGACGAGCCCGCCGGTCGGGTCCTTGGAATCCTTCGCGCCCTCGGTGGCCTCGTTGGCGTGGGTGGTGGCGGACTTGGCCTTGGCGATGTTGGTGGCGATGCCGTCCTCGGACTTGCCCTCGGTCTTGTCAAAGCCCTCCAGCGGCACCTGCTCCATGCGGGCCTTTTGTTCGATCGTCTCCTTGGAATCATCCTTGGCGACGTCCGTGCTGGGCGCGCTGGGGAGCTGCGGCGGCGCCATGTCGCCGGACACGATGGCGGTGTCGTTCTTGATCTCGTCCTGGCCCTTGACGCTCGGCCGGTTCTCCGGGTCGAGCTCCTTGGCGGCGACTTCTTGGGCGGACTGCTGGTTGCGGTTGCTGAAGTTGGTCGTCTTGTCCGGGATGTTCTCGGGCGCGGCGGAGTTGGTCTCGACGAACTTGAAGGGGTCGCGCGCCTTCTCCGGCGGCGAAGCGAGCTGGAAGTCGAAGGTTTTACCCTGGTTCGTGCGGGTCACGGAGATGCCGCCGTGGGCGCCGGAGAACTTCATGAAATCGAAGTTCGGGGCCAGCCAGACCAGCAACAGGTGGAAGAGCAGCGTGGCGCCAATGCCGATTGCAATGGAGTAGTCCGTGCGATCCTTTTCGGGGGCGTCGGGGCGCGGGCTGAGTTGGGCCATCTGGGTCGTCACTGGGTTAAAATCAACGCGTCTGACCCGCCCTAGTCAAAAGTTGTTTCATTTCTTCGAGCGGAAGTCCCACAATATTTGTCAGTGACCCCGTAAAACCGGCCACAATGAGATCGCCCTGCTCCTGGATGGCGTAGCCGCCGGCCTTGTCGAGGGTGTGCACCCGGCTCAGGTAGAGCTCAATCGTGGCGTCGTCATAGTCCTTCATGGTCACGTCGCTGGCCACGCCCTGGTCGAGCTTCAGGCCGTCGCGCTGCCGGCGGACCGCCAGCCCGGTGAAGACGGTGTGCTGCCGGCCACTCAGCAACCTCAGCATCGCCCGGGCGTCGGCGGGGTCACGGGGCTTGTTGAGTACCGTGCGGTCGATGAAAACGGTCGTGTCCGCGCCGATGACCGTGGCGTCCGGGTGCCGCGCGGCGACCCAGTCGGCCTTGAGCGCGGCATTATGCCGCACCATCTCACGCGGGTCGGCGTCGGGCGCCTCGTGCTCGGTCACCTCGGCCGGGATGACCTCGAACACCACGCCGAGCGACGCGAGCAGCTCCTTCCGCCGCGGCGAGGCGGAGGCGAGGATGAGGCGGGATGGCGCGGCGGATGACACGGCCGGCACAGTAGGCGGGATTTCCCCGTCGCGGCTAGCGGAATCCACGGCTTGAGGTTGCAGTCCAGCACTTTGCCCTCAAGTTAAGCCTCCCATGCGCATCGGCCTGGCCCAGATCAACACCATCGTCGGCGACCTCGCCGGCAACTCCCGTCGCATCCTCGAGGCCTACCGCACGCTGGTGGCCCAGGGCGCGGAGCTGGTCATCTACCCGGAGCTGGTGGTCTCGGGCTACCCGCCGCGCGATTTGCTGTTCAAGAAGCGCTTCGTGGCCGATGTGGAAAAAGCGACCCGCGAACTCGCCACCCAGATCGGCGCTGTGCCGGCCCTCGTCGGCTACACCGAGGCCAACCCCACCGGCACGGGCCGCTCGGCGTTCAACTCCGCCGCTTTCTGCCATCAGGGCAAGATCACCGCGACCGCCCGCAAGTGCCTGTTGCCGACCTACGACGTGTTCGACGAGGACCGCTACTTCGAGCCGGCCGCTGCGCCCATCGTGGTGGAGTTTGGCGGTAGCCGCATCGGCATCACCATCTGCGAGGATATCTGGACACACGCCATGATCTCGACGCGCCGCCTCTACAACGGCGTCGAGCCCGTCCGCCAGCTCGCCGCCCAGCGCTGCGACCTGATGGTCAATCTCTCGGCGAGCCCGTGGAATTACGGCAAGGGCGACGTCCGCCACCAGCTCGTGGCCGATACCGCCTGCCAGCTCGGCTGTCCGGTCGCCTACGTCAACGCCGTCGGCGGCAACGACGAACTCCTCTTCGATGGCCGCAGCGTCGTCTGCGATGCCCAGGGCAACGTCATCGGCGGCCTCGCCGCTTTCCGCGAACAGCTGCAAGTCATAGATCTTTCTGTCTCCAAGCTCCCCGCTCCCGGCTCCCCGCTGCTTCACCCGACTTTCGAACAGGCCGACCTCGCCGACATTTACGATGCCCTCGTGCTCGGTGTCCGCGACTACGCGCAGAAGACCGGCTTCAAGAAGGCCCTGCTCGGCCTCTCGGGTGGCATCGACTCCGCACTCACCGCCGTCATCGCCTCGGAAGCTCTCGGCCCGAAGAGTGTCATCGGCGTCAGTTTGCCGTCGGTCATCTCCAGCCAGCATTCGAAGGACGACGCCCGCATCCTCGCCGAGAAGCTCGGCATCGAGTTCCACACCCTTTCCATTGCCGATGTCGTGGCTGCAGGTGAAAAGACCCTCGCTCCGCTTTTCGCCGACCGGCCGCGCGATATCGCCGAGGAAAACATCCAGGCACGTGCCCGCGGTCTGTTGCTGATGGCGATCTCCAACAAGTTTGGCGCACTGCTGCTCACCACCGGTAACAAGAGCGAGCTGGCGGTCGGTTATTGCACGCTCTACGGCGACATGTGCGGCGGCCTCGCGGTCATCAGCGATGTCTTCAAGATGCAGGTCTACGCCCTCTCCCGCTGGATCAACCGGAACAAGGAAATCATTCCCGCCTCCAGCATCGACAAGGCCCCGAGTGCCGAACTGCGGCCGGACCAGACCGACCAGGACAGCCTGCCGCCCTACGAGACGCTCGACGCCATCCTCAAGGGCTACGTCGAGGAAGGCCTGTCCCGCGCCGATCTCGTTGCGCAGGGCTTCGACACAGCCGTGGTCAACGACATCGTCCGCAAGGTAGACCTCAACGAATACAAGCGCAAGCAGGCCGCGCCCGGTCTGAAGATCACTCCCCTCGCCTTCGGCGTCGGCCGCCGCATCCCGATCGTGCAGAAATATGTCAGCTGACGCGGACAACCGCTAATCTTCGCTAATTTCCGCTAATTCATGAGCACAGAGCCGATGCAGCAGGAGGGCTACGATTTCATGGCCGCTGCATTTGAAGTCTATAATGAATTAGGCAGCGGATTCACCGAGGATATCTATCACGAGGCCTTGCTACTTGAGTTGGCGGCGAGATCTATCACTTGCCAATCACAGGTGGAGCTGGGCGTCCAATACAAGGGCAAGTTGCTAAACCGGAAATTCAAGCCCGACTTGATCGTGTTTGGTGATATCGTTGTGGAACTGAAAGCCGCTTCAGCCCTGACTTCGGATCACGAAGCGCAGTTGCTTAATTATATCAAGGCGACAGGCAAACCAGTCGGCTATTTGGTAAATTTCGGTTGCCGCGAAAAACTCGAATGGAAACGTTTTGCTCGCACTCGAAAGATTAGCGTCAATTAGCGAAAATTAGCGGTTAAAAATGTCTTCCTCTGAATCTCTCTTCGCCCGCGCCCAGCAGCTGATCCCCGGTGGCGTGAACTCGCCCGTCCGGGCGTTTCGCTCCGTCGGCGGTGCGCCCTTCTTCACGAAGTCGGCGCAAGGCGCGACGCTCACCACAGCCGATGGCAAGGAGCTAATTGATTTTGTCTGCACCTGGGGGCCAGCGATCCACGGCCACAATCACCCGCGCATCAAGGCCGCTATCGCCGCCGCGCTCGAGAACGGCACGTCCTTCGGCACGCCCAATCCCTACGAGGTGCAGATGGCCGAGCTGATCGTGAAGTTCTTCCCGTCGATCCAGAAGGTTCGCATGTGCAACAGCGGCACCGAGGCGACGATGTCGGCCATCCGTCTCGCCCGCGGCTTCACGAAGCGCGACAAGATCGTCAAGTTCGCCGGCTGCTACCACGGCCACAGTGACTCGCTGCTCGTCGCCGCCGGCTCGGGTGCTCTCACTCACGGCAATCCCGACAGCGCCGGCGTGCCGGCCGCGTTCGCGCGGGAGACCGTCGTCCTGCCTTACAACGACGTCGCCGCGCTCAACGCCGGGTTCGCGGCCAACCCGGGCCAGATCGCGTGCGTCATCCTCGAGCCCTACATCGGCAACGTCGGCTTCATCAAGCCCGACGCCGGTTACCTGCAAGCCGTGCGCAAAGCCTGCACGACCAACGGCGCACTGCTCATCTTCGACGAGGTCATGACCGGTTTCCGCCTCGCCCGCGGCGGCGTGCAGGAGATTGAGCAGATCGTCCCCGACCTGACCTGCCTCGGCAAAATCATCGGCGGCGGCCTGCCGGTCGGCGCATTCGGCGGCCGGGCCGACATCATGGACTTGCTCGCACCGCTCGGCCCGGTCTACCAAGCAGGCACGCTCAGCGGCAACCCGCTCGCCATGGCCGCCGGCATCGCGGCGCTCCAGCTCCTCGACGAACTCATGCCCTACGCCAAGCTCGACGCCCTCGGCCGGCAGGTTTGTTCGGCCGCGCTCGCGGCGGCGAAGGCCAAGGGTCTTCCGCTCCAAGCTCCGCAGGCCGGCTCGATGTTCAGCTTGTTCTTCACGCCGACGCCGGTGCGCGACATGCCCACGGCCCTCGCCTCCGACGCGAAGCTGTTCGGCAAATTCTTCCACGCTTGTCTCGCCGACGGCGTCTATCTGCCACCGAGTGCCTACGAGTCGTGGTTCCTCAGCACGGCTCACGAGGGCGCGGCCGTTGACCGGGCTTGCGAAATCATCACCAAGGCAATTAAGTCGCTCTAAGAAACCGGCCGGTCGGGCCGTCGTCTCGCTGCCCATGTATCCCTTTCGCTTTCTCGCCCTGCTCGCGTTCTGCGCGGTGGGCCTGCGCGCCCAGCCGGCTGACGCTCCGGTGCTTCCGCTCAGCGAGCTTAAGCCGGGCATGAAGGGCGAGGTCTGGACCGTCTTCAAGGGCAGCGCACCCGAGCCGTTCGCCGTGCAGGTGACGGGCATTTTGCAGAATGCACTCGGTCCGGGCAAAAGCATGATCCTCTGCGAGCTCACCGACCCGCGCGTGCAGGGCATGGGCGCCGTGGCCGGCATGAGCGGCAGCCCGCTCTACATCGATGGCAAGGTCGTCGGCGTTCTTTCCTACCAGATCCAGCGCTTCGAGACCGTGCGCTACGCGGGCTTCACGCCCATCAGCGACATGTTGGAAGTCAGCGCACTGCCGCCCGGCAAGGACGGCCTTGGCCCCACGCCCATTCCGGTCAAAGGCGAACGTCAGGGCACGCGCGGCGCCGGTGATTTCGCCGCGTCTTTCACGCCGATGACGCCGGCCTTCTCACTCGGCGGGCTCGCGCCCGAGGTCGCGGCGATGCTCGAACCGCAATTCTCCGCGCTCGGCCTCAATGTCACCGCCCTCGGTGGAAACACCGGCACCGGTGACGCGACCGCCGCGGCGCCTACTGCGCTGCATCCCGGCGACGTCGTCGCGGTCGCACTCGCCACCGGCGACATCAGCCTCGCCGGCACCGGCACGGTGTCGCACGTCGACGGCAACCGGATCCTCGCTTTCGGCCATCCGATGCTCTCGCTCGGTGCCACCGAGCTCCCGATGGCGTCCGCCGAAGTCGTCACGATTCTCCCGAGCACGCTGAACTCCGTCAAAATTTCCAACACCGGCGGCGTCATCGGTTCCTTCAGTCAGGACCGCCTCTCCGGCATCTATGGCGAACTGGGCCGCAAGGCCCCGATGGTGGCGGTGGACGTTGTCTTTCCCACTCGCAGCAGCCGCAAGGCGCTGCACTTCGAGGTCGTGCGCCACGAGCAGCTGCTGCCGGCCATCGCCGCCACCGGGCTGGCCCAGGCCGTCATGGGCTCGAACGAGTCCGGTTTTTCGCGCGGTTTCAAGGTGACGACCACTGTGGACTTTCCCGGCACGGCGCCCGTCGTGCTGAGCCAGCTTTATCCCGGCCCGCAGGGCTTCCGCCAGGGGCTCAACGAATTCGTCAGCAACCTCTCGCTCTGGCTCTTCAATCCCTACGAGCGCGTTTTCCCCGAGCACATCCGCTTCAGCGTCGAGGACACGGCCGAGGTGCCTGCGGGTTCGATCGAGCAGATGCTCGTGTCACGCAACGAGGCAGGACCCGGCGACCGGGTGGACCTCACCGTGGGCTGGCGCGGCTATCAGCGTGACGCGGAGAGCGAAGTCGTGCGCCTCGACATCCCGCGCGGCTGGGCCGGCAAGGAACTTGAGGTCATCCTCACCACCGGCCCCGCGCTGGACGAGCTGACCGGTCGCGCGCACTCCGTGCCGATCGCGCAGCTGCGCAACTTCGAGGAATACATCTCAGCGTTGCGCGGCTTCCGCGAGACGGACGGCCTCTACCTCGCCGTGATCGAGAAGACGCGCCTGACGACCGACCAGCGCGCCACGACGCCGGACCTGCCCGGTTCGCTCGAGCGCATCGCCCGCAGCGCCGACGAGGCGCGCTTCCAGCGCCGCGACGCCTTCACCCCGTTGTGGGAGCAGCGCGTGCTGCCCGGCCGCCTGTTCAACATCATGGTGCGCCGCCCGCTGACCGTCACGGATTGAGTCACCACGAAATACACCAAACACACGAAATGAAGTCACGCGACGGTTCCCTCCATTCCTTCCGCCCAGCCTTTGCTCCTTTCGGATATTTCGTGTGTTTCGTGGTGGCCGGCTTGGGTCTCAGGGCCGACCCGCTGACCAAGCAGCTCGAGATTGATTTCGGGCGCGACGTCGCCAGCCGCAACCTCAAGGGCCTGGCCACCCGCTCCGACGGCCGCGTGGTGCCCGGCCCGGTCTTCACTGACCTCGACGGCCCGAAGCTCGGCGAGATCCTCTGGGTGATGAAGTCGGTCGCCGTGAACAAGTTTCTCGTCGGCACGGGCCCCGACGGCAAGGTCCAGGAGGTCAGCTTCAACGCCAAGGACAGCTCCTACACTGTCCGTGAAGTCGCCGACGTCGCGGAGACCAACGCCCTCGCCCTCCTGCCCCGGCCCGACGGCAGCCTGCTCATTGGCACCTCGCCGACCGCGGCGCTCTATCTCTTCAGGGACGGCAAGGCCACCGCCCGCGTGCCGCTGCCTGCCGACTCGGTGTTCGACTTCCTGCCGCTGTCCGACGGCACCGTGCTCGCCGCCACCGGCAATCCCGGCAAGATCTACCGCGTCGACCTGAAGAAACTCGCGGCGGCCGGTCTCATCGAGGGCAAGGCCGGCGACGACAAGCTGCTCGCCAACAAGGGTGTCACACTCTTCGGCGAGATCCGCGACCGCAATGTGCGCAAACTGGCACGCCTCGCCGACGGCCGCGTCATCGCCGGTTCGTCGCCGAAGGGTAACATTTATTCGTTCTTGCCACCCGAAGCCTCGGCGAAGGGTGGCGGAACCGCCGGCGGTCCCCCACTCATCCTGCAGGAGAACCGCGATGCCGAGGTGGTCGACCTGCTGCCGCTCGAGGACGGCGGTTTCTACGCCGCGCTCGTCTTCACCACCGAGACGGCCAGCCGCCTCAACCGCCCCGTTCCGGTTGACCCCAAGGCCGCGGAAGCGAAGGACAAGCCGCCCGTCGTCGTCGCCGACGAAAAGCCCGGCTTCATCGGCCGCTCCAGTATCGTGCGCTTCCCGGCCGACGGATTTCCCGAGACCGTCCTGACCAAGCCCAGCATCGCGCTCTACCGCCTCGCGCGCCACAACGGCTGGCTGCTGCTCACCGCCGGCGAACTCGGCGACGCCTTCGGCTACGACCCGGTTGCGCGACGCTCGCTCACCTTCGCCGGCAGCGCGTCAAGCCAGCTCAACGACGTGGCCCCGCTGGGCGACGGTCGTTTCCTGATGCTGCGCAACAACGCCCCCGGTCTCGCCCTTTTGTCTTTTGCCCCCGCCCCCGTGCGCGAGCTGGAGACCAAGCGGCTTGATCTCGGCGTGGCCGCCGACCTCGGCGCCTTCCGCTTTGCGCGGCTGCGCGGCGTGGAGCCCACAGCGCTCAAGGTCGAAGTGCGGACCAATTTCGGCAGCGACGAACTCGAGGGCTGGACGCCCTGGACCGAACTCAAGGCGCACGATGGCGCCTTCGCCGCCGCGGGCCTGCGCGGCCGCTACGTGAAAATCCGGCTGCAAGTCGCCGGCGGCCCGGCCGACTTCCAACTCGACAAGGCCACGCTGTATCACCTGCCCCAGAACCGCCGCCCGCTGCTGACCGACTTCCGCATCCTGCCGCCCAATCTCGGCCTGATCCCCGCCGGCGAGCGCCCCGCCAGCGCCAGCGCCACGCTGGGCCAGTTGCTGTCCCCCGGTCCGCGCGAGGCCCGCGACGAGGGCGAGAAGCGACGCGATGCGCTCCTCGGCAGCCAGGTGGTGCCGGCGCCCGGCACGCAGATCGTCTATTGGGCCGTCAATGATCCCGACGGGGACAACCTCACCCAGACCTTCTCGATCCGGCCGGAGAACTCCGACACCTGGACCGATCTCGCGGTGAATACCGCCGACAACTACGTGCAGTTTGAGACCAGCGGCTTCGCCGAGGGCCTCTACCTCACGCGGCTCGCCGTCAGCGAGCGGGCACCCCGCCCCGCCCCGCAGCGCCTGAGCTATACCTTCGAGACCGACAACCTGCTGGTGGACCGCACGCCGCCCGTCCTTAGCGCGCCGACCGTCACGCGCGCGGACGGCTTGTTGAAAATTTCCATCACGGGTCGCGATGCACTGTCGCTGCTCGAGGGCGCCGAGTTCGTGCTGAACAACGGCGACCATGAAACGGTGGTTCACCCGGCCGACGGCCTGCTCGACGGCCGCGAGGAAACCTTCGTGGCGGAAATTCCCGAGGCGGTGGCCGCCGGCGCGACCTCCGTGGAGATCACCGTCTACGACCGCCCCGGCAACGCCGCCTCTGTCCGCGTGCCTCTGAAATAACGCGGCGCCCGATAGCCCTACCCAGGCAGTCCGGGCTCCAGCGGCTCGTCGATCAGGCCAATGGAAGCGGCGTAGCGGGACAACTGCACCGCGCGGCGCAGGCCAGTCTTCTTGCTCAGCTTGCTGCGGAAATTGCTGACGGTGTAATAACTGAGCCCGAGCTTGGCGGCTATCTCCTTGGAACTCAGGCCGGCGGCGAGATGGCGCAGCACCGTCTGCTCGCGCCGGCTGAGCGCGGGCATGCTGGCGGGCACGACCGGTTCAGTGTGGACCATCAGGCGCACGGCCTCGCTGGTCTGCGCGCAAAGGAAGCTGCGGCCGGCGCTGACGGAATGAATCGCCGCCTTAAGCACATCCAGCGACACGGCCTTGCCGATGATGCCCGTGGCGCCCGCGAGCAGCGCGTTGCGGATCAGCGGGCCGTTCAGGTTGCCGGAGCAGACCAGCACGCGCGCGGCGGGG
The DNA here is from genome assembly GCA_025361365.1 of Opitutus sp. GTDB lineage: Bacteria > Verrucomicrobiota > Verrucomicrobiia > Opitutales > Opitutaceae > Lacunisphaera. Next base: position 1,786 of record JANYAM010000212.1, on the reverse strand, counting down.
CACGTGGCCCGGATCTGCCGGAGCAGGGTCAGGCCCGAGGAATCCGGCAGCACAAGATCGAGCATCACCAGGTCCGGGTTGAGCGGTCCGCAAATCCGCAGGGCCTCCGCACAATTCGCGGCCCGTCCGACCACTGCATACCCCGGCAGCGATTCGATGAGTTCCCGGAAGAGCATCGCGACCATTTCGTGATCATCGACGATGACCACCCGCTGCGTCTTGCTCGTTTCTGCTGCGGGTTGCATGTGGGTTGGGCTGGCGGGCGGAAGAATTTCCACGTCCCCACTAAAACCCCGATGTCTCCCGATGTCGTGTTAATACCTAGTCGCGTTGGACTATTTACCTATTTGTTATAGGTAATAACACCCACCTGTATTTAGGCGGACGCCGCGCCTAGAACCCCCTGCCTCCGTCGCCTGGACTGTCTATTTATCCTCCTGACAAGCACTTCACGCCCGGGGATGAGCCTTGGCGTAAATCTCCTTCAACCGCGCAACGCTGGTGTGCGTGTAGATCTGCGTGGTCGTCAGGTTCGCATGGCCGAGCAACTCCTGCACGGTGCGCAGGTCGGCGCCGGAATTCAGCAGGTGCGTGGCGAAGGAATGCCGCAGCTTGTGCGGCGAGAGATCCATCGGCAGGTCCGCGAGCGCCAGGTATTTCTTCACCAGCAGCTGCACGGCGCGCACGGTCATCCGCCGGCCGGGTGCCGTCACGACGACCGGATCCGCCGGCCCATGGCCGCGGGCGAACTCGTCACGGAATTTTGCGAGCACCTTCATCGCGGTGGCGCCGAGCGGGCAGATGCGTTCCTTCCGGCCCTTGCCCAGCACGCGCGCGCTGCCTGCGCTGAAATCAACGGCGCCATAGTTCAAGGCCACCACCTCGCTCACGCGCAGCCCGCCACCGTAGAGCAACTCGAGGACGAGCCGGTCGCGCCAGGCGTCATGCGCCGCGAGCGACTTGTTCTTCAGGAGCAGCATCGGCCCGTCGAGCAGCGTCGCGGACTGCGACTCGGTGAGGAATTTTGGCAGGGCCCTCTGCAGCTTCGGCAGCGGCGCGCCGGCGAACGGGTTGCGTTCCAGCCGGCCGCGTTGCATCCAGTAGCGGTAGAAGGCGCGCAGGCCCGAGACATGGTTGTGCAGGGTCCGGCGATCGTAGCGGCGCTGGGCCTCGATCACGAAGTCGCGCACGTCGCGCGCGGTCAGCACGTCGAAGCCGCCCTCCCCGCGCGAGCTGCGCTGGAGCCAGTGGAAGAAATCAACGAAGGCCTGGCTGTAATTGCGCGCCGTGTAGGCGGAGTAGCGCCGCTCCTTCCGCAGATGGTCGAGGAAGGGCTGGAGCCACGCGCTGGCGATGTCCGCCGGCAACGCGTCAGGCGCGGATTTGGATGCGGGCTTCGACATCGTGCATCACGCGGTCGCATTCCTTGCGGAGGGCTGACTCGGGATCGAGGCCGCGTTGGCGGCAGGCCGCCACCAGTTCGTAGAGTTGCCGCCCGACGGAGGCTTCGGTGAGGCCGGCGGCGAGCTGGCTGACGCGCGCCGCGTCGACGACTCCGTCGGCGGGGAGCTTTTGCTTCTCGATGCGCTTGGCCACTTCCTCGGCGAACATCAGGGCCGGCAGGCGCGGCGGGAGTTTCTTGAACAGCGTCGACTCGGTCTTGCCGGCGGCGGCCTTCTCGGTGGCCTTCACCTTCTCCCACACCTCGATGACCTCCGCGGAATTGTCGGCGCGGCCGTCGCCGAAGACATGGGGGTGGCGGCGGATGAGCTTCTCGTTGATCTCG
>JANYAM010000147.1 GCA_025361365.1 Opitutus sp. | reverse complement strand
TAGCGGTTCCCATTTCGGCGAAGGAACATCCCGTGGGGATCCTAGGGGATTGGGCCTCCTTTGAGTATGTCTTCAAGATTGTGGACAAGGACTCACCTGAGGCCCGCACTCCCACCATGTTGGTCCGTGCAGATTCGTTTCGTAACGGCGGGTTCACCAGCCTGGGAAGCAAGGACACGTTGTATATCGCCAAACCAACCGGAGCTGACTCCAGTGACAGTTTAGCGTCCGCTGCGATCTCCGCGCCCGGTGTTAAGCCCACAATGGTAAACGATTCGTCCAAGTCGACCGCCGATCGCTTAGTCGAGTTGAAGAAACTTCTGGATGCCGGCGTCCTCACCCAGGAGGAATACGACGCAAAAAAGAAGATATTGCTCGAAAAACTTTAGGGCGATTCGCGCCGATACGCCTCAGCCCGTCTGTCGCCGGTTAAAGGAACGTTACCGTGCAGGGTAGTGTTGAGACGCCTGACAGCCGATTTCTTAGGGACTTTCTCGCGATGGACCGAGACAAGCTGTTCCTGCCTTTTTAGGAAGTTAGTCTCCTTCCGGGACGGGAAACCGTAGTAACATTGTTCCCGAGCTCCAGAATGCGAAGGATGGCCCTCCGAAGCCTTGGCGCAGGAGGGCCCAGAGAGGAGCCGCAAAAAGCCACCTCGGAAAAGGCGGCCAGGAAAGTGTCGGTCCGTTGTGGGATCTGCTAAATAGATTCCATCCGCCAATACGATGCCACCGCTGAAAATACTGCGACCCGGTCTGCTCACCCTCGCGCTCTTGGCGCTGGGAGGCGCGATGCAGGCTCAGATCGCGATTAGCACGAGCTACTCGCAGAATTTCGATTCCATCGGAACCACCCTGCCCGCTGGCTGGGGCGTTTGGACAAACTCAACCGCAACCGGAAACGGGACCACCTTCAGTTGGAATACAGCGGTCACCGCCAACAATGCGGGCGTGACGCCCGCTACTTATTTTCGCAACCTACCCGGTGCCAGCCAAGCCTGGTCTGCCGGACTAGCTTCCGGAACCGATCGCGCGATTGGTTGGCGCGCGGGTGACGCGCCGAGTCGCGACGGCTCCATCACTTTTTCGCTATCGAATACTTCGGGTTATAACCTGACCAACCTGAGCTTTCAGCTTTTCACCCCCAACAACACGGGCACCTCCGGCACCTTCCAGCTGCAATACCAGATCGGAACCGGTGGAACATTCACCCAGCTCGCTTCTGTTTCCTATACCAACAACACCGCTCAAAATCCACTGACCCTCACCACAATCACTTTGACTGGAGCCCAGTTGGTCGCGCTCAACAATCAATCCAGCCAGGTCACGCTGCGCTGGGACAACACGGCCTCCTCGGGCACGTCCTGGCAGACGCTGGCCTTGGATAATTTCGCTTACACCGCGGCGGCCATTCCCGAGCCGTCTACCTACGCAGTGATCCTGGGCTTGGTGTCGCTCACCGGCGTGCTGATCCGCCGGCGCCGGCTGCAGCGGGCCGCCTGAACGAAATCGATTTCCGAAAACAAAAAGCCCGCCGGATTGGCGGGCCTTCGTTTTGAAAATGACGGCGATTACTTGCCGGGCGTCTTGAAGGTCAGGCTGGCATCCGCGGGCTTCGGGTCGCCGGGCTTGGCCGCGACCGCCGGGCTGACGATCAGCAGGGTGGCGCGCTGGGCCCAGCTGCTGGTGGCGTCGATCTTCGAGACTTCCTCGGCGAGCTTCTTCACCTCGTCCACCTGGCCGGCGTCCGCCGCGAGCGCGACGAGCTGGTAGGCCGCCTCCGCGCGGGCGCCCTTGGCGAGCGTGGTGTCGGTGCTGACGGCCTTGAGCGCGGCCGAGCCGCCGGCGATATCGCCGCCGTTGAGCTGGCTCATCGCGGCGCCGAGTTTGGCGCGGCCAAGCAGGGCTTCGTCCTTCAGGCTGCCGGTCGCCTTCTGGTAATTGGCCGCGGCCGTCTTGAAGTCACCGGCGGAAAATTTTTCATCGGCCAGGCGCAGCCAGGCGACGCCAGCGAGCGGGTGACCGGAATTCGCGGTGGCAAAGCCCTCGAGCTTGGCGGGCTGGTCGGAAATCCTGGCGTATTCGGCCTGCACGTCCAACTCGCGGCCGGCGGCGATGGACTGCCACGCGTAGGTGCCAACGATGGCCAGGAGCGCCGTGACGCACATCACCAGCATGGCCTGGCGGTTCCTGACCCAGAAGCCGTGGACGGCGGTTTCAAAGGCGGGCTCGTAGACCGGGGTGGTGGTCTGGGGCGACTGGTCGGCGGGGGGAAGTTGACTCATGGAACCGCGCAGGTTGAGCGGCGCCCCGGGCCGCCTCAACGCCAAAGTGAGCCGGGATCAGTCAAAAACCACGGTCTTGTTGCCATAAACCAGCACCCGGTTGTCCAAGTGCCAGCGCAGGGCCTGGGCCAGCACAAGTTTCTCCAAATCACGCCCTTTGCGCACCAGATCCTCCACGCTGTGCCGGTGGGTCACGCGCACGACATCCTGCTGGATGATGGGGCCGTCATCGAGCACAGCGGTGGCGTAATGCGCTGTGGCGCCGATGAGCTTCACCCCGCGCTCATGGGCCTGGTGGTAGGGCTTGCCGCCCGCAAACGCCGGCAAGAACGAATGGTGGATGTTGATGACCGGCTGGCCGGCCTTTTTCAGGAAATCCTCCGACAGCACCTGCATGTAGCGGGCGAGCACCACGAACTCCGTGCCGGTCGCGCGCAAAATTTCCAACTGCTGCGCCTCGGCGGCCACCTTGGTCGCCGCGGTCACCGGCACGTGGTGGAACGCCAGCCCGTAGTGCAGCGCCACGTCCCCGAGGTCCGCGTGGTTCGAGATCACGCACGCAAAATCCCCGGCAAACTCTCCCGCCCGCCCGCGCAGCGCAAGGTCGTGGAAGCAGTGATCCTCCTTCGAGACGAAGATCGCGCCCTTGGCGCGGTGCGTCGACACCGCCACACGCGCCGCCATCCCGAGTGTCGCCGCGAAGGCACGGAGGTCGGCGGCCTCCTGCGCCGCGTCGGCGCCAGCGGGGACCCACTCGATGCGCTGGAAAAATTCGCCCGCCTCCATGTCGCGGTGCTGGTCGGCGTGCAGGATGTTGCCCTGTCGCGCAAAGATCCACCCGGCCGTCTTCGCGACGATGCCCGGCTGGTCGGGACCGTGCAGCAGGGCGACGAGCGTGGCGGGCGGCTTCACAAGCACTCCGTTACATCGGCACGACGCTGCCCTTATAGAGCTGCAGCGCGCGGACGTCGACGAGTTTGTTCTTCATCGCGCGGATGCCGTTGATGGCGGCGCGCGCGCCGGTGATGGTCGTCATGATGCAGACGTTGTTGGCGTAGGCGGCGGCGCGAATGGCGTTCTCGTCGTGGCGCGGGATCATGCCGCGCGGCGTGTTCACCACGAGCGAGATCTCGCCGTTCTTGATCATGTCGACGCAATTCGGCCGGCCCTCGTTGAGCTTGAAGACGGACTGCACCGTGATGCCCTGCGCCTGCAGGAGCTTCGTCGTGTTGGTCGTCGAGCAAACCGTGAAGCCAAGCTCGATGAATCCCTTGGCGAGTTCGACCACGTGCGGCTTGTCGGCGTCTTTCACGCTGATGAAGACCTTGCCCTTGAGCGGCAGCGCCGGCTTGGCGGCCATCTGGGTTTTCGCGAAGGCGATGCCGAGGTCGTCGTCCATGCCCATGACCTCGCCCGTCGAGCGCATCTCGGGACTGAGCACGATGGCGGCGCCCGGGAAACGGTTGAAGGGGAATACGGCCTCCTTCACGCACCAGTGCTTCGGCTGGACTTCCTTGGTGAAGCCAAGGTCCTTGAGCTTGGCGCCGGCCATGACGCGGGCGGCGAGCTTGGCCAGCGGCACCCCGATGGCCTTGGCCACGAAGGGCACGGTGCGCGACGCGCGCGGGTTGACCTCGAGCACGTAGAGCTGGTTGTCCTTGATCGCGAACTGGACGTTCATCAGGCCGACGACCTTGAGCGCTTTGGCCAGCGCGTAGGTGGCGAGCTTGACCGTGCCGAGCATCTCTTTCGAGAGCGTGTGCGGCGGCATCACCATGGCGGCGTCGCCGGAGTGCACGCCGGCATACTCGATGTGCTCGAGCATGCCGCCGACGAGTGTCGTCTCGCCGTCACTGATGCAGTCCACGTCGAGCTCGATGGCGTCCTCGAGGAACTTGTCGATCAGCACGGGCTTGCCCGGCATGACATCGAAGACCTGGCGGACGACGTCCTTCAGCTCGGCCTCGCTGTAGAGGATGAACATGCCGCGGCCGCCGAGCACGAACGACGGGCGCACGAGCACCGGGTAACCGAGCTCGGCCGCGGAGGTCAGCGCCTCGGCCTCGGACATGGCGATGCGGTTGGCCGGGGACTTGAGCTTCACTTCGTCGAGCACCGCGGAGAACAGCTTCCGGTCCTCGGCGGTGTCGATGCTCTCCGGCGAGGTGCCGATGATGTTCACGCCGCGCGCCTTCAGGGCGCTGGCGAGGTTGAGCGGCGTCTGGCCGCCAAACTGGGCGATGGCGCCGATGCAGCCTTCCTGCTCATAGACCTCGAGCACGTCCTCGAGCGTCAGCGGCTCAAAGTAGAGACGGTCGGAGGTGTCGTAATCGGTCGAGACGGTCTCGGGATTCGAGTTGATCATCACGGTCTCGAAGCCGGCCTCGCGCAGCGCGAACGACGCGTGCACGCAGCAGTAGTCGAACTCGATGCCCTGGCCGATGCGGTTCGGGCCGCCGCCGATGATCATGATCTTTTTCTTCTTTGACGGCGTGACCTCGTTCTCGTCGCCGTAGCTGGAGTAGTAGTAGGGCGTGAAGGCCTCGAACTCTGCGGCGCAAGTGTCCACGAGCCGGAAGGTCGTGTTGATGCCAACTTTCTTCCGGTGTGCGCGGGCCGTGTCGAAATCAGACTTGAGGATGTGCGCCAGCTGGGCGTCGGAGAAACCGAACTGCTTGGCGCGGCGCAGAAGCGCGGTGTCGATGGTCTTGAGCGTGAATTTTTTCAGCTCCAGCTCCATCTCGTGGAGCTCGCGCAGCTGGCGGAGGAACCACGGGTCGATCTTGGAAAGATTGAAGATATCCTCCTCGGTCAGGCCGGCCATGAAGGCCCAGCGGAGATAGAACACGCGCTCGGCGTTGGGCGTGCCAAGCTTCTGGCGGATGGTGGCCTCGTCAGGCAGCTCGTTGCCGCCGAACTTGCCGCCGCCACCCCACCCGCGGGCGCCGATCTCGAGCGAGCGCAGGCATTTTTGGAAGGACTCTTTGAAAGTGCGGCCGATGGCCATGGCCTCGCCGACGGACTTCATCGCCGAGGTCAGCGTGGTGTTGGCCCCGGGAAACTTCTCGAAGGCGAAGCGCGGCATCTTCGTGACGATGTAGTCGATCGTCGGCTCGAAGCTGGCGGGCGTGAGGCGCGTGATGTCGTTGCGCAGCTCGTCGAGCGTGTAGCCCACCGCGAGCTTGGCCGCGATCTTCGCGATCGGGAAGCCCGTGGCCTTGGAGGCCAGCGCCGACGAGCGCGACACGCGCGGGTTCATCTCGATGACGACCTGGCGGCCGGTCTGCGGGTCGATGGAGAACTGGATGTTGGAGCCGCCGGTCTCGACGCCGATCTCGCGGATCACGGCGAACGAGGCGTCGCGCATCACCTGGTATTCCTTGTCGGTCAGCGTGAGGGCCGGGGCGACGGTGATGGAGTCGCCGGTGTGGACGCCCATCGGGTCGAAGTTCTCGATGGAGCAGATGACCACGCAGTTGTCGGCGTGGTCGCGCATCACCTCGAGCTCGTACTCCTTCTGCCCGGCGATGGACCGCTCGATCAGCACCTCGCTCACCGGCGAAAGATCCAGCCCGCGCGCGACAATCGTCTCGAACTCTTCCTTGTTGTAAGCAATGCCGCCGCCGCTCCCGCCGAGCGTGAACGCCGGGCGGATGATCAGCGGCAAAGTTCCGAGTTTTGCTAAAACATCACGCGCATCCTCGATGGTGTGCGCCGTGCCCGAGCGCGGCATATCGAGCCCGATCTTGATCATCGCCTCCTTAAAAAGCTGCCGGTCCTCACCCTTCGCGATCGCCGCCGCATTCGCGCCGATCATCTTCACCCCGTGCTTCTCCAGCACGCCGCTCTCGAAAAGCTTCATCGCGCAATTCAGCGCCGTCTGCCCGCCGAGCGTCGGCAGCAGCGCATCCGGCTTCTCG
>JANYAM010000135.1 GCA_025361365.1 Opitutus sp. | reverse complement strand
GGCGGCCGGCACGCGCGGTGCATAGGGCCGGCACGCAGTTCAACCTTCAACCCACCAACCAGGAATCAACCATGTATCGCCTCATTCGTTACAGTCAGCCCCTCGCCACCAGTGCCGACCGTTCGCCCTGGACCGGCTTCGATCGTGAAATCAACTCCCTCTTCGCCGCCGCCTTTGCCGACACGGCCCGCTCCATCCCGGTGAGTGTGCGCGAGGATCAGGACAACCTGCAGGTCAGTGCCGAGCTGCCGGGCGTCGAGCGCGCCGACATCAACATCGAGCTGCTGGACGACACGCTCAGTCTCAGCGCCACGCGCAAACAGGGCGAGCAGGTGCTCTCGTTCGAGCGCCGGTTCAGCCTCCCCTATGCGGTGCAGGCCGAGAAAGTGACCGCGACCTACGAGAACGGCATCCTCCGGCTGACGCTGCCCAAGGCCGAAGCCGCGAAGCCGCGCAAGATCGCCCTCAACTAAGGTTTTGGGTCCGGCTCCCCGTGAGCCGTGGGCATGTGTGTGCAACTGCCGGGCGGGTTCAGCGCCCGGCGGTTGTATTTTCATCCCGTAACCTTTGCTGGCACGGGACAAGCTTATGACATGACGCTGCCGGAGGCTTAGGGGTAGGTCACCGGTGGCAAGTCCGCCTTGTGCGGACATGATCGCCGGGAGCCGCTTAGCGGCCCCGGCGATTTTATTTTTTTTGCCGAAGCACAGGGGTTCCCACGACCCGGCCAGTTGCCGTTGACGCCCGTCCGCGGACCGGGAATCTTGGCCGCGGAATGATTGCTTCCCTCGACGTGCTGCCCGCGACCGCCAACCTGCACACACCGGTCGACTGGCTGCTGGCTATCCTCAGCATCGTGCTGATCGATATCGTGCTGGCGGGCGACAACGCGGTGGTCATCGCCCTGGCAGTTCGCCGGCTCAAGGGCCGGGAGCGACTGTGGGGCACCATCATCGGGTCGGGCATGGCGGTGGTCTTGCGGGTCGGGCTGACTTTCGTGGCGGCCCAATTGCTGGCGATCAGTTACGTCAAACTCATCGGCGGCCTCCTGATCCTGTGGATCGCGGTCAAGCTGCTCGTGGACAACACCGACGGCGAAGAAGGCAAGGGCGAGGCGCAAAACCTATGGCAGGCCGTCTGGTTCATCACGGTGGCCGACATCACGATGTCCCTCGACAATGTCCTCGCCGTGGCCGGCGCTTCGAAGGGCAGCTTCGGGCTGTTGCTCTTCGGCCTCGGCCTGAGCATTCCGCTGGTCGTTTTTACCAGCAACCTGCTGGCCAAGCTGATGGACCGCTACCCGGTCGTCATCTATGTGGGCTCGGCCATTCTCGGCAAGGTGGCCGGGGACATGATCATGACCGACCGGCTGGTTGCCGAGGCGTTTCATCCCGAGCCGTGGTTGAGCCATGCGGTGGAGGGCCTGCTGGCGCTCGGGGTGATCCTGGTCGCGCTGGCCTGGCGGAAGGCGCGGAAAAAACCCGGCGCGGCTTGAGTCAACCAAACCGTTGACAAGCCTCCCGGGAAGGCTTTCCAAGGGCGGTTTCCCGCCATGAAACTCCGCACTTTTTCCTGCTCCCTGCTGTTCCTCGCCCTCGCCCTGATCGCGCCGGCCCAGGACAAGGCCGCCGACGCAGCACAACACGACACGACCACCGCCGCCGCCGCGATCACGACCACCGGGCATGTGCCGGCCGGGCCGGGATTTTTGCGGCACTTGGTGGATACCGTGCTCGAGCAATTCGATGTGCGGACCAGCGAGAACTCGGTGTCGCATTATGCCATCGCGGCCGTCTTTCTGGTCGGCGCGCTGCTGCTGCGGCGGGTGGTGACCAACGTCATCTTTGGTTACCTGCGGAAACTGGCGGCCAAGACCGAGACGACGCTCGACGACAAGCTCTTCCCGGTGCTGGAGGCGCCGGTCGCGACCTTCATCATGCTGGCTGGCATATTCAGCGCCCTGAGTGTCCTGAAACTTTCCGACCACGCCGAGCGCTACTTGGCCAGCGGGGCCACCGTCGCGTTCTCGCTGAACTTGTTCTGGGGCCTGCTGTGCGCGCTGGATGCCCTGATCGACCACGCCCATGAGATCGCCCTGGAAAAGCAGATGGGCGTGGCGGCGTTCATGCCGTGGATCAAGAAGACGCTGATAACCCTCTTCGCGGTGTTCGGGCTGCTGCTCACGGTCCAGAGTCTCGGCTACAACGTTTCCACCATCCTGCAGGGCCTCGGCATCGGCGGCCTGGCCTTCGCCCTCGCGGCGCAGGACACCATTGCGAACCTCTTCGGCTCGATCGTCGTGGCCATCGACCAGCCGTTCAAGCTGGGCGAGACGGTGAAGATCGGCGCCAACCAGGGCACGGTCGAGGACATCGGCCTGCGCTCGACGAAGATCCGGCTCGTCGACAAGTCGCTCGTCATTATCCCGAACAAGACGGTTTCCTCCGAGGCGATCGTGAACCTCTCGCGCTTCACCGCGCGCCGCGTCGAGCAGGTGCTCAACCTGACCTACGACACCACGCCGGACCAGATGGAGGCGCTCGTGCAGGAGATTCGCGCCCTCATCGTGGCCGAGGCCGAGGTCGACGCCACCTCGGTGCATGTTTACTTCCGCGACCTGAGCGCCTCATCGCTTGACCTCTGGCTGGTCTACGTCGTGAAGAACGCCGACTTCGCCAAGCACATGGCACTGCGGCAGCGGCTGAACCTCGCCTTCATGCGCGCGGTCGCGGCACGCGGGCTCTCGTTCGCGTTCCCGACGTCGGTCATGCACCTCGACGGCCCGATCGCCAAGCAGCTGGCGGGCAAGCAGGGGTAGGGCGCGGACTTGGCTGGTTGGAGGCGGGGTGCCCTCACCAGGCAGACTCAATCCAGCGTCTGCCGGTAGCGCTTCACGCCGATGGTCATGGCCACGACGAGGAAGAGCAGCAGCGGCCAGATCTCCGGGGCGATCTCCAGTGGGCCGTTGCCCTTGAGCAGGATGCCGCGGACGATGCGGAGAAAGTGCGTGTTGGGCAGACAGCTGCCGACCCATTGCGCCCACTCCGGCATGCCGCGGAACGGGAACATGAAACCGGAGAGCAGGATCGATGGCAGGAAGAAGAAGAACGCCATCTGCACCGCCTGCAGCTGGTTTTGCGCAAGGGTCGAGAAGGTGATGCCGACGGACAGGTTGGCGGCGATGAACAGCAGCGCCACGGCGTAGACCAGCGCGAGGTTGCCCACCATCGGCACGCCGAAGATGAAACGGGCGGCGATGAGGATCAGCGTGACCTGGATGTAGCCGACCGCGATATAGGGCAGAATTTTCCCGACCATCACCTCGAACGGCCGCACGGGGGTGGCGAGGAGATTTTCCATCGTGCCCCGCTCGCGTTCGCGCGTGATGGCGAGCGCGGTGATGACGACCATGGTCATGGTGAGGACCACCCCCATCAGGCCGGGCACGACATTGTATTGGGTGATGTTCTCCGGGTTATACTGGGCGTGGAGGGAGAAGGCCACCGGGCTTTCCGTCCCGCGCAGCCGGGCGAGGGGACCCGGCAGGTCGCGGGTGAAGGCGGTGGCGGCAATCGTGCGCGCGGCCGCGATGGCCGGGCCGGTGGCGGCGGGATCGCTGGCGTCAGCCTCGATCAGCACGGTCGGGCGTTCGCCGCGCAGGATCCGGCGGGAAAAATCCGCGGGGATGTTGATGACAAACTGCACGTCGCCGAGCTGGAGCAGCTCGCGAGTTTCTTCCTCGGTGGCGGCCTCGCGCGTGAGGTTGAAATAGTCGCTGTTCCGCAGGGCGGCGACGAACGTGCGGGCGAACGGCCCCTGGTCCGCGGCGCGGATCGCCGTGGGCAGGTGTTTCGGGTCGGCGTTGATGGCGAAGCCAAACAGCATCAGCTGCATCAGCGGGATGCCGACCATCATCGCAAACGTCACGCGGTCGCGCTTCATCTGGATGAACTCCTTCAGCACGATGGCCCAGAAACGATGGAGGGTGAAACGCGGCATGGTCAGGCGAAGTTGTCGCGGGCCGTGTCCATCAGGCTGATGAACAGGTCTTCCAGGCCCGACTGGATCTGGCGCCATTCGTGCCGCGGCTCGCGCAGGCGCGCAATGGTGGCTTCAAGCTGGGCGGCATCGCGTCCGCTGACGTGGAGAATGTTGCCGAACGCCACCACCTGCTCGACGCCCGGCTGGCCGCGCAGCCGGGCCGCGAGGGGGCGCAGGTCCGGGCCCGATACGGTCCAGGTGAAGATGGGAATACTGTGCATGACTTCCTCGAGCGTGCCATGGGTCAGCAGCTTGCCGTAGGCGAGGTAGGCGAGACGGTGGCAGCGCTCGGCCTCGTCCATGTAGTGCGTCGTGATGAGCACGGTGAGGCCGTCGGCGGCGAGCTGGTGGATCTCGTCCCAGAATTCGCGGCGGGCCTTCGGGTCCACGCCGGCGGTGGGTTCGTCGAGCAGCAGGAGCTGCGGCGAATGGATCAGGCACGCGGCCAGCGCCAGCCGCTGTTTCCAGCCGCCGGAGAGCTGGCCGGCGAGTTGGTGGCTGCGGTTGGCGAGGCCCAGGCGGTCGAGGCTGTGCTGCACGGCGGTGGCGCGGTCGGGCACGTCGTAAATCCGGGCGATGAAGTCGAGGTTCTCACGGATCGTGAGATCCTCGTAGTAACTGAACTTCTGCGTCATGTAGCCGACGTGGCACTTGATCTCTGCCTGCTGGGTGAGGACGTCGTAGCCCAGGCAGGTGCCGGTGCCGGCGTCGGGCGTCAGCAGACCGCAGAGCATGCGGATGAACGTCGTCTTGCCCGAACCGTTTGGCCCGAGAAAGCCATAGATCTCGCCGCGCTTCACTTGCAGGCCCACAGCATCAACTACGGTCTTCGGGCCGAAGCGCTTGGTGATGCCGGTGACGTCGATGACGAAGTTGGGCGCGCTCATGCGGATTATTTCGCGACGCTCACGTCCGCCGGCTGGCCGGGATGGAGATCCTTCGCGACGGCGGGGTCGAACACGGCCTCGATCATGAAGACGAGCTTGGCGCGGTTCTCGCGGTTATAGAGGACCGGCGGGGTGTATTCCGGCTGCGGAGAAAGGTAGCTGATGCGCGCGTCGAGCGGTGCCGGCCGGCCGGTGATGGTGACATGCACGACATCGCCGGCCTTGAGCGCGGCCAGCCCGGCCTCGGGCACGAAGAAACGCACCTTGATATTCGCCGGCGGCAACAACGCGACGACCGGTTGGCCGGCGGCGACAAATTCGCCTTCGCGGAACAGCGTGTCGTAGACCAGGGCCGCCGCGGGAGCGGACCGGCTTTTCTGGGCCACGCTCCATCCGGCGCGATCGAGCGCGGCTTGCGCGGCCGCGGCGTCGGCCTCGGCGGCGGCGATGACATCGGTGCGCCCGCCCAACTGGGCGGTCTCGAGCTGTGCGGCCGTCTCGGCCACCGCCTTCACGTTGGCCTCGTGGTTCAGCCGGATGCGATCGTAGTCGTCGTCGGACAGGACGGTGGTCTGGTGGAGCTTGGTGGCGCGCTGCAATTCGAGGGCCGAGAGTTCGGCGCCGGCGCGGGTCTGGGCGAGCCGCGCCGCGAGGACGGCGAGTTCGCTCGGCCGGGAACCTTTCCGCAGGTCGGCCAGCTTGGCTTGCGACTGGCGCAGGCGTTCGGCGGCCTCGCGCAGCGCGGAGAGCTCCGCGCTTTGTTCGAGGGTAAAGAGGGGAGTGCCGGCCTCGACGCGGGCGCCGCGGGCGACGGCGAGTTTCTCCAGCTGGCCGCCGAGCGGGGCGGCGACATAGACAAACTCGCCCTCCAGGTAACCTTGGTAGGCGGAGGCTTCGCGCCGGGCGCAGGCGCCGAGCAGGAGCGCCGCGAGCGTGACGAGCGCGGATTTAGCGGGGGAATAGTTTTTCATGTTCTTTGCGGCCGGCGGGAGTGAGCAGTCCGCCGAAAAAGAGTCCGATGGCGCGGGGCGCGATGTCGCGCGGGGCCAGCCCCAGCCGCTCCATCGTGGCGGGTTGGACGAGGCCGTTCATGGCTTGCAGAAAAAATTGCACGGCGAAGGCGGTGTCCACCTCGGGCCGCACCATGCCGGCGAGCTGGCCCTCCTCGATGAAGCGGCCGAAGACATACGGGATGTTTTTTTCCCGCATCTCGCCGACCTGCTGGTAAAGGTCGGGCGCAAAACGCTGCAGGTCGCGCAGCAGGCGCGGATTCGTCTTGGTCAGCCGCTCCACCATGCCCTCGGCAAAACCGCGCAGCTTCTCGGCGAAATTCAGCTGGCGGTTGCCGAACAGGGCGTCCGCTGAAGCGCGGATTTCCTGGCTCAGGTCTGCGATCACGGCGCGCATGAGGGCCTCCTTGCTGGCAAAATGCACGTAGAGCGTCTTCTTGCTCATGCCGAGTTCGGCGGCGAGGTCGTCCATCGTGACCTGACTGTAACCGTGGGTGAAAAAGTGGACCCGAGCCTGCCGCACAATGCGGGTGATCACTGGCTGGTCGGCGTCGGCGGGGCGGGGCGAGAGTTTGGGCGCAGTCAGCGACATAAACCTATGGAAACTTTAAAAGTATTCATAGTTTCCGACGTCAAGCGGGAATTTTGCGCGCGTCGCAGTTGCCATGGGCTCGCTGGAACCTAAGTTGCGCTCATGCCCGTGCAGGCCAGCAACTTTAAGACGGAAGTCTCCACGCTTCTGCTGAACAAGGATATCCCCGGCCTGAAGGCCAAGCTGGCCACCTCGTTGCCGGCCGATGTCGCCCCGATCCTGGCGGAGCTGCCCGTGGAGCAGCTGGCCGCGCTCTTCCGCGGTTGTTCAAAGGAATTGTCCGCCGCCGTCTTCGCCTACCTCGAGCACGGCGCCAAGCACAAGCTGCTCAAGACCCTCACCCAACCCCAGGTCGCCGCCCTGCTCAACGAGCTGCCGCCCGATGACCGCACGGCCTTCCTCAACGAGCTGCCGCTTGATCTGGCGATGCAGATGCTGTCTTGGCTGTCGCCCGAGGAGCGCAAGGTCGCCCAGGACCTGCTGGCCTACCCGGAGCACAGCGTCGGCCGGATGATGACCCTCGATTTTGTCGCCGTGCGGCCGGGCTGGACTGTCCGGGAGGCGCTGACCTACGTGCGCGAACACGGCTACGACCGGGAGACGCTCAACATGGTCTACGTGACGGACGAGGCCGGTGTGCTGCTCGACGATATCCGCGTGCGCCGCTTCCTGCTGGCGGATCCGGAAACGAAGGTCAGCGCGCTGATGGACGGGAATTTTGCCACGCTGGCCCCCGCCGACGAACAAGAGAAAGCCCTGTTGGTTTTCCGCAAATACGACCGCGTGGCCCTGCCGGTGACCGACGCCGGCCAGAAGCTCATCGGCATCGTCACCGCCGACGACATGCTCGACGTGGCCTCCGAGGAGGCGACGGAGGACATCCAGAAACTCGGTGGTAGCGAGGCGCTGGACGAGCCCTACACGACCATCGCCCTGACCAAGATGGTGAAGAAGCGTGCGAGCTGGCTGGTGGTGCTGTTCCTCGGCGAGATGCTGACCGCCACGGCGATGAGCTATTTCGAGGACGAGCTGGCCAAGGCCATCGTGTTGTCGCTGTTCATTCCGCTCGTCATCAGCTCGGGCGGCAACGCCGGCTCGCAGGCGGCGACGCTCGTCATCCGCGCCCTGGCGCTCGGGGAGTTCAAGCTGCGCGATTGGTGGCGGATCATGCGCCGCGAGCTGGCGGCCGGCCTGATGCTCGGCCTGATCCTCGGCGTCATCGGGTTCCTGCGTATCGTGATCTGGGCGCAGTTTTCCCACATCTACGACCCGAGCCCGCTGCTGGTGGCCATCACGGTCGGCGTGGCGCTGGTCGGCATCGTGCTGTGGGGTTCGCTGATGGGCTCGATGCTGCCGTTGATCCTGAAACGCCTCGGCTTCGACCCGGCGACCTCCAGCGCACCCTTCGTGGCGACGCTGGTGGACGTGACGGGCCTGATCATCTATTTCTCAGTCGCGCTTGCCATCATGCTATGAGCGAGGCGCCGCCGTGGCCGGTCCTGCTCTACGACGGCCAATGTGGTTTGTGCAACCGGGTCGTGCGGCGCCTGCTGCGGGCGGACCGGGCCGGCCGGCTGCATTACGCGCCGCTGCAGAGCGAACCGGCGCAGGCGTATCTGCGGGCCCAAGGGCTGCCGGTGGCGGATTTCGACAGCCTGGTGTTTGTGCCCGACTGGAATAGGCCGGCGGCCGGGGCCTACCGGCTGCGCACGGACGGAGCGTTGGCGGCATGCGCCGTAGTTGGCGGCGGCTTGTGGCAGGCAGTTGGCTGGATGCGTTTCATTCCCGCCGGCGTGCGCGATTTGGGCTACAAGGTGGTCGCGCGTTTCCGCTACGTGCTATTCGACCGATACCAGCCGCCGCCCCTGCCGGATCCGGAGTGGGCGCGGCGCTTTTTATAGGTCCTATCGGTCGGATAGGACCTATGTGATTAGAAATAAAAAAGCCGGACGAGTGTCCGGCTTTTGAAATGATTTTGTGAGCGAGGCTTATTCGCGGCCGTAGCCGCCACCGCCACGACCGCCACGGTAGCCGCCACCGCCGCCGCGACCACCCCGACCGCCGCCGCCGAAGCCGCCGCGATCACCACCGCCGCCGCCCCGGAAACCGCCACCGCCACCCGGCGGACGCTCTTCGCGCGGGCGCGCGATGTTCACCGCCAGGGCCCGGCCCTCGATCTCGTGGCCATGGAACTTCTCCACGCCCTTCTGGGCCTCCTCGCCGTTCGCCATCGTGACGAAGGCGAAACCGCGGGAACGACCGGTGAACTTGTCGAAGATGATCTCGACGACACTGACGGTGCCAACCTCGCTAAACAGGGCCTCGAGGTCCTGGGCGGTGCTGGCGAAGGGGAGGTTCCCCACGTAGAGCTTGCTGTTTTCTGACATGTGATGATGAGAGCTGATGCTGTCGCCTTACCGCCCGTCCCCGAAAATCCGGATTTCAAATCATCACTGAACACGGTCGCTCACCTGACAATTCTCCGTAGCGATAGAATCTAACAAACAACCAACCCAACGGCGCCGAGGCTGGCCGGAGGGGTGTTTTTAGCAAGCGCTTATTGGGTCGCCGCGCCGCGCCGCCGCGGTGGATTTCCGCCGGGGGGTTCGCTCAGCCCCAAAATATTTCGTGCACTGAAAACGGTTCCACGTAGCGTGAACCCTTCAATGACCGCCGCGCCCGAGGCCACCGCCCCTGCGACATCCGACAACCGGGTGCTGGTCCGGCGGTTGTTCGGCCTGGCCTGGCGCTACCGGCTCCATTGCCTCCAGGTGCTCGGCATCCAGCTGGTGCTGCTCACGCTCGGCATCGGCGGGTTGAGCTTCACCGGCGTCGGCATCGACTACATCCGGCACAAGCTCGACGGCACCCCGGTCGGCGCGAACCGCCTGCACCTAACGCTGCCTGAAACCTGGCCGCCGCTGAAGGTGCTGGGCCTGCTCGCGGGCCTCATCCTGTCTTTCGCGCTCGTCCGCGCGGTGCTGAACTATGTCTACGCCGTCTCGGTCAACCGCCTCGTGCAGCAGAAGCTCGTGGTGGACCTGCGCAGCGAGGTCTACGACAAGCTCCAGCGGCTGAGCTTCCGGTTCTTCGACGCCAACAGCACCGGCTCGATCATCACCCGCGTGACGGGCGACGTGCAGTCGGTGCGCATGTTCGTGGACCAGGTGCTCATCCAGAGCGTCATCATGGTGATCTCGCTCACCGCCTATATCATCTACATGGCGAGCCTGAGCCCCTCGCTGACCATCGCCTGTCTCGCGACCACGCCGATCCTCTGGTTCATGTCGGCGGCGTTCTCGCGGAAGATCCAGCCGGCCTACGCGCACAACCGCACGCTGGTGGAGCAGATGGTGCAGACCCTCGCAGAGAGCATCTCGGGCGCGGCGGTCACCAAGGGCTTCGGCCGCGAGGCCGAGGCGCGCGCGAAGTTCAACGCGGCGAACCAGGCCTGCTTCGACCAGCAGCAGGACATCTTCTGGCGCGTGAGCCTGTTCTCGCCGGCGGTCGGCTTCCTCACTCGCGTCAACATGATGGTGCTGCTCGGCTACGGCGGCTGGCTGGTGGTGCACGACCAGTTGCCGCTGGGCGCGGGTCTCGTCGTCTTTGCCGGCCTGCTCGAGCAGTTCTCCGGCCAGGTGAACAACGTCGCGACCATCGTGAACAGCGTGCAGCAGTCGCTGATCGGCGCGCGGCGCGTGTTCGAGATCCTGGATGCGCCGGTCGAGGTGAAAAGCGCCCCCGACGCGCTGCGCCGGCCGAAGCTCGTCGGCGCGGTGCGTTTTGAGTGCGCCTCCTTTGCCTATGATGGCGCCGAGACGGTGCTGCACGACGTCGACTTCGACGTGCCGCCCGGCCGCTGCGTCGCGATCCTCGGCGCCACCGGTTCCGGCAAGAGCGTGCTGATGAGCCTGATTCCGCGCTTCTTCGACGCCACCGCCGGGCGGGTGCTGCTGGATGGCGTGGACGTGCGCCGGCTCGACCTCGACGAGGTGCGCCGGAACATCGGCATCGTTTTCCAGGAAAGTTTCCTGTTCTCCAACACGGTGGCGGCCAACATCGCCTTCGGACACCCCGACGCCACGCGCGAACAGGTGGAGAAGGCGGCGAAGATCGCCGCGGCGCACGACTTCATCCTGGCGCTGCCCCAGGGCTACGACACGTTGCTCGGTGAAGGCGCGCAGACGCTGTCCGGCGGCCAGCGCCAGCGCCTCGCGATCGCGCGCGCGGTGCTGCTCGAGCCCGCCATCATGCTGCTCGACGACCCGACGGCCGCGATCGACAGCGAGACCGAGCACGAGATCTTCGAGGCGCTCGATCGCGCCATCGCCGGCCGCACGACTTTCATCGTGGCCCACCGCCTGAGCACGCTGCGGCGCGCGGATTTCATCATCGTGCTGGAGGACGGCCGCATCGTGCAGCGTGGCACGCACGAGGAATTGATGAAGGTGCCGGGACCGTATCTGCGCGTGGCCAACCTCCAGCTGGTCGACGCGCGTGAGCTGCAGCAGTTGAAGCTGCGCGAGCGGGAGGGCGGCGCATGAGACGGAGGGCTTTCCCGAGGGTCTATTCTTGTGGGAGCGAGCTTGCTCGCGACACGATGAAGTCGCGAGCAAGCTCGCTCCCACAAGAATAGACCCTCGGGAAAGCCCTCCGTCTCATGCGCCGCCCTCCCGCTCGCGCAGCTTCAACTGCTGCAGCTCACGCGCGTCGACCAGCTGGA
>JANYAM010000075.1 GCA_025361365.1 Opitutus sp. | reverse complement strand
AGATGGAAATCGACTGGCTCAAGCTCAACCCCGCCATCGCCGACGTCTACACCTTCCGCCGCCGCGCCGACGGGGCGATCTTCCTGCTGGTGGATTCGGAAACCGACTACAACCACAACGGCCGCATCGACGGGGAGCGCGAACAGCGCACCCCGCCCGGTGAGATCTACAACGGGCTCACCCCGGGGCTCACCCGCGCGTTCCGCGGCGAGATCGTCTTTGATGAGGACGTCGTCGAGGACCGCTGGGGCCGGTGGGTCAGCGCGTTCGCTCCCCTGCGCAACGCCAGCGGCACGGTCGAGGCCGTCCTCGGCGTGGATTTTGACGCCGCCCAGTGGGTGGAGCAGCGCGCCCGGGCCCGCCTCCTGACCCTGTGGTTCCTGGGCGGCGCGATCCTCTTCTTCACCGGCCCCGCCGTGCTCATCACCGTCCTGCGCCATAACCTGCAGCGGCGCCGGCAGGTCGAACTGCAGCTGCGCGAGCAGGCCGAGCTGCGCCGCATCATTTTCGACCATGCCCCAAGCGGGATCGCCCTGGCCGACCTGAATCAACGGCTCATCGAGGTCAACGACGCCCTCTGCGCCATGCTGGGCTACCGCCGGGACGAGTTGCTGCAGCTGACCTTCGTGCAGATCACGCATCCGGATGACGCGGAAAAAAACCTGGCCCTGAACCGGCGGATCGTCGCGGGCGAAATCCGGGTGGGGCAGATGGAGAAGCGCTACATCCGCAAGGATGGCTCCTTCATCCATGTAGCCCTCAATGTTGGTCTCGCGCGGGACGCCTCGGGCGCGCCGCGGTTTTTCGTGGGCCAGGTCACCGACATCACGGAGCGCCGGCAGGTGGAGTCCGAGTTGCAGCTCCGCCAGCAGCAGCTCGCCGCCATCCTCGCGCACGCCCCGCTCGTGCTATATGCCGTCGACGCCCGGGGCATCATCACGCTGGCGGAGGGCGCCGGCACGGCGACGATCGGGCGCCGGCCCGGGCAGGCGGTGGGCCAGTCGGTGTTCGACCGCTACGCCGCCCGGCCCGACATCCTGGAGGATGTCCGCCGTGTGCTCGCCGGGGAAACGGTCACCAGCCAGCACGAGATCAGCGCTGCGACCTTCGAGGCGCGCACTTTCCCGGTCCGCGAGCCGGACGGACGCATCTCCGGCCTGATCGGGGTCGCCATCAACATCACCGACCGGGTGGCGGCCGCGCGGGAACGGGAGAAAATCGAGCACAAGCTGCTCGACGTGCAGAAGCTCGAGAGCCTGGGCGTGCTCGCCGGCGGCGTGGCCCATGATTTCAACAACCTGCTCACCGCCATCCTGGGCAACGCCAGCCTCGTGCGCCAGGGCCTGCCACCGGGCTCGCCGTTGGTGGGCAACCTGGACCAGGTCGAGCAGTCCTCGCAGCTCGCGGCCCGCCTGTGCCAGCAGCTGCTCGCCTACGCCGGCCGGGGCCGCCTCGATTCGCAGGTGACGGACCTCAACACGCTGGTCCGCGAGACCACCGATCTGCTCCGCCTTTCCATCGGCAATCACGCCCAGCTCCGACTCAACCTGGCTCCGGATCTGCCAGGTCTCCTGGCCGACCCGGACCAGATCCGGCAGGTGCTGCTCAACATCGTGCAGAACGCCGCCGAGGCCATCGGCCGCCGCGATGGCGTCATCACGCTGACCACCCGCATTGTGCCGCTGGACGCAACCTGGCTGGCCGACGCCAGCACCGGCCGGGAGCTGCCGCCCGCCACCTATGTCTGCCTCGAGGTCACTGACAATGGCCCGGGACTGGACCGCGCGGCGCGGGCCCGGGTGTTCGATCCCTTTTTCTCCACCAAGGGCAGCGGCCGCGGACTCGGGCTCGCCGCGGCCCTTGGCATCATGCGCAGCCACAAGGGCGCGCTCCGGCTGGAAAGCGAGCCCGGGCAGGGCGCCACTTTCACGCTGGCCTTCCCGCCCCAGGCCCGGCCGGCCGCCGCGCCGGCCCGCAACTGGCGCGGCAGCGGCACCGTGCTCATCGTCGATGACGAGCCGGCGGTGCGCGCCACCGCCGCCCAGATGATCGCCTTCTTCGGCTTCACCGTGCAACAGGCTGAGTCCGGCCAGCAGGCGCTGGATTTTCTCCGCGCACGCGGCAGCCGTTTCGACCTCGTGCTGCTCGACCTGACCATGCCGGGGATGGACGGCTATGCGACCTTCACCGCGCTCCGCGCGCTGCAGCCCGACCAGTGCATCGTGGTCTTCAGCGGCTACAGCGCCCAGGATGCGAAACAGCGCTTCGCCGGCCAGAACCTGAACGGCTTCCTCCAGAAACCCTTCGGCACCGACTCGCTCCGCGATGTCCTGCGCGAGGCCACCCAAGGCTAGCCCCGCGCGCGCATGAAATCCTCGGTCGTCGTCGTCGGCAGCTTTGTCCAGGACCTGGCATTCTACACCAAGAATTTTCCGCGGCCAGGCGAGACCGTGGTCGGCGACTTCCGGCCCGGGCCCGGCGGCAAGGGCTTCAACCAGGCCGTCGCCGCCGCGCGCGCCGGCATCCCCACCCTGTTCATCGGCGCCGTCGGGCCTGATGCGGCCGGGGCGGGCGCCCGGCAGTTCGCCCGCGCCGCCGGCCTCCATGTGCACCTGGTCGGGAAACCGAAGCACGCCACCGGCGCGGCGGTCGTCACCGTCAACGGCGCCGGCCAGAACCACATCATCATCTCGCTCGGCGCCAACCTCGGGCTCAAGCCGCGCGACATCCCCGTGCCGCGGCTCGCCCCGGCGCAGGTCGTCGTGTGCCAGGGCGAGTCCGATTACGCCACCGTCGGTTATGTGCTGCGCACGGCCCGCCGCAACGGCGCCATCACCGTCTTCAACCCCGCGCCGATGCGGCCCGAGTTCGACCCCGCCGTGCTTCGGCACACCGAGGTGCTCATTCCCAATGAGAGCGAGTTCGCCGCCCTCGTGAAACAGTGCCCGTCCTGCGCCGCGCTGCTGCGCACCGCCCCTTACAACGCCGCCGGCGAATTCACCGAGACCACGCTGCTTGCGCTCGGGGCCGACGCCCTGCACCGGCTCTGCCGCTGCCTGTCGGTGCCGGTGGTCATCGTCACGCTCGGCGCCCGCGGCTGCTTCGTATCCCAGCCCGATGTCTACCTGCGCATCCGCGCCCACGAGGTCGAAGTGGTGGACACGGCCGGCGCCGGGGACGGGTTTGTCGGCGG
>JANYAM010000057.1 GCA_025361365.1 Opitutus sp. | reverse complement strand
CAACTACCCCGAGGCGCGCAAGGCCTGCGGCCGTTTCGTCGAGATCTTCGGCCAGGAAAACTATTTCGTCGAGATCCAGGACCACGGCATCCCCGAGCAGCGCAAGGTCATCCCCGGCCTCCTCAAGCTCGGCGAGGAGTTCGGCCTGAAGGTCATCTGCTCGAACGATGTCCATTACGTCAACGCCGCCGACGCCGGCCCGCACGACACCCTGCTCTGCATCCAGACCGGCTCGAAGATCGCCGAGGAGAACCGGATGAAGTTCTCCGGCACGCAGTTCTTCCTTAAATCGCGCGAGGAGATGGCCCGCACCTTCGCCGAGGTGCCCGAGTCCGTCACCAACACCGCGCTCGTCGCCGAGATGTGCGACCTCACCATCCCCTTCCCCAAGGGCTCCGAGCGCTACCCGAAATACCCGCTGCCGCCCGAGGTGAAGACCGACCGCACCGGCTACCTCAAGGAACTCTGCATCACCGGCCTCAAGGCGCGCTACGGCGTCGACTATGCGAAGCCGGAAAAGGCAAAGGACAAGGAGCTCGCGAAAATCCTCGTCGAGCGCCTCGACTACGAGATCTCGATCATCGCGAAGACGGGTTTCGTGGACTACTTCCTCGTCGTCTGGGATTTCATCGACTGGGCGAAGAAGCAAAGCATCCCCGTCGGCCCGGGCCGCGGCTCGGGCGCCGGCTGCATCGTCGCCTACGTGCTCGGCATCACCAACCTCGACCCGCTGCGCTTCAAGCTGCTCTTCGAACGCTTCCTGAATCCCGAGCGCGTGTCGCCGCCGGACTTCGATATCGACTTCTGCATGCGCCGCCGCGGCGAGGTCATCAACTACGTCCGCCAGAAATACGGCAACGAGTGCGTGGCCAACATCATCACCTACGGCACCCTCGGCGCCAAGGCGGTCATCCGCGACGTCTCGCGCGTCCACGACCTGCCCTACGTCGAGGCCGACCGCCTGGCCAAGATGATCCCCGACGAGCTCAACATCGAGCTCCAGGCCGCCATCGACAAGTCCGCCGAGCTGCGCAACGAATACGAAAAGAACCCTGTCGCGCGGAAAATCATGGACCAGGGCCTCGTGCTCGAGGGCATGGTGCGCAACACCGGCAAACACGCTGCCGGCATCATCATCACCGACCGGCCGCTCGAGGAATTTGTCCCGCTCACGCTGCAGGAGGGCGACATCACGGTGCAGTATGACATGAACGCCGTGGGCAAACTCGGCTTGCTCAAGATGGACTTCCTCGGCCTCAAGACGCTCACCGTCATCGCCGACGCGATCGACAACGTCCACCGCACCGCCGACCCGAAGTTCGACATCGAAGCCGTCGGCTTCGAGGACCCGAAGACCTACGCGTTGCTCAACTCCGGCCGCACCACCGGCGTGTTCCAGCTGGAATCCGGCGGCATGCAGGCGCTCTGCCGCCAGATTGGCCTCTCCTCGATCGACGAGATCGTTGCGCTCATCGCGCTCTACCGCCCGGGCCCGATGGAGTGGATCCCGGACTACGTGCGCGGCAAGAAGGACCCGAGCACCGTCCAGTTCCCGCACAAGCTCCTCGAGGAGGTCTGCCGTGAGACCTATGGCGTCATGGTCTACCAGGAGCAGGTCATGGAGGCCGCCAAGATCATCGCCGGCTACACGCTCGGCGGCGCCGACATGCTGCGCCGCGCCATGGGTAAGAAGGACGCCGAGGCCATGGCCAAGGAGCGCGCCAAGTTCGTCGAAGGCGCCGCGAAGGTGAACAAGATCGACGCCAAGACGGCCAACTCGATCTTCGACATCCTCAACAAGTTTGCCGGTTACGGTTTCAACAAGTCCCACTCCGCCGCCTATGCGGTGCTCAGCTACCAGACCGGTTACCTCAAGGCCAACTACCCGGTGCAGTTCATGGCCGCCATGCTCACCTCCGAGCTCGGCAACTCCGAAAAGGTGGCGCACTTCGTCGCCGAGTGCGAGGCGATGGGCCTCAAGGTCCTCGGGCCCGACGTCAACGAGTCGCGCGTCAACTTCACCCCCGTCGGCGACAAGATCCGCTTCGGCCTCGCCGGCATCAAGGGCGTCGGCGAGCAGGCCGCGCAAAAAATCATCGAGGAGCGCGAGGCGAACGGCGCGTTCAAGGACTTCGCCGACTTCACCGCGCGCGTCGACGCCCGCGCCCTCAACAAACGCGTGCTTGAGCACCTCGTGAAGACGGGCGCCTTCGACTTCAGCGGCGCCCAGCGCAAGCCGCTCTTCGAGTCTATCGACGGCGCCATCGCCGGCGCCGCGGCCCACGCCCGCGACAAGGCCGCCGGCCAGCACTCGTTCCTCGACGTGCTCCATGAGCCGCCGACCATCGTCAAGGGCGTCCCCGCCCGCGCCGCCAACGGCCATGTGGCCCACACCACGTCCGCGACGGATTTCACGTCGGCCGAGCGCCTGCAGTTTGAGAAGGAGCTCCTCGGCTTCTACGTCTC
>JANYAM010000053.1 GCA_025361365.1 Opitutus sp. | reverse complement strand
CCCTCACCCCGCGAGGCGAAACGTGAATTGCAACCGCGGGGTGAGGGCACCCCGCCTCCATTTTTCGTCTAGCGGCCGGGCGTTAGCTGCGCACCATACCGCCATGACCACGATCCTACTGCTCGCTGTCTCCAACGTTTTCATGACTTTCGCCTGGTATGGGCACCTGAAGTATCTCCACGACAAGCCGCTGTGGGTCGCGATTCTCGCCTCCTGGGGCATCGCCTTCTTCGAATATTGCCTGATGGTGCCCGCCAACCGCCTCGGCTACGGCGCGTGGAGCGGCTACCAGCTGAAAATCATCCAAGAGGTCATCACGCTCGGGGTGTTCGTCGTCTTTGCGTGGCTGGTGCTCGGGGAAAAGCTGAAATGGAACTACGCCGTAAGCCTGCTGTTCATCGGGCTGGCGGTGTTTTTCGCCTTCGGTTTCAACAAACCGGTCGCGCCCGGCGCCTGAGAAATTTTCCGCCCTCATTTTAGGCCGTTTTTCGGCCACTCCGCGCTTGCCGGGGCGGCTACCGGAGCAAAGCCTCCTGACATACTGTTGTCAGCGTCATGCTGTAGTATGTCCTTTTAACCCTCCTCACACGATTCCCATGTCCAAAGCTGATAAGTCCAAGTCCGACTCGCGCATCGCGCCTGCCGAGAAATCCTCCAATCCCGCCCGCGAGAAAAACATCGAGCTCGCCGTCTCTTCGATCACGAAGCAGTTCGGCGAGGGCTCGATCATGCGCCTCGGCAGCAACACCAAGATGAAGGTCGAGACGCTCTCGACCGGCTCACTGGCCATCGACCTCGCCCTTGGCGTCGGCGGCCTGCCCAAGGGCCGCATCGTCGAGATCTACGGCCCGGAATCGTCCGGCAAAACCACCTTCTGCTTGAGCGTCATCGCCGAGGCCCAGCGCCAGGGCGGCCTCGCCGCCTTCATCGACGTCGAGCACGCCCTCGACCCGAAATACGCCAAGGTCGTCGGCGTCAGCCTCGATGATTTGCTCGTTTCCCAGCCGGATTCCGGCGAGGACGCGCTCAACATCATGGAGACGCTCATCCGCTCCAACAGCATCGACATCATCGTCCTCGACTCCGTCGCCGCCCTCATCACGAAGGCCGAGCTCGACGGCCAGATGGGCGACATGACCATGGGCAGCCAGGCCCGCCTTATGTCCCAGGCCATGCGCCGCCTCACCTCCGTCGTCAGCAAGACGAACTGCGTGTGTATTTTCACCAACCAGATCCGCGAGAAGATCGGCGTGATGTTCGGCAACCCCGAGACGACCTCCGGCGGCCGCGCGCTGAAATTCTTCTCCTCGATCCGCATCGACATCCGCCGCAAGGACCAGCTCAAGACGCCGGACGGCAAGGTCATTGGCAACCGCACCAAGATCAAGGTCGTGAAGAACAAGGTCGCCCCGCCGTTCACCGAGGTGGAGTTCGACATCATGTATGACGAGGGCATCTCGACGAGCGGCTCACTCATCGACCTCGGCCTCGACCACAAGGTGCTGGAGAAGAAGGGCGCCTGGATCGCCTTCAACGGCGAGCTCGTCGGCCAGGGCCGCGAGGCCGCCAAGGAAGCCTTCCGCTCGAACGCCGCCCTCGCCGCCAAGGTGACGGCCGCCATCCTCGAGAAGGTCAGCGTCAAGGGCGGGGAGTCCGTGACCGCTGAGAAGGAAGACTGAGTTCGCTCTTCCGTCTGTTTTCAAGCCGCAACCCCGCGCTGCGGCTTTTTTATGTCTGCTGCTTATCCGGTCCATGTAGGTCGGGGTTTATCCCCGGCATGCCACGGCCGCTGTCGGGCATAAAGCTCGACCTACAGCGAAGCGGTCCACCTGCGGCGCCCTTGCCAAATCGGGGCGGAACCCAATCCTGCTGCAGCCGTCCCAATGAGACCCGCCATGCACCCCACCCCGCGCCTGTTGCTGTCCCTTCTCTGTCTAGGTTTCGTCCCCGTGCTCGCTGCGAAGAAGGCCGCCGAGCCCGCCGACGCCCCGCCGCAGCTGATTTCCACCCATGGCGGCGGGCCGAAATGGAAAAGTATCCCCGAGTTGATCGCGTTTGCCGCGAAGGGCGATGCGAAGGCGTGCCTCGAACTCGGCGACCGCAGCCTCGAGGGCGATGGCGTGCCGCGCGACGTAACCAAGGCCGCCGCGCTCTATGAACAAGCCGCCAAGGCTGGCGCGGCTGATGGCTGGTTCCGGCTGGGGAAAATTTATCACGACGGACTGCTCGACGTGCCCGACTATGGCAAGGCGTTGGACTATTTCACCACCGCGGCCAAGGCCGGCGTGGTTGAGGCCCAGCATAACATCGGCGCCATGCTCGTCAGCGCCCGCGGCGTGAAGCGCGATTACATCGAGGGCCTGGCTTGGCTGATCGTCGCCAAGCAGGCCGGTGCTCCGTCCGATGCCGAGACCCAGGTGCGCGCCCGGGTCTCCCGTCGGCCCGCTGATATCGCGGCCGCCGAGGCGCGTGCAGCCGACATCGTCGCGGACCTGTCCAACGTCGTCGTGCACGCGACGCTGCTCAACAAGCTGGTCCCACTGGTCGCTCCTCCGGCGGTGAAGCCGGTGCTCGCGGCGCCCAAGCCCGAGCAGGTGGCACCGCCCAAGGTCGTCGTGCCGCTGTCCCCCGCCCCGCCGGTCATCCCTGCCGGCAAGCCGTGAAGCGGCGCCGCGTATGATCCGCCATCTGCGCCGGGAGCAATTAATCCCCGCCGATCCGATGCGGGTGTGGGAATTCTTCGCGACGCCGGTGAATCTCAACGAACTGACGCCGCCGGGCGTTCGTTTCCAGATCCTCGGTGAGCTCCCGCCGCGGATGTTCGCCGGTCAGATCATCCGGTATCGGATCTCGCCGCTGCCCGGCGTGTGGCTGAAATGGGTGACGGAAATCACCATCGTGGAGGAAGGCGTCCGTTTCATCGACGTGCAGCGGGCTGGCCCCTACAAGCTCTGGCAACACGAGCATCGCTTCGTGCCCGAGGCCGGCGGAGTGCGAATGGTCGACCATGTGACCTACGAAGTCGGCTGGGGTCCGTTGGGCTGGCTCGCGGAAAAAATCTGGGTCGGCCGCCAGCTGCGGCATATCTTCGACTACCGCCAGCGGCGCGTGGCGGAGATTTTTTTCGGCACCTGAACCCGGCTCAACGCGCGGCGCGCGGAATGACCAGCTTCAGTGCGGTGTGTGTGGCGGAAAAACCGCAGACCTTGTTGTCCACGAGTCCGGCGGCACGCGCGGCTTTCATCACGTCCGTGTCCTTAATAGTCGCTGCCTTGCCCTTGAGTGACACGACCCAGATCGCGCCGGCGGGCTGCAGGTGCGCCTTCAGTGATTTTAATTTTGCGAGTTCCGCGGCGCTGTCCGCGGCATAGAAAATAAAATCCAGCGCGCCGGCGGCCTTTTTAGACGGCGGCGCGCCAAGGCGCTCTCTCGCTTGCGCGATAAATTCCGGGTTAGTCACCCCCAGCACGGCGACGCGTGAATCCGGTTTCACGCCAAGCTTGTCGATCAGGCTTTTCGG
>JANYAM010000049.1 GCA_025361365.1 Opitutus sp. | reverse complement strand
GTCCATCATGTTGAGCGCGATGATGACGGGCCGGCCGAGATCGAGAATCTGGTGGACGAGGTAGAGGTTGCGCTCGAGGTTGGCCGCGTCGACGACGCAGATGATACGGTCGGGCTGCGGCACGTCCTCGCGGCGGCCGAGCAGCACGTCGCGGAGCACGGCCTCGTCGGGCGAGCGGGCCGCGAGCGAATAGGCGCCGGGCAGGTCGATGATCTCGATGGGCCGGCCGTGCTGCGAGTAGGTGATGCCGATCTTCTTCTCGACGGTGACGCCCGGGTAGTTGCCGACTTTCTGGCGGAGGCCGGTCAGCGCATTGAAGAGCGTGGTCTTGCCGCAGTTCGGGTTGCCAACCATCGCGTAGACCGGCGTGCGATCGGCCGCGGTGGGGGTGCGCTTGCGCCCGGTCAGGGCGATATGGGCCGGAAGCTTCAACGCGCGCTGGCCGGTAGCTGCTCGACGAGAATGCTCATGGCAGCCCGGTGGTTGAGGGCGATGCGGGTGCCGTTGACCAGACAGAGCGTGGTCGTCGTGCCGGAAATCTTGGTGACCAGCGCGGCCTCGCCGAAACCCATCTCGCGGACGCGCTGGCAGAAACCGTCGTCACCGGTCAGCTCGCACACGCGGCCGGTCATGCCGACCGGCAGCTGGCAAAGGGGCGAGAGGGGTAGAGGTGAGGCGGGCATGAGCTGAGACTGAGTATCAGGACAGAATCAGAAAAAAGCCCCGGGTCAATCTACTCGCGTAGATAACTCAGGGCGAGTGGTTTAGCGACGACGACGTTTGACGGCCAGTTGGACGCCGGAGTAGCGGATCAGGCTCTGCAGGTGTTCGTATTGCTGCGGATCCATGTCCTTGGCGGCCTTCACGTCGGCCTCGGCACGCTTCATCGCGGCCTCAACGGCATTCTCGTCGATCTTCTCCTCGGTGATGGCCTGTTCGGCCAGCACGCGGACGGTGTCACCGTCGATCTGCGCGAAACCGTTGCCGACGGCGAGCCACGTGGTGGCGCCGCCCTTCGTCACGCGGAGTTCGCCGTGCTCGATCTGGGTGAGCAGCGGGATGTGGCCGGGCAGGACGCCGATCTCGCCCTCGACCGTCGGGATGACGACGGAGTCGATGGTGTCGGAATACACCTTCGCCTCGGGCGTGACGATTTCGAGTGTGAGAGCCATGGGAGATTACTTCTTGGCGCCGGCGGCGATGACCTCGTCGATGCCACCCTTCATGTAGAAGTCGCCCTCGGCGATATGGTCGAGCTCGCCGTCGAGGATCATCTTGAAGCCGCGGACCGTCTCCTTGACGGGGACATATTTGCCCGGTGTGCCGGTGAACACCTCGGCGACCGCGAACGGCTGCGAGAGGAGGCGCTGGATCTTGCGGGCGCGGTAGACGGTGAGCTTATCCTCGGGCGGGAGCTCATCGAGGCCGAGAATGGCGATGATGTCCTGGAGATCCTTGTAGCGCTGGAGGACGCGCTGCACTTCGCGGGCGACCTTGTAGTGTTCCTCGCCGACGATGTCGGCCTGGAGAGCCTTCGAGACGGAGGCGAGCGGATCCACCGCGGGATAAATGCCGAGCTCGGCGATGGAGCGCTCGAGCACGATCGTCGAGTCAAGGTGGGCGAACGTGTTGGCCGGCGCCGGGTCGGTCAAGTCGTCGGCGGGCACATAGACGGCCTGCACAGAGGTGATGGAGCCCTTCTTCGTCGACGTGATGCGCTCCTGGAGGAGGCCCATCTCGTTGGCGAGGGTCGGCTGGTAACCGACCGCGGACGGCGAGCGGCCGAGGAGCGCGGACACTTCGGAACCGGCCTGCGAGAAGCGGAAGATGTTGTCGACGAACAGGAGCACGTCCTGGTTCTTCTCGTCGCGGAAATACTCGGTCATCGCGAGGGCCGAGAGGGCGACGCGCATACGGGCACCCGGCGGCTCGTTCATCTGGCCGAACACGAGCGCGACCTTGGACTTGCTGAGGTCCTTCTGGTCGATGACGCCCGCCTCCGACATTTCATGGTAAAGGTCGTTGCCCTCACGGGAGCGCTCGCCGACGCCGGCGAACACCGAATAGCCACCGTGGGCCTTGGCGATGTTGTTGATGAGTTCGAGAATGACGACGGTCTTGCCGACGCCGGCGCCGCCGAACGCGCCCGCCTTGCCGCCCTTGATGAAAGGGCAGATCAGGTCGATGACCTTGATGCCGGTCTCGAGGATTTCGGCCTTGGTGTTCTGGTCGACCAGCGCAGGGGCCGGGCGGTGAATCGGGTAGCGCTTCGTGTGGGCGACCGGGCCCTTGCCGTCCACCGGGTTGCCGGTGACGTCGAAGATGCGGCCGAGCACGCCGTCACCCACGGGGACGGTGATCGGGCCGCCGGTGTCGGCGACATCCATGCCGCGCACGAGGCCTTCGGAGGAGGACATCGCGATGGCGCGGACGACGCCCTCGCCGAGATGCTGCTGCACCTCGAGCGTGAGGACTTCCTTCTTGCCCGAGACCGTGAAGCTGATGGTCAGGGCCTGGTAGATGGGCGGGATGGAGTTCTCGGCGAACTGCACGTCGACGACGGCGCCGATGACTTGGACGATTTTTCCGGTGTTGCTCATGACTTAAACGGGTGGGGGTGGATCTTGAAATTAGGAGGCGCTGCTGAAGGCGGCGGCGGAGATCTCGAGGATTTCCTGGGTGATGGCGGCCTGGCGGGCCTTGTTGTATTCGAGGGTGAGGTCGCCGAGGAGGCTGGTGGCGTTGTCCTTGGCGGTCTTCATCGCGACCATGCGCGCGCTGTGCTCGGAGGCCTTGGCCGAGAGCACGAGCTGGTAGATGTAGCGGTTGACGTAGAACGGCAGCAGCGCGGCGAGCACCGCATCGGCGCTCGGCTCGAACAGCATGTCGCGGTCGTCGCTGAACTTGCCCGCGCCGCCCTCGGCGCGGAGATGCGAGACGAAGTCCTTCACGTTGCTCAGCGGGAGCACCGGGCGGATGATGGCCTCCTGGACGAGCGTGTTCTTGTAGCGCGAGTAGATCACCTCGACGGTGTCGACGGTGCCCTCGAGAAACAAATTAACCAGATACTCGATGGGAGTCTTCACCTCGGCGAACGGCACGCGGTCACCCACGCTGAAGTCGGCGACGAGGTCGCGCTTGGTGCGGGAGAGGAACTGCGCGCCCTTGCGGCCGATGGCCACATACTTGGCGGGCGTCTTGATCTCGGTGACGAGCTTGAAAAGGTTGGCGTTGAGCGGACCGCACAGGCCCATGGCCGTCGTGACGAGGAGAACGCCGCGGACCTTGACTTCGCGGCGGGTGAGCAGCGGGTGTTGCGTCTCGTTCACGCGGCTGGCCAGGGCGGCAAGCATGTCGGCCATCAGCTGGGCGTAGGGGCGCCCGGCGAGGGCCGCGGCCTGCGCCTTCTTCATCTTGGACGCGGCCACGAGCTCCAGCGCCTTGGTGATCTGGCGGGTGTTCTTGACCGACTTGATGCGCCGGCGGATGTCGCGTGTGGAAGCCATCGAATGGAGTCTGGGCTCTAGGGTTTAGGGTCCAGGGATTTACTTCGAGAACGTGCCCTTCCACTCGTCGGCGGCGGCCTTGAGGCCGGCCTCGATCTCGTCGGTGAGCTTGGCCTCGGTGCGGATCTTCGTAAGCAGGGCGTCCTTCCGGCTCGTGAGGTAGTCCTTCCACGAGTTGGCGGCGGTCACGATGGACTTTACCTCGATGGAATCGAAGTAGGTCTTCTGGAGGGCCCAGAGCACGGAGGCCTGCATCTCGATTGAAAGCGGGTTGAGCTGCGGCTGCTTGAAGAGTTCGACGATGCGCGCGCCGCGGTCGAGCTGGGCCTTGGTCTTCGGGTCGAGGTCGGAACCGAACTGCGCGAAGGCCGCGAGTTCGCGGAACTGGGCGAGCTCGCCCTTGAGTTTACCGCCGACTTGCTTGGTGACCTTGATCTGCGCGGACGAACCGACGCGGGACACGGAAAGACCGACGGACACCGCGGGGCGAATGCCTTGGTTGAAGAGATCGGTCTCGAGGAAGATCTGGCCGTCGGTGATGGAGATGACGTTCGTCGGGATGTAAGCGGACACGTCGCCGGCCTGCGTCTCGATGACGGGCAGCGCGGTGAGCGAGCCCTTGCCGTCGAGGCGCGCGGCGCGCTCGAGGAGGCGGGAGTGGAGATAGAACACGTCGCCCGGATACGCCTCGCGACCGGAAGGGCGCTTCAGGATGAGGGAAATCTGGCGGTAGGCGACGGCGTGCTTGGAGAGATCGTCATAGACGATCAGCGCATCCATGCCGTTTTCCATGAACCACTCGCCGATGGCGGCGCCGGAGAACGGGGCGAGGTATTGGTTGGCCGGGTTGTCGGCGGCGGGGGCGGCGACGAGGACGGTGTATTCAAGCGCACCGGCGGCCTCGAGAGCGTTGATGGTGCGGACGACGTTCGACTGCTTCTGACCGACAGCGACGTAGATCGAGTAGACCGGGCGGAAGTTTTTGTCACCCGACGCGAGGCCGACCTTGTTGATGCGGGCCTGGTTGATGATCGTGTCGATGCAAATCGTGGTCTTGCCCGTGCCGCGGTCACCGATGATGAGTTCGCGCTGGCCGCGGCCGATCGGGATCATGGAGTCGATGGCCATGATGCCGGTGAAGAGCGGCTGGTTCACGGATTTGCGGACCATGATGCCCGGAGCGATCTTCTCGACGGGATAGAATTCCTTGGAGTCGATCGGGCCCTTGCCGTCGACCGGGCGGCCGAGGGCGTCGACGACGCGGCCAAGGAGCGCCTTGCCGACGGGAACGGAGAGGAGCTTGCCGGTGGTCTGGACCTCGTCGCCTTCCTTGAGCGTGGAGACGTCGCCGAGGACGACGCAGCCGACCTCGTCGGCCTCCAGGTTCAGTGCGATGCCGATGGCGCCGCCGGGGAACTGGACCATCTCGTTATACATGACGTCGGAGAGACCGTCGAGTTTGGCGACGCCGTCGGCGACGGCGCGGATGGTGCCGGTGTTTTTCTTGACGACCTTGCTGGAAAGCTTGGCGATCTGCTGTTCGATTTGTTCGACGACGGTGCTCATCTTGGGAAGGGATTTAGTGGGGCGGACGGATTAGACTGCGTTGGAAAGGGTGGCGAGCTGGCCGGACACGGTGGACTCGTAGACATCGGAGCCGATGCGGACGCGGAGGCCGGCGAGGAGCTTCGGGTTGGCCTGCGCTGTGGCGGTGACGGGGCGCGAATATTTCTTGGTCATCGCGGCCGCGATCAACTGGAGCGTATTGGCGCCGAGCGGGCCGGCGTGCTCGACGCGGGCGTGGGACTTGGCGAGCTCGGCCACGATGGCGTGCTGGTAGAGCTTGAGGAGTGCGAGCGAGTTGCGCGGGGCGACCTTCTCGACGTAGGCGAGGACGCCGGCGACCTGCTCGGGGGAGACGGCGCCGTTGACGACGCTCAGCTTGAAGAGCTGCTTCGCGAGGGCCTTGGTCTTTTTGTCGGCGCGCATCTTTTAGATCAGCTGACGGACAGTTCCTTGGTCGCGGCGTCGTTGTAGGCGGCGCGATCGGCGTCGGTGAGCTTCTTGGCGAGGACCTGCTCGGTGGTCTTGACGACGAGGCGGGCGATCTCGCCGCGGGCCTCATTGAGCATTTTCTTGTGCTCGAGCTCGATAGCCTGCTGGGCCTTGGCGAGGGTGTCGGCGGCGCGGGCGGTGGCCTCGGCGTTCTGCTTGTCGGCGAATTCCTTGGAAGCCTTGCGGGCCTCCTCGACGAGCTTTTGGGCGTCGAGCTGCGCGGCCTTGATAAGGGCGGCACTCTCCTGGGCGGCGGCGGCGAGGCGGACCTGGGTCTCCTCGGCGTGCTTGAGGCCGTCGCTGATCTTCTTGTTGCGCTCCTCCATCGTGGCGATGGTGGGCTTGATGCCGAACCAGTAGAGGACGCCGAAGAGGATCAGGAAGCTGACGATCTGCATCACCAGGAACTTCGGCTCGACGCCGAAATGCACGAAGGTCTCTTTCAGTCCTTCGATGGGACCGGGAGCAGCGGCGCCGTGGGCGGCGGGTTCGGTGACGGCGAGCAGGAGAGTCAGCATGGCGGGAAAGGGGTTGGCGGCGCGAAGCGGGTGAGGCGGCGCGCCGCCGGTTCAAACGGGAGGATTACTTCGCGAGGAACAGCGCGAGGATGCCGAGACCTTCGGCGAGCGCCATACCGATGATGGCCTGGACGAGGATCTTGCCGGAGGCGCCGGGATTGCGGCCGACGGCTTCGGCGGCCTTCTGGCCGATGAGGCCGACGCCGAGGGCGCCGCCGAGGAGACCGAAGGCGCTGGCGATGTTGCCAGTGAGTTCAGCGAGGATGGGATACATATGGTGGGTGGGTTGTGGTTGCGGTTGCCGCCGTGCGCACGCGAGGCACGCTCCCGGCGGTAAAGGGTTAGTGGTGGGATTCGGCCGCGTGGCCCTCGGCGTGATCGTGTTCATGATCGTCGCCGTGGTTGCAGATGAGGCCGATGTAAACCGAGGAAAGCAGGGTGAAGACGACGGCTTGGATGAGGCCGACGAGCAGCTCCATGAAATAGAAGACGAAGATGAAACCGGTGCCGTGCAGGAGGTTTTCACCGCCGAACACATTGCCGAAGAGACGGACCGAAAGTGTGAACGGCCGGATCATGATCGAGAACACCTCAATGAAGCCGACGATGAGGAAGACGAGCGACAGGAAGGGATAGAGCCAGGCCGGGGTTTCCTTCTTGTCAGCCTTGTTGCCGAAGAGGTCCCAGAGGATGAGTTTCGGGCCGGCGTATTTGAAGATGATGATCAGGTAGGCGCCGAAGGAAACGAGGGCGAGGGCGAGGGTGCCGTTGAAGTCGGAGTTGAACGGCCGGATCCAGGGACTGGTCAGATGGAAGTGCCCGTCGACATCGTGACCCTGGCCGATGGTGCCGACGCCCGGGAGCAGGCCCATCCAGTTATTGATCAGGATGAAGATGAAAAGGGTCACGAGCAGCGGAAACGAGGCCGGGAACGCCTTTTTGCCGATGATCGGCTCGAAGAGGTCGCGCAACGCCTCGAGCAGGGACTCGAAGACGGACTGGGCCTTGCCGGGGAGAATCTTGGGTTTGCGGACCGCGAGCAGGATGAGGGCGATGAGCACCGCCGACGTGACCCAACCGGTCGCCATGCTGCTGGTGATGGCCCAGCCGTTGCCGAAATCGACCAGCTTGGCGGCGGCCGGGGCGACCCCCTCGCCTTCTTCCGCGGCGAACGAAACCGTCGCAAAGCTCAAAGCGGCAGCCAAACCTAGGAGTTTCTTAACAGTGTGCATTTATTTTCCGGTGGGGTGTCGCGGAAGGAGCCCAAATAGGTAGGTTTTAGCCCTTCAAAGCGTCAACCCCCGAAATCAAAAAAGCCCAAGAGTTTGGTGGAATTAGGTCTGCCCCAACTTTAACCAGTCAGAACTAATGGCGAAGCCGGCTTGCCTCGGCCTGGGTCCTGCCGTCATTTGTAAATGATGGACCAAGCCCCCCGTGATCTGCTCGCCCGGACCGAGCCCTCGCACCGCCCCAATGGCGAGCGCAAGCTCGCGCACAATGTCTTTATGCAGGTCACCTGGGCCCTACTGGGGGTGGCAGCCTTGGGGCAGTTGTTTCTGCTGGGGTGGCTGGATGTGATGTCCTGATCGCGACCAAGGACTGGTAGGCCGGAGCCCGCGCCTGAAAGACCGTTTCCTGTTCCAGCGGCCACGGGGCCGCCGGATCTAGCTGCCAGGTCTTCAATTCTGGCAACAGTAGGGCGACCGCGCGGAAATACTCGGCATGGTCGGTGCGGAAATAGAGGCGCGTGCCCTCCCCTGACCGATTCGCCAGCGCCTCGAGGAATTCCGCCTGCAGGATGCGGTTCTTGTGGTGACGCTTCTTGGGCCACGGGTCGGGAAAGAGCACCCAGATCTCCTGCAGGGTCACGCCGGGCGGCAGCGCGTCGAAGAACTCGCGGGCCTCGGCCTGGACGAAATGACAATTGGTCAGCCTGGCCCGGTCGCGTTTCTTGCCGCTGCGGTTTAGGCGGTCGCGGATGATGTCCACGCCGACGCAGAATTTTTCGGGGAACGCCGCGGCATATTGCACGAGGAAATGCCCGTGACCCGAACCGATCTCCCAGGTGATCGCCTGGCGCGCGGGCAGCAGCGTCGCGAGCTCCGTCCGCAACGCGGCGCGGCGTTCGGCGATGCGGGCCAGAAACTCGGGTTGGAATGGCACGCGCCTATTGGCCGGGAAAAAATCCAAACGCCAAGAGCCAAATGAAAAGATGGAGGGTCGGTCTCCTGACCGACCGCGGCCGGCCGGGAGGCCGGCCCTCCAGAAATTCAAGCCCGCGCGGAGCGCGGGCTCCACCTTATGTTTTCTGCTGGCGCGGCAGGCGCAGGATGATCGCCAGCCCGCCTGACTCGCGGTTTTCCGCCCAGACCCGGCCGCCGTGCAGCTGCACGATGTGCTTCACGATGCTGAGGCCGAGACCGGTGCCGCCGGTCTCGCGCGAGCGGCCCTTCTCCACGCGGAAAAAGCGCTCGAAGATGTGCGGCAGGTCCTCGGCGGGGATGCCGGCGCCGTTGTCGCGGACGTAACACTCGATCTCGTCCTCCATCGTGGCCTGCGCCCCGATTTCCACCCGCGAGCCCTTCGAGGTGTATTTGAGCGCATTCTCGAGGAGATTGCCAAAAACCTGGGTGAGCTTGTCGCTGTCGGCCTCCACCGGGCCCATCTCCGCCGGCACGGTGACCACGATCTCGTGGTCGGCTCCCGCGGACCGCCGGCGATACTCGTCCGCCAGGCCCTGGAAGAAAGGCGCGAGGGTCAGGGGCGCGAACTTCAGTCCCGGGGTCGCCGATTCCAGGCGCGAGAGGACGAGCAAGTCGTCGATGATCGACTTTAGGCGGTCGCTGTGGCGCTGGATGGTTTTCAGGAATTTCGCCCGGTCCTCCAGCGCCATGGTCTCGTGGCCGTCGACGAGCGTCTCGATGTAACCCTTGATGATGCTCAGCGGCGTGCGCAGCTCGTGTGAGGCGTTGGCGACAAAATCGCGGCGGACGCGCTCGAGCTTCCGGTGGCTGGTGAGGTCATGGATGACGAAGAGCGCCCACTGCGATTTGCCGTCGGGGGATGGGATGGGCGCGCCGGAGGCCTCGATCCAGTGCAGGTTGGCACCGTCGATGATCTCGAATTCCTCGCGTGGCAGTTCCTTGCCCGCGCGCGTGGCGCGCACGTAGTCGAGGAACGGTCCGCTGCGCACGATCAGCTCGAGTCGCAGGTTCACGAGGTCGCGGGCCCCGGGAAAAATTTCCCGCAGCGCGCGGTTGGCCAGGTGGATGTAGTTAGACTCGTCCACGATCAGGACGGCCTCACGCAGGTTGCCGAGCGTGGCTTCCAGCTGGGCCAGCTGGTCGGTGCGCTGCTGGCGGAGCGCGGTGTTGTCGGTGATGAGCTGGTTGACCGTTTCCGCCAGCGCGGGCCACGCCGGCAGGCCGCCGTCGGAGGACTCCTCGCGCAGCAGTGGCTGGCCGCGGAGCACGGCCTCGCGCAGGTGCTGCAGCGCCCGGTTCTGCCTCCGCAGCACCCACAGCAATCCCAGCAGGGCGGCGGTGAGGAGGGCGAAAAGCAGGACGGTCATGCAGGCAGTTTTTTGTCGGCAATCCGATACCCCACCCCGCGGATGGTTTCAATCCATCCCGCTTCCGCGCCCAGCTTTTCGCGCAAGCGGCGGACGTGCGTGTCCACGGTGCGGGTCTCGATCTCGGTCGAGTAATTCCAGACATTAAGCAACAGGTGCTCGCGGGTCTGCACGCGGCCCTGGCGCTCCATCATCAGGCGGAGCAGCTTGAACTCGGTGGCCGTGAGCTCAAGCAGGGCTCCCCGCACGGTCACGCGGTGCGTGTCGCTTTCGAGGAGAATGTCGCCCACGTGGAGCTTGGCGGAGACCGGTTCCTTGGGCGCGGCCAGGCGACGCAGGATGGATTCGACGCGCAGGACGAGTTCCTTCGGGCTGAAGGGCTTTCCCATGTAATCATCGGCGCCGGATTCAAGTCCCTCGATGCGGTCGTGCGGCTCGGCCTTGGCGGTGAGGAAAATAATCGGGACCTTCGCGAGTTTGTTATCGGTGCGCAGGATCCGGCAGATCTGAATGCCGCTCAGGTGCGGCATCATTATGTCTAATATAAGCAGATCAGGCTGGAAGCTGCGGGCCTTGGAGATGCTCGCCGTGGCGTCGTTGATGGTTTCCACGTGAAGCCCCTTCGCCTTGAGGTGATAGGCGACCAGGTCCGTGACATCAGGCTCGTCGTCGACGACCAGTATCTTTTTCTTCTCCATTATTGGCGGTGATTATCGGCGGCAGCGGGGGCCTTTCCAGTGAATTAACCGGCGTCACCAGATTGTCACAACAACCTCACATGCGCGGTGACGCGAGGCGGTTCAGGGTTTTTTCCCGCGCAGGCCGGCGGCGATCAGCACCATCAGGATGCTGATGTCGGCCGGATTCACGCCGCTGATGCGGCCGGCCTGGCCGAGGTTTTCCGGACGGAATTGCTGGAGCTTCAGGGCGCTTTCGCGGCGCAGGCCGGGGATCGCGAGGTAGTCGAGCGAGGAGGGGATTTTGATTTTCTCGACGTCCTTCAGTTTTTCGATCTGCCGGCGTTCGCGTTCCAAGTATCCGCGATAAGTCACGCGATAGAGCACCTCCTCGCGCACCTCCTTGGATTCAGCCAGAAACTCGGTCGGCAGCGTGGCCGCGGCTTTATCCCGCCGGATGGCGTCAGCCCATGAGCCGCCGGTGGCTTTGTTATTTTCGAGGTAGCGCTCCCAGTGAGTGACCTGCTCGAGCTTCGCCGATATATTTGTTAATCTATTATCAGGTAACAATTTATACATTTTAGCGTGCTCGATAAGCCGTAGCTCAGCGCTACCGTGGTTAAAGAGCAATCGATGCTCCGCCCGGCTGGTAAACATACGATACGGCTCGGTCGTGCCCTTGGTCACCAGGTCGTCAATCAAAACGCCAATATAGGCTTCGTGCCGTTGGATAATAAGTGGTGGGGCCCCCCTCGCCTTCAGCGCGGCATTGATCCCGGCGACCAACCCTTGGGCGGCCGCCTCCTCATAACCTGATGTGCCGTTGATCTGTCCCGCAAGAAAGAGATTCTCGACCTTGCGCGACTCGAGCGAGGGAAACATTTGGGTCGGCGGCGCGAAGTCGTATTCGACCGCATACGCCGGGCGCAGCAACAGGGCCTGCTCAAGGCCTGGAATGCTATGCACCAAGTCCAGCTGCACATCGAAAGGCAGGCTCGTGGACAGCCCGTTGATGTAATATTCGTTCGTATTGCGCCCTTCCGGCTCGAGGAAAAGGAGGTGCCGGGGCTTATCAGCAAAACGCACGAACTTGTCTTCGATGCTGGGACAATAGCGCGGCCCCACCCCGGCGATCTCCCCGGAATACATCGCCGACTTGTGCAGGTTTTCCCGCACGATGCGCTCGGACTCGGCCGTGGTATGGGTCATCCAGCAGGAAACCTGCTCGCTACCCGGCTTCCAGCCGGCTCGCCGCTCTCCCGTCTGTTCCACGTGGAACAGGTCTCCGGGGTCTCGGGTATCATGAAAGGCAAAGAGCGTCGGCTCCGGGTCACCCTTCTGCTCTTGGAGGCCAGTAAAGTTGATGCTTCTCCCCAGGATGCGCGGCGGTGTCCCGGTCTTGAGGCGGAGCAATTCAATCCCCGCCTCCTGCAGGCTCCCCGACAGGGTTTTGGCGCTGAAGTCCCCCAGCCGTCCGCCTTCGTTCTTGTTCTGGCCGACGTGCATTAAACCGCGCAAAAACGTTCCAGTCGTGATTACGACGGTCTGCCCGAGAAAATCGATATCCAGACTCGTCCGGCAACCCACAACCTTTCCGCCCTTGTAAATCAGCCCCGTCACGGTGGCCTGAAACACCTGCAGGTTCGGCTGCAGTTCCAACGTGTGCTTGAGTCGGAATTGGTAGGCTTTCTTGTCGCATTGGGCGCGGGGTGACTGCACGGCTGGGCCCTTCGATTCGTTGAGCAACCTGAACTGAATCCCGGTGACATCCGTGTTGATCGCCATCTCGCCACCCAGGGCATCGATTTCCCGGACCATCTGTCCTTTGGCTTGGCCGCCGATCGCCGGGTTGCAGCTCATCTGGGCGATCGTATCAATGTTGCCAGTGAGAAGCAGGGTAGAGGCCCCCATTCGCGCCGCCGCCAGACACGCCTCCACCCCGGCGTGGCCGGCCCCGCAGACGATCACATCAAATGGTTTCTGATTATAAATCACGATGAGGTAGATTCCGCATCAAATTATATATTTTGATATGGAATCACTTTCCGATGCAGAACGACGCAAACAACCGATCGAGGATCTTCTCGTTGTCGATTTTGCCTGAAACCTGCCCAAAGACCTCCAGCGCAACGCGTAAATCGCTTGCCACCAATTCACTGGCCTCATTGTTGGTCAGCTTCTCACCGGCGCTGATAAGGCCGGCCTTGGCCTGCTCAAGGGCATGCGCGTGGCGCGCGTTGATGGCGATAAGTTCATCACCTGTTTCCACGTGGAACGCCTCGGCGAGGTGGACCACGGCCGCCTCGAGCGCTTCAAGGCCCGCACCTTGCAGGGCGGAAATATTCGCGACCGGAAAAACCTGCGGCAATGCACCGCGCGCGCCAGGTGGCAGGTCGATCTTGTTGAACACGGCGATGGTGTTGGCCGGCGACATCCGCGACGCGAGCGAAACCGGCAGCGCGGGCAGGGCGCGCGTGGAATCGATCACCCAGAGGAAAAGGTCTGCCTCGGCCGCCTGTTCGAGCGTCTTGCCGATGCCGCGTTTCTCGAGCGGGGACGGCGTGATATTGAGCCCGGCTGTATCGATCAACCTCAGCCAATGCGGCCCGATCGCGATGCACTCCTCAAGATAATCGCGCGTCGTGCCGGGCTCCGGGCTGACCAGCGCGCGCTCCCGGCCGACGAGCCGGTTGAGCAAACTGCTTTTGCCCGCATTTGGTTCGCCCAGGATGACGGTCTTGATGCCCGCGCGCAGCAACTCGCCGTAATGGGTCGTGGCCAGTAAGCGGCTCGTGCCCGCCAAAAGCTCCGTGAGTTGGGCCTGCACTTTCTTTCGGTCCTCGTCCGGCAGGTCTTCCTCAGGGAAATCGATATAGGCCTCGATCATAGCCAAGATATTGACCAACTGCGAGATAAGAGTGCCCATGTGCCGGCCAAGGGCGCCGCGCAGCTGCTGGTTAGCGGTCGCCAGCGCCCGTTCGCTGCGGGCATGGATGAGATCCATCACGGCTTCCGCCTGGCTCAGGTCCAAGCGCCCGTTCAGGAAGGCGCGCTTGCTGAATTCACCGGCTTCCGCCGGCCGGGAGCCACGAGCGAAAAGGTCTTCGAGGATCTTTTGCGCGATGAATGGATTTCCATGACAGGAAATCTCCACCGTATCCTCGCCGGTAAACGAATTCGGCCCGGCAAAATAAGTGAAGAGCACATCGTCGGCGAGTGCTCCGCTCCGATCGCGATAATCAGCGTGCTGGGCCACCCGGGGCGGGGGCAGGGTGCCGAAAATCACCCGC
>JANYAM010000024.1 GCA_025361365.1 Opitutus sp. | reverse complement strand
GGCCTTGGTCTTCTTGGCGCCCTTCTTCTTGGAGCCGCCCTTGGGCTTCTTGTAGCCCTGGTCGTCGGCCCCGACGAACTCGATGATCGCCATCTCGGCGGCATCACCGATGCGCTGCGGGCCGAGCTTGTAGATGCGGGTGTAGCCGCCGGAACGCTTGGCGAACTGGGCCGCCTTCTCGTTGAAGAGGAGCGTGACGGCACCCTCGTCGCGAATGTCCTTGAGGGCCATGCGGCGGAGGTGGAGGGCGTCGGCCTTGACAGTCGCGGCCGCGGCGTTCTTCGCCTTGGTGATGACCTTCTCGATGAAGGGACGGAGGGCCTTGGCCTTG
This sequence comes from Opitutus sp., assembly GCA_025361365.1. Taxonomy (GTDB): domain Bacteria; phylum Verrucomicrobiota; class Verrucomicrobiia; order Opitutales; family Opitutaceae; genus Lacunisphaera. The sequence goes on along the minus strand of JANYAM010000024.1, from coordinate 9,644 downwards.
GTCAGCGTGGTCTCGATGCGACCGTGCTTGATGAGGCTGGCGCCCATGTTGGAGAGCATCGCCTTGCGGTGCTCGCGGGTGACGCCAAGGGAGGCGTGGTGTTTATTGTGACGCATTGGTGTTTGGTGTTATCGGTCCCCGATCGGCAACCTGGTCGCAGCGTTGGGGCGGCAGCAGGCGGCGCGAGGACCGAGTTAATTAAGAATTAGGAAGGAAGAATTAAGAAACCGGAGTCGGGAACTTCTTCCTTCCTCCTGCTCAATTCTTCCTTGGTTTTTAGGCTTCCTTCTTCGTGTCGAGGAGGCGCTCGTCGAACTTCATGCCCAGCGACAGGCCGAGGGCTTCGAGCTTTTCCTTGATCTCGTTGAGGGACTTCTTGCCGAAGTTGCGATACTTGAGCATCTCCTGCTCGGTCTTCATGGCGAGCTCGCCGACCGTGGTGATGTTCGCGTTGTTCAAGCAGTTCGCCGCGCGGACCGACAGTTCGATCTCGTTGACCGACATGTTAAGGAGCTTACGGAGCTTGTTCTGCTCCTCGGAGACCTCGGCGGCCTGGCTCTCGAACTCGTAGGCTTCCTGCGAGACGCGGTCGAACACGTCGAGGTGGTGCTTGAGGATCGAGGCGGACTGCTTGAGGGCGTCGTCCGGGGTGATGCGGCCGTCCGTCCAGACCTCGAGCACGAGCTTGTCGTAATCGGTGATCTGGCCGACGCGGGTGTTCTCGACCGCGTAGCGGACGAGGCGGACCGGGGAGAAGAGCGAGTCAATGGCGATGACGCCGATGGCCTGGTCTTCTTTCTTGTTGGCCTCGCCGGGGCAGTAGCCGCGGCCCGTCTTGATCTCGATGTCGGCCTCGAAGGTGCGCTTGTGGTCGAGGGTGCAGATCAGCTGGTCCGGGTTGACGATCTTGATGTTGGCGTCGGCCTGGATGTCGGCGGCGGTGACGGCGCCCTCGCGGTTGACCTTGAGGTGGAGCTTCACGGTCTCGCGTTTTTCGGAGACGATGAGGATTTTCTTCAGGTTGAGGACGATGTCGGTGACATCCTCGACGACGCCGTCGATGGACTGGAACTCATGGTTCACGCCCTCGATCTTGATCGAGCTGATGGCGCTGCCCTCAATGGAGCTGAGCAGGACGCGGCGGAGCGAGTTGCCGACGGTGTGGCCATAACCGGCCTCGAAGGGCTCGGCGATGAACTTGGCGTAGGTGGGCGTGGCGCCCTCCTCGACCTTGGTGAGCTTGGAGGGAATTTCGAACTTTCCGAGACGCTTGGGCATGGCAGGAATGATTTGGATGAAACGGACTGGAGGGAGAAGAGTGAGGCGAGGAAACCCGCCTCCGCTCGAAGAGCTGCGGCGAGGTGGGCCGGGTGGCTCAGAAGCGGGAATAGTATTCGACGATGAGCTGCTCGTTGATGGAGGGTTCCATCTCGTCGCGGGTGGGCAGGCGGGTGACGGTGCCCTTGAGGGCCTCGTCGTTGCGCGTGAGCCAGCCGGGGACGACGCGGGCGCGGTTTTCCTCGATGGCGCGGGTCGCCAGCTGACGGGAGGAATTGACGGCCTTCATCTCGATCTCGTCGCCTTGGACGGCGGTGTAGCTCGCGATGTCGACCTTGCGGCCGTTGACGCGGACGTGGCCGTGGTTGACGAGCTGGCGGGCGGCCGCGCGGCTCTTGGCGAAACCGAGGAGGTAGACGACGCTGTCGAGGCGGGTCTCGAGGAGCTGCAGGAAGCGCTCGCCGGTGACGCCGCGCTCGCGCTTGGCGATGGCGAACGTGCGGCGGAACTGGCGCTCGAGCAGGCCGTAGATGAAGCGGAGTTTCTGCTTCTCGTTGAGGCCGACGGCGTATTCAGAAAGCTTGCGGCGCGACTTCGGGCCGTGCTGGCCGGGCGGGAAATTGCGACGCTCAAGCACCTTGGCCGAGCCAACGATGTATTGGCCGAAGCGGCGGCTGATGCGGGTGGTAGGTCCAGTATAACGAGCCATGGGAGGAGGTTATTTAAAGTTGAGGAGGATTAGACGCGACGGCGCTTGCGCGGGCGGCAGCCGTTGTGCGGCACCGGGGTGACGTCGATGATGGAGGAGATCTCCAGGCCGATGGCCTGGAGGCCGCGGATGGCGGAGTCGCGGCCGAGGCCGGGACCGCTGACGCGGATCTGCACTTCCTTGAGGCCGTGCGCCATGGCGTTGCGGGCGGCATCCTGCGCCACGACCTGGGCGGCGTAGGCGGTGGACTTGCGCGAACCGCGGAAGTTGCACTTGCCGGCCGAGGACCAGGAGATGACGTTGCCCTTCGCGTCCGTGATGGAGACGATGGTGTTATTGAAGGTCGCCGCGATGTTCGCGATGCCGGAGACGATGTTCTTCGAACCCTTGGCCTTGCGGACCTTGACGGCGAGGAGCTCCTCCTTGAGGAGGTCTTCCGCGGTGACGGCCTTCGGCACGCCCCCGACGAGTTCGACGGGCTTGACGGCGGCAGCCGGAGCGGCGGCCTCGCCTTCAGCGCCGGGCTTGGCGGCCTTCGGGGCCTTGGCGGGCTTGGCCTCGGCGGCGGGAGCAGCAGCAGCGCCGTCAGCGGCGGGAGCGGCCTTCTTGGGCTTTTCTTTCTTGGGAGCGGATTTCTCTTCGGACATGGAGATGATAATTGAGGATTAGACTTCCTTCGCCTTGGTGACACCCACGGTCTTGCGGGGGCCCTTGCGGGTGCGGGCGTTGGTGCTGGTGCGCTGGCCGCGGACGGGCAGGCTCCGGCGGTGGCGGATGCCACGGTAGCAATTGATGGCCTGGAGGCGCTTGAGGTTGCCGGCGATGTCGCGGCGGAGATCGCCCTCGACCACCCACTTGTTGTCGGTGATGACGTGGAGGATCTTGTTCAGCTGCTCCTCGGACAGGTCCGAGGCGCGCATGTTGGCATCAAGGCCGGCAGCGGCGATGATGAGGTCGGCCCGGGCCGGACCAATACCGTAGATATACCGGAGGGAATATCCGACTTTCTTTTTGGCGGGGAGTTCAACGCCGAGGAGACGAGGCATAAGTGGAGGTTAGTTGAGAGTTGGTAGTTTGAGAGTGAGAGAGAGGAAAGTTTTCAGGTGGCCTTCGGGATCGTGAGGATCTCGGGGCCGGAATCAGTGGTGAGCACGGTGTGTTCGAAGTGGGCGGAGGGCTGGCCGTCAGTGGTGACGATGGTCCACCCGTCGCTGAGGGTGCGGACCGCGTGTCCGCCCAGGTTGACCATGGGCTCGATGGCGAGCGTCATGCCGGGCTTGATCTTCTCGCCGGAATTCTTCCGGCCGAAGTTCGGGATCTGCGGCTCCTCGTGCATCTGCTGGCCGACCCCGTGGCCGACCATTTCGCGGACGATGCTGAAGCCATGGGCCTCGACGTAGGTTTGCACGGCGTGGGAGATGTCCCCGATCCGGTTGCCGACCGTGGCCTGTTTGATGCCAAGATGGAGGGCTGCCTCGGTGACTTGCAACAGCTCGGCCACGCGGGGGGCGATGGTGCCGACCGGGACCGTGACGGCGTTGTCGCCGATGTAGCCGTTGTATTCGACCGTGACGTCGACCGAGATGATGTCGCCGTCGCGCAGGATGCGCTTGAGGGAGCCGATGCCGTGAACGACCTCTTCGTTGACCGAGAGGCAGGTGTAGGCCGGATAGGGACGCCCGGAGCCGTGCTTGTAGCCGTAGGGCGCGCTGCGCGCGCCGAACGAGGAGATGAGATCGCGGCCGATTTGGTCCAAGTCGTAGGTCGTGATACCGGGCCGGACCTGCGCCTTCAGCCGCGAGAGAATCGTCGCGGCGATGGCACAGGCTTCGCGCATCCGCCTGATCGCTTCCGGATTTTTAATCGGGATCATCAGGCGGCGGCGGGAAGGGCTACACGGAGGAGCCCCGAAGTGCGGTAGTGGGTGACGACGGGTTCCGCCGAAAGCGGATCGAGCGAGAAGCAGCCGGTGAGGGTTTCACCGCGGGCTTCGAGCCACTCGTCGAACACCAACGCTTGGAGCAGCGTAGCCGGGAAGCCTTCGAGAAGGAATCCCGCATCGGGTTTGCGCGCCCAGAACCACTTGCGCAGAAGCGCAAGGTGCAGCTGGTTTAGGTCCCGCGGGAGGGCGGAACGGGTGCGTCGCGAAATCTCCTGTTGCACCAGGGATGCAGGAGAGACGTGCTCAAGATTCAAAGAACGACCTTGGAGAAGCAGACCCGCGAAGTGCGGGCCGGATGGACCAAGGAGAAGGAACTTGGCTTTCGCGGAGGCGAAAGTCGAAAGGGGGCTGGAGTGTTCAGTCCCTTTCACCGAAGTAAAGGGTTAAAGAACGCGGTGCTTGATGGCCCAGGCGACCAGGCCAATCACCAATATAACCACCATAACGGTAGTGAGTTGCATCACCGACTTGTCGCTGGCGGCCTCGCCCAAAGCGACATTGGCGGAGGTGCTGCGGCCCCGGATGCGGCCCTTCTTCAGGAAGCCGTCATAGTGGCGCTGCAGCAGGAAGGTTTCGATCTGGCGCATCGTGTCCAAAATGACGCCGACCGTGATCAGCATGCCGGTGCCGCCGAAGAAATAAGCGACGCGCGGCGGGACCTTGAGCTGGTAGAGCAGGCCGTCCGGGATGATCGCGATCACGGTCAGGAAGATCGCGCCGGCGAGCGTCAGGCGCGTCATGATGAAGTCGAGGAAGCTCGCGGTCGGCTCGCCCGGGCGGACGCCCGGGATGTAGCCGCCGTATTTCTTCAGGTCGTCGGCGATCTGGATCGGCTTGAACATGACGGACACCCAGAAATAGCTGAAAAAGAGGATGAGTAGCGCCAGGCCGATGTAGTGGATCGAGTAGCCCGGGAGCAGGTTGTTGGAAAAATCGACGAGGAACGGCAGGTTGAGCGCCGCGCCCGCCTGCGACATGATCGTCTGCGGGAAGAGCAGGATGGCGTTGGCGAAGATGACCGGCATGACGCCCGAGTAGTTGACCTTGAGCGGCAGAAAGGAGCTCTGGCCGCCGTAGACCTTCTGGCCGACGACGCGCTTGGCGTATTGCACCGGGATCTTCCGCTGGCCCTGCGTAATGGCGATGATGAGCATCGTCACGACGACGAAGAGGGTGAGCATCATGACGCCCTGCGGCAGGCCGAGTTTGGCGACGCCGACCGGAGCGAAGAAGAGCTGGTAGGTCGCGATCGCCGCGTTCGGGACGTCGGCGAGGATGCCGACGGTGATGAGGAGCGACACGCCGTTGCCGATGCCGCGCTGGGTGATCTGCTCGCCCAGCCACATCAGCAGCATGGTGCCCGCGGTCATGTAGATGACCGAGAAGATGAGGAACATCCAGTGACTCATGATCACGATGGTCCCGTAGTGGTTCACATCGAAGCCGGCGAAGAGCTTGCCGGGATTCTCGAGCGTGAAGACGAGCAGCACGCCCTGGATCAAGCAGATGGCCACCGTGAGGTAGCGGGTGTATTGCGTCAGCTTCTGGCGGCCGACGTCGCCCTCCTGCTGCAGGCGGCTGAGCGCCGGCACGACCGCGGTCATGAGCTGGAAGATGATGGACGCGCTGATGTAGGGCATGATGCCCAGGGCGCAGATGGCGCCCTTCACGAGCGCGCCGCCGGTGAACATGTTGTAGAGGCCGACCAGCCCGCCGCCGCCGTTGGCCGTCTGCTCTTCGAAGAACTTCTGCAGCGGCAGCGGATCGATGCCGGGCAGCGGGATGTGCGCACCCACCCGGGCCACGAAGAGCAGGCCGAGCGTGTAGAGGATCCGCGAGCGGAGCTCGGGGATCTTCATGGAGTTGGCGAAGGCGGAAAACATTGGGGAGGAGAACGGACTGCGAGCGGTTACAGAAAGAGACGGGCGGAGGCCCTACCCTGCCCGGCTCAGGCCGTGATGGCCTGGCCGCCGGCTTTCTCGAGCTTGGCCTTGGCCGAGCCGGTGAACTTATGGGCGGTGACCTTGAGCGCGCGGCTGATTTCGCCGTCGCCGAGCACCTTGAGCAGCTTGACGTCGGCGCGGATGAGACCGGCCTGGGCCAGCACCTCGGCATTCACCTCGGTGATCTTGGCGTCGAGCGCGGCGAGATCGCCGACGTTCACGACGGCATAGCTCGTGCGGAACTCGTAGTTGTTGAAGCCGCGGTGCGGGAGCTTGCGGTAGAGGGGCATCTGGCCGCCTTCGAAGCCGGGGCGGATGGAACCGCCGGAGCGGCCCTTCTGGCCCTTGCCACCGACGCCGGAGGTCTTGCCGTGGCCGCCGCCTTCGCCGCAACCGACGCGCTTCTTGCGGTGCACCGCACCCTTGACGTTAACGAGATTATGGAGACGCATTTTCTGGATTCCTGATTTGGGGGCGCCGCCCCGCGGAAACGCGGGACGACTCGGATTGATAAATACCGCTTAGGCGCGGAGGGCCTTGAAGTCTTCCTCGAGGCGCAGCTTGCGCAGGCCGTTGAGGGTCGCGTGAACGACGGCGATGTGGTTCTTGGAACCCATCGACTTCGTGAGAACATTATGGACACCCGCGGCCTCGAGGACGGCGCGGACGCCGCCGCCGGCGATGAGACCGGTGCCGTTGGAGGCGGGGCGGAGGAACACCTTGCCGCCGTCATACTCGCCGAGGACCTCGTGCGGGATCGTGGAGCCCTTGAGCTTCACGGAAACCATGCGCTTCTTGGCGGACTCGGTGGATTTCTTGATGGCGTCGGGGACCTCGTTGGCCTTGCCGTAGCCGATGCCGACGCTGCCCTTGCCGTCACCGACGACGGAGAGAGCGGAGAAGCTGAAGCGGCGGCCGCCCTTCACGACTTTGGCGCAGCGGTTGATGAAGACGACCTTCTCGAACATGCCGGGCTCGCCCGAATCATTGCCGGGGCCGGAAAAAGACCTGTTATTGTTAGCCATGGGAGCGGATTAGAATTGGAGACCACCCTCGCGGGCGGCTTCAGCAAAGGTTTTGACGCGGCCGTGATAGGGACGACCGTTGCGGTCGAACACCACGGAGGTGATGCCGGCGGCCTTGGCCTTGGCGGCGAAGGCGACGGCGAGGGACTTGGCGCCGGAGACATTGCCCTTCGCGCCGCCCTTCTTCACCTCGGGATCGAGGGTCGAGAGGAACACGAGGGTCGCGCCGGCATCGTCGTTGACGGCCTGCGCGTAGATGTGCTTGCCGGAGAACTTGACGCTGAGGCGCGGGCGAACGGCGGTGCCGGTCACTTTCTTGCGGATGCGCCATTTGCGCTTCTGGAGGAGCTGGGCCTTGTAAACAGTTTTCATGGTTTTGGTTCCGGTTAGGCGACGGTCTTGCCTTCCTTGCGACGGACGCGCTCGGCGTGCTCGCCGACGATGCGGACGCCCTTGCCCTTGTAAGGCTCCGGCGGGTAGTAGGCGCGGATTTCCGCGGTGACCTGACCGACGAGCTGCTTGTCGGCGCCCTCGATCTTGAGTTTGGTCTGGTCGGTGACGGTGACCTTGATGCCCGCGGGGATCTCGTGGAGGATCGCGTGCGAGTAGCCCAGGGCGAGATCGAGCATGTTGCCCTTGAGCGCGGCCTTGAAACCGACGCCCTGGATCTCGAGTTCCTTGAGGTAGCCGACGCTGACGCCCTTCACCATGCCGGCGATGACGGAGCGGGCCGTGCCATACATGGCGCGGGAAAAGCGGGTTTCGTCGGTGGGCGAGACGAGGACGTTGTTGTCCTTCTTCTCGATCTTCACGACGGACGCGAAAGTTTTGCTGACCTTACCCTTCGGGCCCTCGACCGACACGGTGGTGCCGTTGATGTCGATCTTGACCTTGTCGGGAATGGGGACGGGTTGTTTGCCGATTCTGCTCATGGTGGTGGATTCCTTACCAGACGGTGCAGACGAGTTCTCCGCCGAGTTTGTTGCGGCGGGCGTCCTGGTCCTTCATGAGACCCTTGGAGGTGGAAATGATCGCGATGCCCAGGCCGTTGAGGACGCGGGGAATCTCGGAGTAGCCGGAATAGAGGCGGCGGCCGGGAGTGGAGCTGCGCTTGAGGCCGGTGATGACCGGGGCGCTGTCCACGTATTTCATGGTGACGACGACGGTCTTGTGGCCGCGCTCGTCGGTGCCGGTGGCGACGTCACGGACGTAGCCCTCTTTCTTGAGGATGTTCGCCAGGCTCTCCTTGAGCTGGGAGTGCGGGGAAACGCACACGGCGAGACCGGCCTTCGACGCATTGCGAAGGTGGGTCAGGAAATCACTGATTGGGTCTGTCATGGATGGATGTTTTTAGGATTTGCCCGTCGGATCATATCCGACTTCCGGCGGGAAAGTGGTTTTACCAGGAGGACTTGGTGACGCCCGGGATCTTGCCGGCGAGCGCGAGCTCGCGGAGGGTGATGCGGGAGACGCCGAAGCGGCGGTGGAAGCCGCGCGGGCGGCCGCTGAGCGAGCAGCGGTTGCGGATGCGGACCTTGGAGGAGTTGCGCGGGAGCTTGGCCAGCTTCTTCTGGGCGGCGAAGAACTCTTCGTCCGTCGTCGCCGGGTTGGCGAGGATGGCCTTCAGTTCGGCGCGCTTGACGGCGTGCTTCTCGACGAGGCGGATGCGCTTCTTGTTACGTTCGATGGCGGAAGTTTTCGGCATGGTCGGAAGGGTTTAGGCGGCGGAAGTCTTGGCGGGCGCGGCGGGCTCGATGCGGCGGAAGGGCATGCCGAGGGCCTTGAGCAGCTCGCGGGCCTCGTCGTCGGTCTCGGCGGAGGTCACGAGGGTGATGTCCATGCCCATGGAGCGCTTGTTGTTCTCGACGACGATCTCGGGGAAGATAGTGAAATCGGTGATGCCGATCGTGTAGTTGCCCTGGCCGTCGAGCTTGTTCGGCACGCCGCGGAAGTCGCGGATGGTGGGCAGCGCCACGGCGAGGAGGCGCATGAGGAAGTGCCACATGTTCTCGCCGCGAAGGGTGACGTGGCAGCCGGTGACCTGGTTGGGCTTCAGCTTGAAGTTGGCGATGGCCTTCTTCGAGCGGTTGAGCACGGGCTTCTGGCCGGCGATGAGGGCGATGTCGCGCGCGGTGTCGGCGATCTGGTTCTTGTCCGCCTCGGAGGAGATGCCGGTGTTGATCACGATCTTCTCGAGCTTCGGGATCTGGTGTTTGTTCTTGTAGCCGCGGGCGGCCATCAAGGCCGGGACGACGGACTCGGCGTAGTGTTTCTGGAGAGGAGTGGGTTGTTTGCTCATGGTTGCGACCGGATTTCCGACCCGGATGCTGATGGTTTAATTAGGATAAGGTCCCCTCGCCGCTCAGGCCTTGGCCGCCGGGGCGGCGGACTTCTTGCGCTTCGAGGCGTCGAAGCGGGACTGGAGCATGAGGTTCGACACGTGGATCGTGCCCTCGCGCTCGGCGATCTTGCCCTGCGGGTTTTCCTGGGACTTCTTGAGGTGGCGCTTGATCATGGCCACGCCCTCGACGACCGCGCGGTTCTTGGCCGAGCGGATCTCGAGGATCTTGCCGGACTTGCCCTTGTGGGCGCCGGAGATGACGACGACGACGTCGTTCTTCTTGATGTGGAATTTCTGGGACATGTTAGAGGACCTCCGGCGCGAGGGAGATGATCTTCGCGTAGTTCTTGCCGCGGAGTTCGCGGGCGACGGGCCCGAAGATACGGGTGCCCTTCGGGTTGCCGTC
>JANYAM010000014.1 GCA_025361365.1 Opitutus sp. | reverse complement strand
CCGCCGCGAAACCCGCGAGGTCTACGGCCGCGTGGACTTCAACGAAACCGCCGGCAGTCCCGAAGGCGGCGAGCCCGCGCCCGCGGGCGGCCGGTCGGCGCAAGAACAAGCCGTGATGCTCAAATACGGCCTGCTGGCCGGCGGCGCCGTGATCGCAGTGGTCATCATCATCCTGCTTTTCAAGGTCTTGTTCTCCGGTTCCACCGCCAAGACTTCGACGCAGGGCCCCGCATCGACGGTGCAGGCCGAGGTCGCCCAGACACTCACGCTCACCGCCATTGACGCCACGCGCGTCAAGGTCGTGCAAGATCTGGATGGCACTGTGCTCTTCAATGGCGCCCTCGCCCGCGGCGAAAGCAAATCCATCAAGAAGCAGGGCAAGCTGCTCATCACGGTTGAAGCCGGCAAAAACCTCCGCATGGAGGTCAACGGCCGTAACTACCCCGTGCCGCTCGACGGCTACGGGCGCTTCGGCCTCGACTGATAAAAAAGGCCGGCGCTTGCCGGCCTTTGTCTTTTCAGCGCAGCGCCACGGGCGGGCCAAGCACTTCGCGCAAAATGAAGGCCCGGCGCAGGGCATCCGGCGTGCGCAGGTCCTCGAGCACGGTCGAACGGGTCAGCGTCCGCGCCGTTGCCATATGGTCGGCCGTCGCCGCCTCGAATTCGGTCCGCTTCAGGACCGCGGCTTTCATCAGCTCGGCCTCGCGCAGCTTCTCTGCCAGCGCCGCCTGCTGCTCAAGGATCTCGGCCTGTTGCTGGGCCTCTTCGTGGGACATGCCCCGGCCGGGCCGCACGGGCGCCGGGGTGACCACGACCTCGCGGACGATGGGCGGCGGCGCGGGAACCTCGGCGGCGGGCCGTCTGGGCTGTTCCGTGGCATAGCCCTTCGCCCGCTGCTCAATCTTGCGCTGAATCTCCTCGCGGATCCGACGGGTGCGCTCGGCCAGCTCGGGATCCTGGAAGCCCCGCTCCTCGGCGGGACGCGGCGCCGCGCCACCGGCCGAGGCCTGCTTCTTCTGGCCCAGCCACCACGCGATGCCACCGGCGATCGCGATGATTAGCTGCAGGTGATCGAAGACCCAATTCATGGCAGCGAGTGAGTATGCTTACTTCTTGCCGTCAGGATGGGCGATCGATCCGCGCATCGCCGTGTCCGCCTGGATATTCTCCATCTTGTAATAATCCATGACGCCCAAACGTCCGGACCGGAAAGCCTCGGCCATGGCGAGCGGCACCTGGGCCTGCGCCTCGACGACCTTCGCCTGCATCTCCTGCACGCGCGCCTTCATTTCCTGCTCGACGGCAACGGCGGCCGCGCGGCGGATTTCCGCCTGCGCCTGGGCGATGCTCTTGTTGGCCTCGGCCTGCGCCTCCTGCAGCTTGGCACCGACATTCTCGCCGACGTCCACGTCGGCAATGTCGATGGAGAGAATCTCGAACGCCGAACCGACATCGAGGCCGCGCGCGAGCACGGTCTTGGAAATGCTGTCGGGCGACTCGAGCACGACCTTGTAGTTTTCCGCCGCGCCAATGGTGGAAACAATGCCCTCGCCGACGCGCGCGATGATTGTCTCCTCCTTGGCGCCGCCGACGAACCGGTCAAGGTGGGTGCGCACCGTGACGCGGGCCTTCACCTTCACCTGGATGCCGTCCTTCGCCACGCCGTCGATGGTCGTGCGGCCGCTCTCGGGATTCGGGCAGTCGATGACCTTCGGGTCGACCGAGGTGCGCACGGCTTCCACCACGCTCTTGTTCGAGCCCTTGGTGGCCAGATCGATCGCGCAGGCGCGGTCCCAGTCGAGCACGATGCCCGCCTTCTGCGCGGCGACGAGCGCCTGCACGGTGGGGATGACGTTGCCGCCGGCGAGGTAGTGGGCCGAGATCTTGTCGGTGCTAACCTCGATGCCGGCTTTCACCGCCGTGATGCGGGCATCGACGACCAAGCTGTAAGGCACGCCACCGAAGCGCATCCCTAGCAAGGCGAAGATACCCACCGGGGCACCGTTAAGCTTGGCTTTCAGCCAGACACCCACGAACGAGAAAAAGACGATCGCAGCGATGATGATCGCGATGATCGCCGGAATGGCAATTATCAGGGGAACGGAGTTCATAAGGAAAAATCAGGGTTGAGTGACGATTAGACGAAAATTATCCAGCCCGACCACGCGCAGCACCGCTCCCTTGGCGGCGTGCCCGGAACGGCAGAACGCCTCGTAGCGTTGCCCGGCCACCAACACGTAGCCACTGGGCGCCAGTGTCGTGAGCGCCTCGGCGGGCTGGTCCAAAACGCTTTCCATGCTCGCGAGCGGCGGCTGGCTGGTCGCGTCCACCTTGGCCTGCACCACCATTTTCCGGCCGAAGGCCGTCTTGGGCAGCAGCACCAGTTCCAGGTAAAGCACCAGCGCCACCAAGACGAGGGCGGCGACGCTGGCGACGGTCCCACCGACAAAACCGAATTCGTTG
>JANYAM010000208.1 GCA_025361365.1 Opitutus sp. | reverse complement strand
CGATGTGCTCGCGGTCACCGGCTTCTGATCTCCGTTAATGTCCACCCTCCCTAAATCCGTTCTGATCGTCGGCTCCGGCGGACGCGAACACACGCTCGCCCGCTCCCTCGCGCAGTCGCCGGCAAAGCCGCGCCTGCTCTGCGCGCCGGGCAACGCCGGTATCGCCGCCGACGCTAAATGCTTTCCGGTGCCGGTTGAGGACATCACCGGATTGGTCGCGCTCGCGCAGCGCGAAAAAATCGAGTTCGTCGTCGTCGGTCCCGAGGTGCCGCTGTCGCTCGGATTGGTCGACGCACTCAACAAGGCCGGCATCCCCGCCTACGGCCCGAAGGCCGACGGCGCCCGGCTCGAAGCCTCGAAGATTTTCACGAAGCAGATCCTGCTGAAGCACAAGATTCCCACCGCCGCCGCGGGCATCTTCCATGAGGTCGATCCCGCCATCGACTACGTGCGCCGGCGTGGCGCCCCGATCGTCATCAAGGCCGACGGCCTCGCCGCCGGCAAGGGCGTGGTCGTGGCGCAGACCCTCAAGGAGGCCGAGGCCGCCATCCGCGACATGCTGGCCGGAAATAAATTCGGCTCGGCCGGCAGCCAGATCCTCATTGAGGACTGCCTGCTCGGCGAGGAGACCTCCCTGCTCGTCGTCGTCTCGGGCCGCGACTACGTGATCCTGCCGACATCACAGGATCACAAGCGCATCGGCGACGGCGACACCGGCCCGAACACCGGCGGCATGGGCACCTACTCGCCCGCCGAGGTCGTCACGCCCGCGCTGCTCGCCCGCATCGAGCGCGAAATCGTCCAGCCATCGGTCGCCGCCATCGCGAGCGAGGGCATCGAGTTCCGCGGCACCTTGTTCATCGGCATCATGCTCACCGCCTCCGGCCCGAGCGTGCTGGAATACAACACCCGCTTCGGCGACCCCGAGACCCAGGTCGTGCTGCCGCGTTTGAAAACCGACCTGCTCGCGCTGCTCTGGGCGGCCGCGCACGGCGAGTTGCAGGGCGTGAAACTCGAGGTGAAGCCCGACTACGCACTCTGCGTCGTCGTCGCTGCCCAGGGTTACCCCGACAGCTGCGCCAAGGGCGACGTCATCACCCTCCCAGCTCCCAGCTCCTTGCTCCCAGCTGTCACCATCTACCACGCCGGCACCGCACGGAACGCCGCCGGCCAGCTCACGGCCAACGGCGGCCGCGTGCTCGGCGTCACCGCGCTGGCGCCGACGTTGCCGGAAGCCGCCCGGCGCGCCTACGCCGCCTGCGAGCAGATTCAGTGGACCAAAAAATATTTCCGCCGCGACATCGGCGCCAAACAGCTCAACCGAAAATGAAACGCCTGATCCTTCTTTTCACCGCCCTGTTCCTGCTGACCATCACCCGCGCCACCGAGCTGACCGACCTCGGTCAAGGCCTCGCCTACCTGCGCATCCATTCCGTCGCCGAATCCGATGCCGCGCTCCACAAGACGGTGCCTGGCGCCGGCGCGCTGGTGCTTGACCTGCGTTATGCAACGGCGGGCGACGATGCTGCCGCCACCTTGCAGTCCGCCCTCGCCGGTCGCACCGCCGGCGCCCCGCTCTTCATCTTGGTCAGCCCGGCCACGCCGGCCACTTTGGCCGCGGTCATCCGCACGTCGCCCGCGCTTACTCTCGGCATCCTGGGCTCGGTGCCCGCGCCGAAGGTTGTCGTGCAGGCAGAAGCCGCCACCGACCGCCGCGCCTACGATGCCCTGGAAACCGGCACCGCGCTGGAAAAACTCATCACCGGCAAGATCGAGAAGGAGCGCTTTGACGAGGCGACCCTCGTGCACGAGTTCAAGAACGGCAACCCCGACGCCGAGCCGCCGCCCCCGCCCGACCCCACGGCCCCGAAGGCCGCCGGCGCGCCGGAAACCCCGGCCCAGCTGACCGACCGCGTGCTGCAGCGCGCCATCCACCTGCACCGCGCGCTGCTGGCGCTGAAGCCGCGGTAGGGCGAATCCTCCGGATGAGCCGCGGCTCGTCGGGACGACTCGCCCTACCCTCCTTGACGCGCCGCGAGTTGGCGTCATCTTAGGCCGCGCATGCCATCCCCCGGCCACATCCTCATCGTCTGCACCGGCAACATCTGCCGCAGCCCGATGGCCGAGGGTTTGCTCAAGCACGCGCTCGCCGGCCAGCCGGAGCCGCTGAAGTCGCTCCCCGTCCTCTCCGCCGGCGTCGCCGCCCGCCCGGGCGAACCCATCTCGGAAAACTCCGTCATCGCGCTCAAGAAAGTCGGCATCGATATCTCGGGCCAGGTCAGCCAGCCGCTCACGCAGGAGCTGCTGGACAACTCCCTCGCCGTCTTCGGCATGACCGAGTCGCACAGCGCCATCATCAAGATGCGTGCCCGCCCCGCGCCGGCCCAGCTGCACCTGTTCCGCGATTTCCTGCCGGCGCCCGCCAACCATGAGATCGGTGATCCCTATGGCGGCCCGCTGAAGGTCTACGAGGCCGCGCGCGACGAGATGGTCGAAGCCATTCCGAGTGTGGTCGCCTACCTTAAGACACTCGTCTCACAAAAATAGTCTTCTCCCCGCTCCCATCTCCCATCTCCCTGCTCTTATGTCGCTCAACGCCACCCCTCTCAAGCAACTCGACCCCGAGGTCCACGCCGTCATCGCCGCCGAGCTGGCCCGCCAGCAGAGCCACATCGAGCTCATCGCCTCCGAGAATTTCACCAACCCGGCCGTCATCGAGGCCATGGGCTCGGTGCTCACCAACAAGTATGCCGAGGGCTACCCGGGCAAGCGCTGGTATGGCGGCTGTGAGCAGGTCGACAAGGTCGAAGTCCTCGCCATCGAGCGGGCGAAGAAGCTCTTCAACGCCGAGCACGCCAACGTCCAGCCGCACTCCGGCTCGCAGGCCAACTTCGCCGTCTACACCGCCGTGCTCCAGCCGGGCGACAAGATCCTCGGCATGAACCTCAGCCACGGCGGCCACCTGACCCACGGCAACCCGGCCAACTTCTCCGGCAAGCTCTACCAGTTCGTCCAATACGGCGTCCGCGAGGACACCGGCCTGATCGACTACGACCTGCTCGCCGCCATCGCCGGCCGCGAGCAGCCCAAGATGATCACCGTCGGCGCCAGCGCCTACTCGCGCATCATCGACTTCGCCCGCATGGGCGAGATCGCCCGCTCGGTTGGCGCGTATCTCTTCGCCGACATCGCGCACATCGCCGGCCTCGTTGTCACCGGCCACCACCCGTCGCCGTTCCCGCACGCGGATTTCGTCACGACCACCACGCACAAGACCCTGCGCGGCCCGCGCGGCGGCCTCACCATGTGCAAGGCGGCGCACGCCAAGGCCATTGACTCCGCGGTTTTCCCCGGCGGCCAGGGTGGCCCGCTCATGCACGTCATCGCCGCCAAGGCCGTGTGCTTCGCCGAGTGCCTCAAGCCCGAGTTCAAGGCCTACAGCGAGCAGGTCGTGAAGAACGCCCGCGCCCTCGCCGCGGCGATGGTCCAGCGCGGCTACAAGATCAACTCCGGCGGCACCGACAACCACCTCATGCTCGTCGACCTCCGCGCCAAGTTCCCGGAGCTCACCGGCAAGGTCGCGCAGGAGACGCTCGATAAGGCCAACATCACCTGCAACAAGAACACCGTGCCCTTCGAGACCCGCTCGCCCTTCCAGGCCTCGGGCATCCGCCTCGGCACGCCCGCCATGACCACCCGCGGCCTGCTGGAGGCCGACATGGACACGATCGCCGGCCTCATCGACGGCGTGCTCGTCGCCATCGGCAAACCGGAAGAGGCCGCCGTGCTCGCCGCGACCAAGCAGAAGGTCGTCGCGCTCACGTCGCGCTTCCCGCTGCCGTATAAGTTGTAGGGCCGGTGCTTGTCGCCGGGCCGCGGTCCGCCGGCAAGCGGCGACCCTACACTTCGAAACGCCATGCGCCTCGACCGCCTCAAGGCTTTTGCGCTCGCGCTGCCGCAGACCACGGTGGTCAAGCAGTGGGGCGAACACCTCGTGTTCAAGGTCGCGGGCAAGATGTTCCTCGTCACCAGCGAGGATCCGAGCGTGCTGGACGGACTCACGATCAAGTGCACGCCGGAGGAATTCGACGAACTGACGGAGATCGACGGTGTCGCGCAGGCGCCCTACTGCGCCAAGCGTCACTGGGTGCGCATCGCCGATCCGACCGTCCTGCCCGAGAAGCAGCTGCTCGCCCGCATCCGCCGGAGCTACGACATGGTCGTGGCCAAGCTCCCGAAGAAGGTGCAGGCGCTGATTAGCCCGGCTGCCCCGCCCCGCTAAATTTCGTTAATCTGGCCGGCGGGCGAAAGAGGCTTTGCGCCCCGGCGTCTTTCGCTCAACGTTCGCCGCTTCTTGAGCTCTTCTTCCGCCAGTCCCGCCGCCGCCCTGCCTTCGCCCGGGACCAAGCCCCTCTCCCTCGGCGTCATCTTCCTGACGCTCTACATCGACCTGATCGGCTTCTCGATCATCTTCCCCCTCGGGCCGGACCTCATCACTTATTACCTCAAGGTGGACGGCCAGGGCGGCTTGCTCGGGTGGATGTTGGGCCAATCCAACGTCATCGCGCACAGCCTGGGCCGCGACAACGCCTTCGCCGCCGTTCTCTTCGGCGGCGTGCTCAGCTCCTTTTTCTCCATCCTGCAGTTCATCTTCGCGCCGTTTTGGGGCGCCAACTCGGACAAGCGCGGCCGCCGCGGGGTGCTGCTCCTCACCGTCGCCGGCACCGCGCTGGGCTACCTGGTCTGGGTGCTCAGTGGCTCCTTCTGGCTGTTCCTGCTCTCGCGCATCGTGACCGGCGCCTTCAGCGGCAATCTTTCCGTCGCGACCGCGGCCGTGGCCGACGTCACCACGCGCGCCGAGCGGGCCAAGGCGATGGGCCTGGTCGGCGCCGCCTTCGGCCTCGGCCTCGTCACCGGGCCGACCCTCGGCGCCCTGACCGCGTCCCTCAACCTGCTCGACCGTCATCCGTCGCTCGCCCGCTTCGGCATCAACCCGTTCTCCGTGCCCGCGCTCATCGCGCTCGGCCTCTGCGCGGTCAACTTCGTCTGGATCTACTGGCGCTTCGGGGAATCCCTCACGCCCGCCGCGCGCGCCGAGGCGCGCGATCCGCGCATCCGCAACCCGCTCGCGGCCATCCTCGGTCTGGCCAACCCCGCCGTGCGCCGCGCCAACCTCGTGGCCTTCATCTACTCGGTCGCCTTTGTGGCCATGGAGACCTCGCTCACCTTCCTCGCCGCCGAGCGTTTCGGCTACACCGCGCGGCAGAACGGCTTCCTCCTCGGCTTCCTCGGGCTCTGCGCCATCGTCACGCAGGGTTACATCGTCCGCAAGCTGCTGGCGAAGATCGACGAGGTCCGCGTGCTCAACTCAGGCCTCGCCTTCTCCGCCGCCGGCCTGCTCGTCATCGGCTTCGCGATGCAGCCCTGGATGCTTTACGCGGGCCTCGCCTGCCTCGCCCTCGGCTCGGGCCTGGTGAATCCCGCCACCAGCGGGCTCATCTCCCTGTATAGCGGCCCGGAGGAACAGGGCCGGGTGCTAGGCATCTTCCGTTCCCTGGGTTCGCTGTCCCGCGCGATCACGCCGCTGCTGGCGGGCGCCGGCTTCTGGCTTTTTGGCTCCCGCTGCGTGTTCGCCGCCGCCGCCCTGATCTCCGCCGTCGCCTTCGGCGTCGGCCTCGCCCTGCCCCAGCCGCAAAAATGATTTCGGATTTCAGATTTCAGATTTCAGATTGGCGGCGTTTGCCGCTGGTCCGGCTCTGTCTTCTGTCCTCCGTCCTCAGTCTTCCGTTCTTCACCGCATGCTCCACCGTCTCCCGCCGCGCCCCGGGCCGGACCGTGGTAGAAGTCAAGGCCACCGTCCTGCCGGCCCGCATCATCTCGAATTTCTTCGTCATTGAGAGCAAGCAGGAGGACGGCTCGGTCTACCGCTTCCTCGTCGATACGGGCTCGACGGTCAGCTACGTCTCGCCGGCGCTGGCCAAGCGGATTGCCGTGAAGACGAAAAAGGACGCGGTGCCGCAGAAAGTTCGCGTGCGCTCCGCCAGCGGTAGTGAGCTCGAGCTCGAGGCCACCGTCCTGCGCAAACTCTGGCTGGGCAAGTCCGTCTTCGAGCGCGTGCCGGCGCTGATCTTCGACTTTGCCGAGCTGTCGGGCCACCTCGGCCTGCCGATCGATGGCATCATCGGTTTCCCCGTCTTCCGGAACACGCTCCTCACGCTCGATTATCCCGGGGCGCGGCTCATCGTCGCGCCCTACCCCGCGGTGTTCGCCCCCCCGCCGCCGCAGACCCCGCGGGTCTCGACCATCGCCTTCAACAACCAGCAGGGGACGCCCCTGATCCCGATTCAGATGGGCAACGAGTCGTTCATCGTGCTGATCGACTCCGGCAGCGATGGCAGCCTGAGCCTGAATCCCGTCGGCCTGCACCCGCGCTTCGCCAACGGCCCGCGCATCGGCACGATCATCTCCTCGCTGCAGGGCGACCGTCGCCAGCTCACCGGGCGGCTGAACCTGAACGTGCTGATTGGCGGCCACACCATCGAGAAGCCGGTCGTCGACCTCACGGACCAGCTCTCATCGATCGGCGGCGAATTCCTGCGCAACTTCACCCTGACCTTCGACCAGCGCCGCAACCAGGTGACCTTCACCCATGAGGGCGACGGCCCGGTCAGCATGGAGGCGCGCCGGCATACCGGTCTCTTCTTCGCCCGCTCGCCGGTCTACTGGCGCGTGCTGACCGTCATTCCCGATACGCCGACTGCGCAACTCCCGCTGCAGGCCGGCGACCTTTGCGTGCGCATCAACGGCGAGCCGGTGGCGAAATGGGATTACGAGCGCTACGCCGCCCTGCTGAAGTCCGCGGCGAAGATCACCTACACCTTCCTCATCGGCACCAAGGAAACCGACATTGAGGTGCCGATTTTCGAGCTGGTGCCGTGAGGCTTCAAGGTTTCAGCTCAAGCAGCGCCTTGCCCGACGCGAAGTCAACCGGCACCGAGACGTGATCGTGAACGATCAACCAGCGGCCCTCCATTTTGCGCAAACCACTTGTCACACGAACCCACATTTCCGATTTCTGGCCGTCCGTCAGGGTGCCGGCCATTCTCTCAAGCACAGTGATGAAAGCCAGATCAGCGCTGGCAATGACCTGCAGGTCCCGTAACTCGAGTTCTATCGGGCCGCGATACATCGCAAAGAACTGCTCATAATTTTTGCGATAAGCGTCGTGGCCGGAGCATTCCAGAGGCGGAACGATATCGAATGCGCGCACTGCGGATCCAGGCGCGTAGCAGGCCATCACTTGTTCGACATTCTTGATTTTAAAAGCCTGGCCCCACCGTGCGACAAGTGCCCGGACTTCCGCCTCGGGACTGGCCCAGCACTGAACCGCGGACAGACTGAGAAGTAAACAACCCACAAGAGTTTTTATTTTCATTGGAGTTAAGGAATGTCTGATTTTTCCTCCATTCCATCCGGATGGCAATAATGTTAACCGGGCATCCGCTCTCACCCTCGCCGTAGCAAAAACGCCCCCGCCCCGTCATGCCCGTCCTTCCACGGGTAGGTCTGCACACTCTGCTCGAGCTTGAACGGTCCGCCGGCGCGGCTGTCAAAGAAGGCCTTGATCACCTGCTCGTTCTCCTGCCCGTCCACGGAACAGGTTGAATAGACCAACCGGCCGCCGGGTCGCACGAGCCGCGCGCAGGCGTGGAGCAGTTCGAGCTGCGACTCGGCGTGGCGGGCGAAGTCGCCGTCTTGCAGCCGCCACTTCACGTCGATGCGATGGCGCATGACGCCTGTATTGGAACACGGGGCGTCGAGCAACACGCCGTCGTAGCTGAGCGGCAGGTTGAGGTTCCGGTAGAAGTCGGTGTTCACCTTGCGCAGGTCGGCTTCGACCTGGGCCACCTCCACGCCGGCGGGGGCGCGGGAGAGATTTTCCTTCAGCCGCACGAGGCGGATGTCCACCTTGCCCGGCTCGCCGGGTTCGTCGAGCGCCACGACCTTGCCGGACTTCATGGTGTCGGCGATGAAGAGGCTCTTGCCGCCCGGCGCCGCGCAGGCGTCGAGGATGATCTCGCCCAGCTGCGGCGCGAGCAGGCCGATGCACAGGCGCGTGGACGGATCCTGCACATAGAGGGCGCCTTCGTTGGCCAACCGGCGGATCTCGTCCCACTTGCCCGGCTTCACTTCATAAAAATCCTTCCACTTGGTCGGTGCGAGGAACCCGGGCACCGGCGCCTCAATCCGCCAGCGCGCGTAGACCGGCGCGGGCTGCTGGTTCCATTCCAGAAGTTTCCGGGTCGTGACCGCGCCGAACTGCTGCGTCCAACGCGCGACCAGCCACTCGGGATGGGCGAACTCGGTGGCGGCGTCGACGGGCGGCTCAGCCAGGCGCAACGCGAGCTTGCGGGCGACGGCGTTGACCAAACCCGCCTCCTTGGCGCTGCAGACCGTCTTGGCTTTCTCCACGGCGTGGTGGATGACCTTGGCCACGCCACCTTCTCCCCGCTCCTTGCTCCCTGCTCCCAGCTCCAACAGCTCAAAACCGGCCACGACGAGCACGGCCTTCACCTTGGTGCGCGGCGGACGGGCCATCAGGCCGGCCAGCGCGGCTTCCAAGCGGCTCGACCAGCGGACCACGCCATAAAAAAGTTGCTGGGCCCGGGCCCGTTCCTGGCCGGTCAGGGCTGATGGAAGTCCTTCCAGCAGCGTGTCCACGCGCTCAGAGCGCGCCAGCCAGCGCTCGGTCAGGCCGACCGCGGCTTCCCAGCCGCCGAAGGTAGGTTTCGAGGCACCGGAGGCTTTTTCCAAACCCTGTTTGACATCTTCCGCCATTATCCACTCAACTAATCGGTTCACCGACTAGATACGCAATTATGAATTCTGAAGCCATCTCCGCGATCGTCAGCAAGCACCCCGCCCTCAAGGCGTCCAAAGCCAAACTGGAGGCGATGGAACCCGGCGCTTACGTCGTGCACCGCAGCTGGGGCTTCGGCCAGATCAAGTCGTTCGACGAGTCCGACTCGAAGCTGGTCATCGATTTTAAGGGCAAGAAAGCCCACCGCATGGACCCCGTGTTCTGCGTCACGAGCATGGAGGTCCTTCCGGCCAAGCACATTCTGGCGCGCAAGGAGACCGACGCCGCCAAGGTCAAGGAGCTCATGGAGGATGACCCGGTCCAGCTGGTCATCGACACCCTTTCCGCCTACCCGGGCAAGGCCGCCAGCGCCATCGAGCTCGAGATCGTCCTGACCCAGGTCGTGGGCGAGGAAAAATTCAAGCGCTGGTGGTCCAACGTCAAGAAGCAGCTGGTCAAGGACCCGCGCGTCGGCGTCCCGCTTAAGAAGACCGAGGCCTATATCGTCCGCGATGAGCCCGTGTCCGCCGAGACGGAGATCCTCGAGGAGTTCGCCAACACCCGTTCCGCCCGCCGCCGCATCTCGCTCGCGGAGGATCTTCTCGCCGCCTCCATCAAGGAAGAGTCGAAGTCCTCCCTCGCCACCGTCCTCTCCGGCATCACCGAGGCCGTGCGCGACAGCAACCAGCTCGACGCCTCCGAGCGCCTCTACGGCGCCTTCGTCCGCGACGAGCTCGCCAAGATCCTCGGCCACGACAACTCCGGCCAGGCCCCGACCCAGTCTGAGCTCATCAAGGAAGTCCGCGGGCTCACCGCCATCGCCGAGAAGATCCCGGTCCACTTCCAGTCCCGCTTCCTCGACCTCGTCAAGGAGACGCACCCGCTCGAGTGGCGCGAGATCGTGTTCGCCCTCCTCAAGACCTCGCAGGGTAAGTTCACCACCGAGTGCATCAATTTCCTGATGGAGAACGGCCAGGCCGACGAGCTCGCCGCCGCGCTCAAGCGCTGGAAGACCGAGCAGAACCTCCGCGCCCCGGTCCTCCTGTGGATCATCAAGAACCGCCACTCGAAGAAGTTCTCCAAGCTCCTCAACGAGCTCATCACGCCGCGCCTTCTCGGCGCCATCTTCTTCGCCATCGACTATGAGGCCCTCCAGTCCGCCGGCACCCGCCGCATCCCGCTGGGCGAGGCCCTGAGCGACGACGCCGACCTCATCTCCGACCTCCTCGCCTCCGCCGACACCGAGACCGCTCGCGACCTCGGCAACAGCCTCCTGCTCAACCAGGGCTTCGAGGAGCTGACCAAGAAGTCTCTGCTCGCCCGCTTCATCAAGCTCTTCCCCTCCCTCCAGTCCCTCGTCTCCGGCGAGTCCGAGACCAAGGACGAGCAGTTCCTCGTCTCGCGCGAGAGCTACGAGAAGAAGCGCATCGAATACGAGGAGATCGTCTCCAAGCGTATCCCCGAGAATTCCAAGGCCATCTCCGTCGCCCGCGAGCACGGCGATCTTAAGGAAAACTCCGAGTTCAAGATGGCCAAGCAGGACCAGGGCGTCCTCATGGGCCAGAAAGCGCAGCTCGAGCGCGATCTCGCCCGCGCCCGCATCACCGACTTCTCCGAGGCCAGCACCGACTCGATCAGCGTCGGCACCATCGTCGACCTGCGCGATGTCGCCAACGGCAAGGCCGTCCGCTACTCCGTGCTCGGCGCGTGGGACAGCGACCCGGACGCCCACCGCATCGCCTACAAGACCCCGCTCGGCCAGGCCCTCATGGGCAAGAAGGTCGGCGAACACGTGAAGCTCAAGATCGGCACCACCCACCAAGAGTTCCAGATCGCCGGCATCACCCGCTTCGTCGACGCCAAGTAAGGCGGTATTCCCTCACCTCAGGCCGCGCCAAAAGCGCGGCCTTTTTGTTTTATGGAGGGCCCAGCTCCAGCTGGGCCGCGAATGCGATGCCATCTCCGCACGCACCGGCCCAGCAGGAGCTGGGCCCTCCACCCTTGCCTACCCCCGCCTTTCCCTCCAGTAACTCTCCCGTCGTGAACTCCTCCTGGGACCACCTGAAGATTCTGTCCGATTCCACGCGGCTGCGCCTGCTGGCGCTCCTGCTGAAAGAAGAACTGTCCGTCGCCGAGCTCCAGGAAATCCTCGGCATGGCCCAGTCCCGCATCTCCTCCCAGCTCGCCCTGCTGCGGCAGGCGGGCTTCGTCAGCGACCGCCGCGAGGGCAAGAAGGCCTTCTATTCGCTGCGCGCCACCCTCGCGCCCAAGCAGCTCGCGCTGCTCCGCGCCGCCTGCGACTCCGTCGCCGAGCTGCCCGAGTCGGGCGAGGATCGCGACAGCCTCGACCGCGTCCTGCAGAAGCGCCGCCGGGTCTCCGAGCAATATTTCAACCTCATCGCCGGCAAGCTCGGGAAAAACTACTGCCCCGGCCGCTCGTGGGAAGCCATCGGCCACCTCGCGCTCCGGCTGGTGCCGGCTATCACCGTGGCCGACCTCGGCGCCGGCGAGGGCCTCATCTCCCAGCTCATCGCCCACCGCGCCGAACGCGTTTGGTGCATCGACAATTCCGAGCGCATGGTCGAGGTCGGCACCGAGCTGGCCAAGAAGAACGGCCTGGCCAACCTCACCTACAAGCTCGGCGACATTGAGGCGGTGCCGCTGCCCGACAAGTCCGTCGACCTCGCCATCCTTTCGCAGGCGCTCCACCACGCCAACCATCCGCAGACCGCCGTCAACGAGGCCTTCCGCATCCTCAAACCCGGCGGCCAGGTGCTCATCCTCGATCTCAACGAGCACAACTATGAGAAGGCCCACGAGCAGTTCGGCGACCTTTGGCTTGGCTTCAAGGAGAGCGCCCTCCACGGCTTCCTGAAGAAAGCCGGCTTCACCAAGGCCGAGGTCGAGGTCGTTTCCCGCGAGGCGAACGAACCCCATTTCGAAACCCTGCTCGCCAGCGGCGTGAAGGGCGGCCGCTGACCCGCGCTCTCCGCTCCCTTCTCCGATGATCGAGTCCATCCTCTCCGACTGGTCGGTTTTCGGTGTCATCGCCAAGTTCCTCTGGCTGGTCCAGCTCGCGCTGGTCGTCCACGTCTTCAAGACCGGGCGTCCCTACTGGTGGTTCTGGATCCTGCTCGCCGCCCCAGTCATCGGCGGCCTGGCCTACATCTTCATTGAACTCCTGCCCGATACTTCGATCGGCAGCGACGGCTTCACCCTTTGGAAACCCCGCGCCTGGCGTATCCGCGACCTGCGCGCTGAGCTCGAGGAGTCCGACACCGTCAAGCTGCGCCTCAAGCTCGCCGCCGAGCTGCTCGCGAGTGGAAAAACCGCCGAAGCCTGCACCGTAGCCGAGGAGTGCCTGCGCGGCGCCTTCCGCGACGACCCGCACACGCTGGCCAACGTGGCGCGCTACGAACTCGAGGCCGGCAAGTTCAACGAGGCCCTCGCCGCGCTCGCCCAGGTCAGGGTCGAGGCGGACCGGATGCTGGGCAACGAGGTCGCGTTCCTCGGCGGCTGGGCGCTGGTCCAGGCCGGCCGCCACGCCGAGGCCCAGCCCATCCTCCGCGACATTGAATCTGTCCTGCTGGGTGAGCAGCCGCGCTATTTCCTCGCTGTGTCGCTGCAACAATCGGGAAATGTTGCCGAAGCCCGCGCGATCTGGGAGGACATCCGCAAACGCTTCCGCCGCGCCGGCCGCGGCTGGCGGCGCGCCGAGCAGCGCTGGTTCAAGCTCGCCGGCGAACGCCTGAAGGAAACCGCCAAATAATACCCCATGCCCTACGCCAACCCCACGCCCCTCTTCCTCGACTTCTCGCATAGCAACACGGCCGACGTCGTCCGCGTGAACGAGCGCCACGGCCTGGACCGGCCGGGCGTGCTCATCCCGGGCTTCGAGCTCGTTTGGGACCACTCGCTCTTTCCCGACGACCTCTCCGGCCGCTGCATCCTCCTCAAGCTCGGCCTGACCTTCCCGATGATCGAGTTCTCCGACGAGCGGGCCCGCATCCGTTTCGTCATCACCAAGGAGATCACCGGCCCGCACGGCCAGGCCACGCAACGCGAGGCCCAGATCGCCCGCGGGGACGCGTGCTCCACGCCCAGCAAGTCGACCAGCTTCAGCTTCGCCCAGTTCTACGGCCCGATCGAGCCGTTGTTACCCGGGCAGTTGATGACGCTACGCGCGCGGGTCGCCAGTCTGGACGGCACCGCGGAGATCGCGGCTGGCGTGCTCGGCACGAACGAATTCCGCGCCGAAGTCTTCCGGGTCGAGTGAAAGTAGACGGCCTGGTGGCAGGCGCAGGTCGGGCGCGAGCGAGCTCGCTGACCCACAAATCGATTACTTCGAGCCGATCGGTCCGAGCTCGTAGCTGATCCGGCCTTCCATGATCTCGCGGAGGGCGATGTCCTCAGGGGCGAGCTTCTCGAGCGATTCCACCAGCGGGCGGCTGCCCCGGCGGAGCTGCTTCACGCGGCGCGACACCACATTCACCAGAATGTAGGGGTCGTTGATGATCTTGGCGGCCGCATACAGGTATTCGTCTCTCATGGGTCAGTCGGTTTATTTACGATC
The DNA here is from genome assembly GCA_025361365.1 of Opitutus sp. Taxonomy (GTDB): domain Bacteria; phylum Verrucomicrobiota; class Verrucomicrobiia; order Opitutales; family Opitutaceae; genus Lacunisphaera. The sequence goes on along the minus strand of JANYAM010000208.1, from coordinate 15,339 downwards.
GGCGCCAAACACGAAGTATATCGACGCCACCAACTGCGCACGCGGCCAACTGGTTCGCCCGCGAACCGCTTCGGCTGATTATATGCAGGTCCGGAACCAGCCTGCATCATCTGCGACCCCCGCCACTTGATGCCCGGAATAATTTTAACCGCAAGGAACGCAGGGAACACAAAGAAAACAGGAGCCAGTTTTTGCGCTCCCTGCGTTCTCTGCGGTAAAATCAGACCGGATCCGTCCGCACCGTCCACGAATTGTCGAGGCGCTTGGTGAAATCCACCGGATCGCCGACGCCGACCGTGCCGCGCGCCACCTGGTAGGCCCAGACCTCAAAGTAACTCAGCGTCGCCCCGCCGTAGATCGTCGAGAACGCCCCGTCCACCGCGTCCTGCCCACAAGCCACCTTGATCCGGCCGATGCGCGGCACGTGGAAACGCGCGTCGGTCGTGTGCCACTCGCCGCCGAGATACACCTCGGCGTAGGCGTGGAAATCCATGTGGCCCTCCGGGTCGGGGCAACCGATGTCCGGCAGGTGGCCCGTCACGTAACGCGCCGGGAGGTTGAAACTGCGGCTCAACGCCACCGCCAGGTGCGCGAAGTCCCGGCACACGCCGTAACCGCGCTGCAGGACGTCCCACGCCGACAGGTCGGGGCGGCCGGACATGTAGCGATATTCGATGTTATCGTGCAGCCACTGGCTGATGGCCTGCACGCGCGGCCAGCCATGCTCGACGGTGCCGAACTTCTCCCAGGCGAAATTACCGAGCTTGTCCGAGTCCGCGTAGCGGCTGGGCAGCGTGTAGCGCAGCACGGCGGGCGGCAGGTCGGCGGGCAGGTGCGGCGTGCGGTCGGTCAGGTCGTGATTGTCGGGCTGCGAGGACACGCGGACGATGGCGTCGTGCCGGAAGAGGTTGCGGCCGGGCGCGAGCTTCACGCGCGCCACCTGGTTGCCGTGGCTGTCGGTGAATTTCTCGACCGGCAGGTTGTCGCCGGCGGTGAACGCCTCGAAAACGATGGCGTGGTTGCGGTTCGCGATCGGCCGCAGGTTCAGCAACAGCATGGCCGACCCGGTGACCTCGTAGGCCAGGCTGCACCCCACCCGCACGGTGACATCAAACTTCGGCGAATCGGGAGTGGGCGGCGCCATGGAGAACTCCACTGGGAGCAGAAAGCCAGCCGGCGCAACTGGTTTGTTTGCCGGGGTGGAACCCGGCCTCCGGACGGGTTGGATTGCGTGAGTCCTGAAAACCCGCCCGGAGGTCGGGTTCCACCTTATGGACTCACTCCGACTTCACGCGCTCGTTGTAGAACGCCTCGACCAGCGCGTAGGTTTTCCGTGGGTCGGTCTGCTTCAGCGCCTCGACGGCGAGGGCCTTGGCGTCGCTCATCTTCATCGCGCGCACGATGAATTTCACGGACGGCAGCAGCGTGGGCGTCATGCTCAGCTCGTCCACGCCGAGGCCGAGCAGCAGCGGCACGTAGATGGAGTCGCCGGCCAATTCGCCGCAGACGCTGACCTTCAGCTTGTGCGCGTGGCCGGTGTCCACGATCTGCTTGAGCGTGCGCAGCACCGCGGGGTGCGTCGGGTCATAGAGGTGGGCGATGCGGCTGTTGCCGCGGTCGATCGCCAGCAGGTATTGGATCAGGTCGTTGGTGCCGATGCTGAAGAAGTCGCACCGGCCCGCCAGCAGGTCGCCGGCGATGGCGGCGCTGGGGATCTCGATCATGGCGCCGACGGTCATCTGCTCGTCGAAGGCCTGGCCCTTCTCCTTCAACTCGGCCCGCGCCTCGGCCAGCAGCGCGTTGGCGCGGTCGAGCTCCTCCGGGCCGCTGATCATGGGATACATCAGCTCGACCTTGCCGTGCGCGCTGGCGCGCAGGATGGCGCGGAGCTGGTTCTTGAACATGGCCGGGTTCTCCAGGCACATGCGGATCGCGCGGAAACCGAGGAAGGGGTTCGCCTCCGGCCCGATGAGGTGCGGGTCGCCGGGCAGCGGCTTGTCGCCGCCGACGTCGAGCGTGCGGATCGTCACGGGCGCCGGCGCCAGGCCGGCGACGATCTCCCGGTAGGCCGCATACTGCTGCTCCTCGGTCGGAATCTTCGTGGCGCTGAGAAAGAGGAACTCCGTGCGGTAGAGGCCGACGCCGGCCGCGCGGTATTGCTGCACGAGGGCGACCTCGTCGGGCTTCTCGATGTTGGCGCGGAGCGACACCGCCACGCCGTCGAGCGTCTCGGCAGCCAGCTCGTTGACGGACATCAGGCGCGTCTCGAACGACTGTTTGGCCTTCTGGATCTTGCCGTAGCGGAAAAGCGTCTGCTCGGTCGGGTTGATGATGACGCAGCCCTCGTAGCCATCGACCATCACCCAGTCGCCGTTCTTGAGCTTGGTCGTGAGGTTGTTGGTGCCGACCACGGCCGGGATCTTCATCGACCGGGCGACGATGACGGCGTGGCTGGTGCGGCTGCCGGCGTCGGTCACGATACCCAGCGCGGCGCTGCGGTCGATGCCGGCGGCCTCGGAGGGCGAGATGTCCTGCGCCACGATGATGCGCTTTTCCACCAGCTCGGTGAGGCTCATGGCCGACTGGCCGAGCAGCACGTGGAGCACGCGCTTGGCCACGTCCTTGATGTCGGCGGCGCGCTCGCGGAGGTATTCGTCGTCGATCTCGGCGAACGCCTGGATGTAGCGCTGGGCGACGGCGTTGAAGCACGTCTCGATGTTCAGCCCGGACTTCTGGAAATCACGGATGGTCTCGCCAATGAGCGCCTGGTCCTCGAGCACCATCTGGTGCGCGTCGAAGATCAGCGCCTCCTCCGCGCCGAGGTTCTTCGTCACCTGCTCCTGGATCTGCGAAATCTGCTGCCGCGTGACCAGCAGCGCCTGCTCGAAGCGCGCGACCTCCGCCACCCGCTTGTCGGGATCCACCGTGTATTGCGGGATCTCCAGTTCGCTCTGCAGGTAGAGAAACACCTGGCCATAGGCGATGCCGCGGGATGCGGCGATGCCCTGGATGGTGATTTCGCTTTTGGCAGTGGGCTCCATGGGCGGAAAGGCTGCGCAGATTAACCAACCGCCGTGCCATGCGGTCAATGCGGAACTAGGCCAGCCGGGCCTCCTGCACGAAACACCGCGGACCCCAGGCCGCCCGGATGGCGGCGATCAACGGGGCCGTCGCCGAATCGTCACGCAACAGCGCGAAGCAGGCGCTGCCGCTGCCGCTCAGGTGGGCCGCCACACCAAATTCGCGCGCCAGCTTCGCCTGCAGCACCGGCAGGGCGATGAACTTCGCGAAGGCCACGCCCTCCATGTTATTGGCCAGGAGTTCCTCGGCGGGGGCCGCCCCCTGGAGCCACGCCGCCAGCGCCGCCTCGGCCTCCGCCGCCGGCCGGTAGTGCGCGGGTTTTCCGGCGGCCATGCGACCATAAGCCCAGGGCGTGCTGATGCCAAACGACGGCTTGAAGAGCAGCACCCGGCGGCCGCGCAGCCGCGCAGCCGCCGCGGCGGGCAGCGCCTCGAGGCGCTCGCCCCGGCCGCGCATGACGACCGGCGCGTTGGCCAGAAACAGCGGGCAATCCGAGCCGAGTGTCGCCGCGACTTCGGCCAGCTTGGGCGCGGTCAGCGCGCCGCCCGACAGTTGGTTCAACGCACGCAGGGCCGCGACGGCGTTGCTGCTGCCGCCGCCGAGCCCGGCGCCGATTGGGATCCGCTTCGTCAGGGAGAAATCCGCCCCGCCCGGCCAGCCGGTCGCCGCGAGAAACGCCTGCGCCGCCTTCAGGATGAGATTCGAACCGTCCACCGGGACCGCCGGATCGTCGCAGGTCAGGGTGAACTGGCTCCCTGCTCCCTGCTCCCTGCTCCGGGCTTTTAACTCGTCGCCAAAATCCAGCGGCGCCGCGACCGACACCAGGTCATGGAAGCCGTCCGCCCGCTGTCCGGTGACGGCGAGGAAGAGGTTGAGCTTGGCGGGTGAAAACTCGGTGACGGGGTTCACGACGCACAAAAAAGCATGGCGGAGGTCACGGTTTCCCCCCACGTTATCCGTCCCCTTCCATGGCTTGCGACCTAATTTTGGCCCTCGATGTCCCCACGCGCGAAGCCGCCGCGCCGATTCTCCGCCAGTTGCGCGGCCAGCTCCGCTGGGTGAAGATCGGCCTGCAGATGTTCACCGCCTATGGTCCCGACTATGTGCGTGAGGTCGCCGGGATGGGTTTCAACATCTTCCTCGACCTGAAACTGCACGACATCCCCAACACCGTGGCCAAGGCCGTCGAGTCGCTGGGTCCGCTGCCGATCCAGATGCTCACCCTGCACACCGCCGGCGGCGGCGAGATGATGCGCGCCGCCAAGGCCGCCCAGCAGAAAACCAATCCCAACCTTCTCCTGCTCGGCGTCACCGTCCTCACCTCGATGGATTCCGCCGGCCTGAATGAGATCGGCGTCGCCGCCGCGTCTGCCGACCAGGTCGCCCGCCTCGGCCAACTCGCCGCCGATTCCGGCTTGCGCGGCCTCGTCTGCTCGCCGCTCGAGGTCCAGTTGCTCCGCTCCAGGCTCCCGACCGACGTGCAACTCGTCACGCCCGGCATCCGCCCGGCCAGCGAGGCCGGCAGCGACGACCAGAAGCGCGTCATGACCCCCGCCGACGCCGCGCGCGCCGGCTCCTCCTACATTGTCGTCGGCCGCCCGATCCTGCAGGCCGCCGATCGCGCGGCCGCCGCCCGCAGCATCCTCGCGGAGCTGGCCGGCTCCTAGCGCCATGCTCCCCGCTCCCTGCTTTCTCCCATGAGCCGCACCGCCGCCATCCTCCTCGCCGCCGGCAGCAGTCGCCGCATGGACGGCGCCGTGCCCGACAAGATTCTCGCGCCCCTCGGCGGCAAGCCGGTCTTCGCCCACACCGCCGCCACCTTCTACCGCAGCGGCGTCATCGACACCTTCATCGTCACCTACCGCGACCAGCAGCAGATGGTCGAGCTGTCCGCCTATGCGCCGACCCCGACGCTGTTCGTGCCCGGCGGCGACCAGCGCCAGGATTCCGTGGCGGCCGCGCTCGCCGAGCTGCCCGACGACGTCGGCTATGTTTTCATCCACGACTGCGCCCGGCCGCTAGTCCGCGTCGAGCAGCTGGTCGCGTTGCACAAGATCGTCCGGCGCGAGAATGCCGTCGTGCTGGCGCACCGCGTGACCGACACCATCAAGGAGCACCGCGGCGAGGGCCGCCTGCGCACGCTCGACCGGAAACATCTTTGGGCGATGGAGACCCCGCAGGTTTTCTCGCGCAAGCTCATCTGCCGCGCCTACGCCGCCGTCGCCAAGCGGAAACTCACGATCACTGACGACGCCGCGGCGGTCGAACTGCTCAAGCACCCCATCGCGTTGCTCGAGAACCCGCACCCGAACCCGAAGCTCACCACGCCGGCCGATCTCGCCTACCTCGAATTCCTGCTGGCCCATGCGGAGCCCGAGGACGTGTCCCTGCCCTCATGACCGCCCTCCGCATCGGCCACGGCTACGATATCCACCGCACGGCCGCGGGCCGGCCGCTCGTGCTCGGCGGTGTGAAGTTCGATGCGGCGTTCGGCCTCGACGGCCATTCCGACGCCGACGCGCTGACTCACGCGATCTGCGACGCCCTGCTCGGTGCCGCCGGCCTGCCCGACATCGGCCACCAGTTTCCCAACACGGATCCAGCGTTCAAGGACGCCGACTCGCAGGTGCTGCTGCAGCGGGTCGTAGCCGCCCTTCGCGCGCGCGGCTGGGTGCCCGTCAATATCGATGCCACTCTCATCGCCGAGAAACCGAAGATCGCCCCGCGCCTTGCCGAGATGAAGGCGATCCTCGCCAAGTCCACCGGCCTGCCCGTGGACGCCATCGGCCTGAAGGCCACGACCAACGAGGGCGCCGATGACATCGGCCGCGGCCTCGCCATCGCGGCCCACGCCGTTGCCTTGATTCAGAAAGTTTAGCCACGAAGAGGCACAAAAATGCACGAAAAGCAGACCAACGGTCTTCCTGTATTCGGAGTATTTTTTTGCGCCATTTTGTGCCTTTTTGTGGCCATCAATCCGGGCTGCAAGAAACGCGAATCGCTCGTCGAGCAGGGCAACCGCGAGGGCATCTTCCATATCAGCATCGGCTCCGAGCCTTCCGATCTCGACCCGCACACCGTCACCGGCCTGGGTGAAGCCAAGCTGGTGCAGGCCCTGTTCGATCCGCTGGTGAGCTTCGAACCCGGCACGCTCGCCCCGGTGCCCGCGCTCGCCGCAAGTTGGGAAATTTCGAGCGACGGCATGACCTACACTTTTCACCTCCGCCCGGATGCGAAGTGGAGCGATGGTTCAGCCCTCACGGCGCAGGACTGCGTGGAGTCGTGGAAACGCATCCTCACCCCGACCCTGGCGGCCGACTACGCCTACTTCCTCTACCTGATCCGCGGCGCCGAGGCTTTCCACCGGGGCCAGACAACGGACTTCTCCACGGTCGCCGCCGTCGCGCGCGATCCGCACACCCTCGTCGTCACGCTCACGCACCCGGCACCCTATTTCCTCCAGGCCCTCCTCAACTCCTGCTGGCGCCCGGTCAACGTCCGCGCCATCGCCGCCGTCGGCGATCCCTACCACCGCGGCACTCCTTGGACACGCCCCGGCAAACTCGTGTCGAGCGGCGCCTTTGTGCTGAAGGAGTGGACCACGCAGCAGCGTGTCGTCGTCGAGAAATCCCCCACCTACTACGACCGCGACCGCGTGCGGCTCAATGCGATCCATTTCTATCCGACCGACAGCATCGACGCCGAGGAGCGCGCCTTCCGCTCGGGCCAGCTCCACGCCACCTACGCGCTCCCCCTCTCCAAGGTCCTGCCCGCGCAGCGCGACCACAATCCCGCGCTCCGGATCGACCTCAACATGGAGACGTATTTCTTCCGCCTCAACGTCCGCAAGGCGCCGCTCGGCGACGCGCGCGTGCGCCGCGCGCTCGCGCTGGCCGTGGACCGCGACACCATCGCGAACAAAATCCTCCCGGGCGGCCGCCGGCCCGCACCGACCTTCGTGCCGCCGCTGCTCAAAGGTTACACGCCGCCCGCCGGCCAGCGCTACGACCCGGCCGCCGCCCGTCAGCTCCTGGCCGAGGCCGGCCACACGAACGGCGCGGGCCTGCCGCCCATAGAGATCCTCTACAACAACTCCGAGATTCTCCGTCTCGTCGCCGAGGCCATCCAGCAGATGTGGCACCGCGACCTCGGGATCGACGTGCGCCTCGTGAACCAGGAATACAAGAGCGTCTTCGCCAGCCGGCGCAATGGCGACTACCAGGTCCTCCTCGGCAGCTGGACCGCCGACTACCTCGACGCCACGACCTTCCTCGATCTGTGGCGCAGCGACTCCGGCAACAACCACACCGGCTGGTCCGACCCGGCCTACGACGCCCTGTCCAACCGCGCCAACACCCTGGCCGACCCCGCGGCCCGCGCCGCCGTCCTCGCGGAAGCCGAAACCCTCGTCCTCGAATCCGCGCCGATCATCCCGATCTATTTCAACACCCACGTCTATTACCTCTCCCCGTCCGTCAAGGGCTGGGAGCCCACCCCGACGGACCACTCGGATTTCCGCTATGTCTGGCTGGAGGCTGCCAAGTAGCCAATTTCTGTCATCCTGAGCGCAGCGAAGGATCCAGTCATGCGACACTCTCTTGATACTCGATCAACTGGATCCTTCGCTGCGCTCAGGATGACAACCTCCGGTGTTTCCTTTTTTTGCGCCCTTTTGTGCCTCTTTGCGGCCATTAATTCCGGCTGCTTGAAACGCGAGCCGCCGACGCCCGCCTCCAGCGTGCTGCGCATCAGCCAGCGCAACGAACCCGCCACGCTCGACCCGCAGCTCGCCACTCTGCCCGATGAGTTCTTCATCATCCGCGCGCTCGGCGAAGGTTTGCTCGTGCCTAATCCCGCCGGTGGCGCGCCGCTGCCGGGCGTCGCGGAGAAGTGGGAAGTCTCGCCTGATGCATTGACCTACACTTTCCATCTTCGCCCCGAAGCGAGGTGGTCCAACGGCGATCCGGTCACAGCAAATAATTTTCGCGATGCCATTTGGCGTATTCTGACGCCCAACGCGGCCGCACCCAAGGCGGCGCTTTTCTTCTCGTTGCGCAATGCGCGTAAATTCTATGAAGGAAAGTCACCGTCATTTGATGAAGTTGGCGTATCTTCATCCGATCCTCGTACATTAATTCTGACCCTAGAGAATGCCTTTGCCGATTTTCCCTCCATTGTGGCAAGCGGCCCTTGGATTCCTGCGCATAAGGACACTGTGGCTTGCCTTGGCATCTCCCCGGAAAGCGCGACTGGCTATGTGAGCAATGGCCCCTTCACGCTGGTCGAATGGAAACCCCACCAGCACATCATCGTCCGGAAAAATCCGCACTATGGGAACGCCGCCGCGGTGAAGGTGGACGAGATCCGCTTCCTCGCCATGGACAACGGCGACACCGAGGAGCGCGCCTTCCGCGCCGGGCAGCTCGACGTGACGATGGCGGTGCCGGTCACCAAGGTCGCGGGCTACCGCACCGTCGAGCCGCCCGTCCTGCACACCGTGCCGCTGTTTGAGACGCGTTACCTCGTGCTGAACACGACGCGCCCGCCGCTCGACGATGTTCGCGTGCGTCGCGCGCTGGCGCTCGCCCTCGATCGCACCGCGCTGGTGGACAAGGTGCTGCTCACCGGCTCGCCCGCGTTCAACTTCGTGCCCGCCGGCCTCGGTGGCTATGCCCCGTCGGCGATGATCAAGGAAAACGTCGCGGAGGCGCGGCGCCTGCTGGCTACCGCCGGCTTCCCGGAAGGCCGCGGCTTCCCCAAGCTCGAGCTGGCCTCCTGGCCCATCAACCCCGCGCCGCTTGAGGCCATCCAGCAGATGTGGCACCGCGAGCTCGGCATCGAGGTCACGCTCGCCCCGCGCGAGGCCCGCACGCACCTCACCGCGATGGCGGGCGGCGACTTCTCAATCGCCTTCATGACCGCCATCCCCGACTACGACGGCGCCTCGGACCTGTTCACCCAGCTGACCAGCGGCCACCCGCTCAACTACCCGCACTGGCGAAACGCAGAGTTCGACCGGCTGGTCGCCGCGGCCGGGACCCTAGGCGACCCGGCAGCGCGGAATGCCGCTTACCAACGCGCGGAGGATCTGCTGCTCACCGACCTGCCGGTCATCCCGTTGTATTTCAACGCCCAGAACTTCCTCGTGGCGCCGCGCGTGCGTGGCTGGCAGGCCGACCGGCTCTGGACGCGGTATTATGGCGGTTTGTCCGTCGAGTAGCCGCTTGGGCAACTCCGCGCTCGCCTCGCGGCACCGGCCGCGCAAATTTGCCGGTCTCTCCCCTATGAAAATCAAGCTGCTGTTAGTTTCCTTCCTCGGCGCGGCGACCGCGGCACTGGCCGCGGATCCCACGCCCGCCATCTCCGCCGCGAACATCCTCGCGCACACCAAGGTCCTCTCGTCGGACGAGTTCGAGGGCCGCGCCCCCGGCTCGCCGGGCGAGGAGAAGACCGTCGCCTACCTGATTCAGGAATTCAAGAAGCTCGGCCTGCAGCCGGGCAACCCCGACGGCACCTACATCCAGAACGTGCCGCTGGTCGGCATCACCTCGACCCCCGCGCTCTCCTTCAGCATCGACGGCCACACGCTCGCACTGGAAAACGTCAACGAGTTCGTCGGCCCCACCAGCCGCGTCACCCCGCACGTCGAGGCGAAGGACACCGACGTGGTCTTCGTCGGCTACGGCGTCGTTGCCCCGGAGTTCGGTTGGGACGACTACAAGGGCGTCGACGTGAAGGGCAAGACGGTGGTCATGCTCATCAACGACCCGCCGGTACTCGGCGCGGACGGCCAGCTCGACCCGAAGGTTTTTGGCGGCAAGGCCATGACCTACTACGGCCGCTGGACCTACAAATACGAGATCGCCGCCGCCAAGGGCGCCGTCGCCTGCCTCATCGTCCACGAGACCGGCCCCGCCGCGTATCCGTTCGGCGTCATCGTCGGCAGCCGCAGCCGCGAAAACTTCGAGATCAGCACGCCGGACAAGAACGCCGGCCACGTCGCCATGGAGGGCTGGCTCACGCTCGACGCCGCGCGCAAGGTCTTCGCCGCCGCCGGCAAGGACTACGACCGCGCCAAGGCCGCCGCTGTGCGCCGCGACTTCCAGCCCATCATGCTCGGCGCCAGGGCGTCGTTCGCCATCGCCAGCATCCTGCGCCCCGTCGCCTCGAAGAATGTCGTCGCCCTCCTGCCCGGCTCCGACCCTAAGCTGCGCGATGAATACGTGATCTACACCGCGCATTGGGACCACCTCGGCCGCGACAACCGCCTGACCGGCGACCAGATTTTCAACGGCGCCGCCGGGTGCGCCGTGCTGCTCGAGCTGGCCCGCGCCTACACGTCGCTGCCCGCCGACCAGCGCCCGAAGCGCAGCATCCTCTTCCTTTCCGTCACCGCGGAAGAGAAGGGCCTGCTCGGCTCGCACTATTACGCCTCCGATCCGCTCTACCCGCTGACGAAGACCCTCGCGAACATCAACATGGACGGCGCCAACCAGTTCGGCCCGACGAGCGACATGGCCACCGTCGGCTACGGCGCCTCGACCATCGACGACATCGGCATTGCCGTCGCCGCCGCGCAGGGCCGCGAGATGAAGCCCGAGGCCCATCCCGAGAACGGCTCCTATTACCGCAGCGACCACTTCGAGTTCGCGAAGGTCGGCGTGCCTTCCTACTACCCGAAGAACGGCCGGAGCTATATCGGCAAACCCGCCGACTTCGCCGAGAAGAACGTCCAAGACTACATCGCCAACCGCTACCACAAGGTCACCGACGAGGTGCAACCGGACTGGAGTTTCGAGGGCGCGGCGCAGGACACTGTGTTCCTGCTACAAGTCGGCTGGCGCATCGCCAACGGGGACACCTGGCCCGAGTGGAAATCCGGCAACGAGTTCAAGGCCCGCCGCGACGCGATGATGAAGAAGTAAGCTTGTCCACAAAGTGGTCGCCGGTTTCCACACCGGCGACAAGCGGCGTCGATATGGAGATCGACGCCCACCAAATTTCCAGTTTGCCCGACCGGTGGTCGTCGGTTTCCATACCGGCGACAAGAGCGCGTGGGCCAGCGTTCATCGCGACCGATGACCACTGACTCGACCCGGCGTCTTCATCACTTCACTCCCTCTTGGGTCAGGGATAGCGCGATATTTCATATCCGGGCCCGTATCTTGCCTGGCAATCCACGCCTCCTCACCGAACCCACGGTTGCCGGATCATTGCTTGAGTCTGCTCGATACTACCATCGTCAAGCCAGGTGGTATTGCCACGTGATGTTGCTCATGCCCGACCACTGGCATGCCCTGCTGAGCTTCCCTGCCGAATCAAGAATGACCGCCGTCGTTGGGCGCTGGAAAGCCTGGCAGGCGCGGAGCCTTGGCCTGCTCTGGCAGGATAACTTCTTCGATCATCGCATCCGCAGTCCCCGTGAGTTGCAGCTCAAGGCGGAATACATCCGGCAAAACCCGGTCGTGAAAGGCCTCTGCCAGAACACAGCCGACTGGCCGTGGGTGATCGATTCATCAACACTGGAATAGGTGGGCGTCGATTTTCACACCGGCGACAGGCGTCGATGTGGAAATCAACGCCCACCTTATCGCCCGGGTTTTCTTTTGCCACCCGGCACGCCGGGCGCTTCCCTGCCCTCCGTGCCGCGCTTGCCGCTCTGTCCTCTGTTCCCGGTCATCTGTCTTCTGTTCGCCGCAGGCTGCGCGCGGCACGAGACCGCGGTCGAGGCCGGCAACCGCACGCAGATCCTGCATCAGGGCATCGCGACGGAACCGCAGGACCTGGATCCGCACATGCTGCAATTCCAATCCCACTTCAATCCGCTGATGGCGGTGTATGAAGGCCTGGTCGGCTACGATCCGCAGGATCTCCACCCGGTCCCGGGCGTGGCCGAGCGCTGGGACATCTCCGCCGACCGGCTCACCTACACGTTTCATCTCCGCGCCGCGGCGAAATGGTCCAACGGCGACCCGGTCACCGCGCAGGATTTCGTCTTCAGCGCGCGCCGGATCCTCTCCCCCGGACTGGCTTCGCCCTTCCGCTATTATTATGACGACGTCCGCGGGACCAAGGAATTCACGGCGTCCGCGGCACCGGATTTTTCGACGGTCGGGATCCGGGCCTTGGACGACCACACGCTGCGCATCGAGCTCACCCACCCGGCGCCCTATTTTCTCTTCCTGCTGGGCAACTGGTCCTGGTATCCCGTCCATCGCGCCACCGTGGAAAAATACGGGCGATTCGACCAGCCCTTCACCGATTGGTCCAAAGCCGGCCGGCTGGTGGGCAACGGGCCTTTTGTCCTCGCCGACTGGAAGCCGGGCCAGGCCATCATCGTGAAGCGCAATCCGCTCTACTGGGACGCAGCCCGCGTCCGGTTGGCCGAAATCCATTTCCACAGCCTCGATAATGCCGACACGGAGGAGCGCGCCTTTCGCTCCGGCCAGTTGCATATCACGGAGAATGTCCCCGGCAGCAAATTGCGCGACTACGCGGCGCAAGCCTCCAGCCCGCTGGTCGTCGCGCCCAACTTCGCCACCTATGCCTACGTCTTTAATGTCACGCGCCCGCCGTTCGCCGACGCGCGTGTGCGCCGGGCCTTTTCCCTCGCGCTGGACCGCGCGGGCATCGTGGCCAGCCAGGTCGGCAGCGGCATGCGACCCGCCGGTTCCTTCGTGCCGCCGGGGGCGGGCTACGACTATGCGGGCGACGCGGTGCGCTTCGATCCCGCCGAGGCGCGCCGGCTGCTCGCCGCCGCCGGCTACCCGGAAGGCCGAGGCTTCCCCGCGGTCGAACTGGCCACCAACACCAGCCAGCTCCACCGGGAAATCGCCGAGATCGTGCAGCAACAGTGGCGGAAAAATCTCGGCGTGTCGGTGGACATCGCCCTGAAGGACAGCAAGGTGTTCTTCGCGGAGCGGATCGGAAAACAATACGCGCTGGCGCGGTCCAGCTGGGTGGGCGACTACCCCGACCCCTTCGCTTTTCTCACCGTGTATCTCAGCGATGGCGGCCAGAACACCACCGGGTATGCCAGCCCCACGTATGACCGCCTCGCCCTGTCGGCCGCCCAGATGCTCAACGAGCCGAACCGGCTGGCCCGTTATCGCGAAGCCGAGGAGCTTCTGCTGCGGGACGCCCCGGTGACGCCGATCTTCCATGATACCAGCCGCCACCTCGTGCATCCGGCGGTGCGGGGCCGGTTCCCCAATCTGTTTGATATCCATCCCTACCAGGGAGTGTGGCTGGAGAACAAGTGAGCGAAGGTCGGGCCCTCTTGTAGGTCGGGGTTTATCCCCGACATCGGCCGTCAAATGTCGGGCATAAAGCCCGACCCACCTCGAAACGGATTTCCGACTGGCCTCCGCCCTCTGTCTTCCGTTCTCTGTCCTCCGAAATGTTCCGCTTCGTCGTCCGCCGCCTGCTGCAGACCATCCCGGTCCTCTTCGTGATCATCACGGCGACGTTCTTCATGGTGCGCTTCGTCCCGGGCGGGCCGTTCACCGCGGACCGGGCCATCCCGCCCGAGATCCTGAAAAACCTCGAGGCCCACTACGGCCTCGATCAGCCGCTGTGGCGCCAATACACCAACTACCTCGGGCGCATCGTGCGCGGCGACCTCGGCCCGTCGTTCAAGTATCCCAACCGTTCCGTCAATGAGATCATCGGGCAGACGCTGCCCGTTTCGCTCGAGCTCGGCGGCTGGGCGCTCCTCGTCGCCCTGAGCCTCGGCCTGCCCTTGGGCATCTTCGCCGCCGTCCGGCACAACACCTGGCTGGACTACGTTTGCAGCGCGGTGGGCATGATCGGCATCTGTGTGCCGACCTTCGTGCTCGGTCCGCTGCTCGCCCTCTGCCTGGGCGTCTACCTGCAATGGTTCAACGTCTCGGGGTGGTATGGCCCCACCGACCGCATCCTGCCGGGGCTCACCCTGGGTTTCGTCTATGCCGCCTACGTGATGCGCCTGACGCGCGGCGGCCTGCTCGAGGTGCTGAACCAGGACTATATCCGCACCGCCCGCGCGAAGGGCGCCTCGGAGACGCGCATTGTGCTGCGGCACGCGCTGCGCGGCGGCCTGCTGCCGGTCGTCGCTTTCCTCGGCCCGGCCGTCGCGGGCATCCTCACCGGCTCGTTCGTCATTGAGACGATCTTCCAGATCCCCGGCCTCGGCCGGCAGTTCGTCATCAGCGCGTTCAGCCGCGACTACACCCTCGTGCTCGGCACGGTCATCCTCTACGCGACGCTGATCGTGGTCTGCAACCTGGTGGTCGACGTGGTGCAGGTGTGGCTCAACCCGAAATTGAAATTCGAATGAGCGATAGCACCACGAAACACACGAAATACACTAAATTGAAAACCACCCCCCTCTTCCTCCTTTCGTGTGTTTGGTGTATTTCGTGGTGACCTTGTCTTGATGCAATCATCCGCCACATCACCCGTGATCATCGAGCAAGGCTCCTCGCCCGGCCGCGATGCCTGGCACCGGTTGCAAAAGAACCGGCTGGCCCTGATCGGCGGCATCACGCTGCTCGTGCTCGCGGTGCTGTGCGTCGCCGGCCCGTGGTTCCTGCAAGCCACCTACCAGGAACAGAACCTCGACCTCGGTGCCACCGCGCCGTCGGGCGCGCACTGGCTCGGCACCGACACGCTCGGCCGCGATTTGCTCGTGCGGTTGCTCTATGGCGGCCGCATCTCGCTCGGCGTCGGGCTCTGCGCCACGTTTGTCGCGCTGACCATCGGAGTTGTCTACGGCGCCGTCGCCGGCTACGTCGGCGGCAAGACCGACGCCGTCATGATGCGCCTCGTGGACATCATCTACGCGCTGCCCTTTACGATCTTCGTCATCCTGCTGATGGTCTTCTTCGGCCGGAACATCATCCTGCTCTTCGTCGCCATCGGCGCGGTAGAGTGGCTGACGATGGCGCGCATCGTCCGCGGCCAGATCATGGCGCTGAAGAAAATGGAGTTCATCGAGGCCGCCCGCGCGCTCGGCTTCGGACACCGTCGCATCATTTTCCGCCACCTGCTGCCCAACGCGCTCGGCCCGATCATTGTCTACACCACGCTCACCATCCCGGGCGTGATGCTGCTCGAGGCGTTCCTCAGCTTCCTCGGCCTCGGCGTCCAGCCGCCCATGAGTTCGTGGGGCACACTCATCAAGGACGGCGCCGAGAAGATGGAGGAGTTCTGGTGGCTGCTCGTCTTCCCCGGCGGCATCTTCTCGCTGACGCTCTTCTCGCTCAACTTCCTCGGCGA
>JANYAM010000168.1 GCA_025361365.1 Opitutus sp. | reverse complement strand
CGGCTGGAAGACCACCTCTTCGCCGCCTCCCGCGAATGGACCCAGCCCGCCAAAGTCGCGGGACTCATCCACGGCTGGCTCGCCGATCAGGTAAACTCTGGCGTTCCAATCTAAAGTCTATAACCTAAGGGACGTTGGTATAAGTCAGGGCCCGGCCGGACGCGGCGCCTCGGCTTCCTTCACCAATCGCACCGCCGCCTGATCATCGGGCAGCAACCGGCTGATCTCCCGCGCCAGCAGCAGCGCATGCACATTTTCGTCCCGGGCCAGCAGGTCGCGCACAAGCTTGAAAGCCGCGCTCCGCGGTGCGCCGCCCTTGATGACGAGTTCCTTGAAGGCGGTGAGCGCGAGCGGACGCTGGTCCAGGCCAAGACGCACCTGAACCTCGCGCACCTTCACTTCCGGCTCGGCCGCGGCCAGCCAGTCGGGCGGCTTGTCGCGCAGTAATTTTAATAACCGCTCTCCCTGCGGCCATTCCTGGGCGAGGATGCTGCGGTCCAGCGCCGCCAGGGTCGCGGCGGGGGTGCCGATATCGGGCGTCGCCTCGTCCAGCAGCTTGAGATCCCGCAGCGCCTGCTGCACGCGCACGGTGGCGGTCGCCGCGCCGTTGATCTCGTCATACAACAGCCGGGCGTCGGCCAGCTGGTTGCGGGCCGCCAGCTGCGACACCACCGTCACCAAGGACAACACGTCGGCCTCGTTGCGGTAACGGCCGAGATACGCCCGTGCCGCGGAGCGGCTGGCGATCTGGTCGAGCGTCAGGTAGGCCAGCTCGACTTCGCGCACGGCCAGATCGCGCTCGATGAGCGGCAACCAAGCCGGCTTCTGGGCGCGGATGGCCCGCGCCAGGTCGCGGGCCGCCGCGAGGGAATCCTGCTGCAGGAGTTCATCGAGCTGCTGGCGGGCCTCGCCTGCGGTCGCCGGCAGGAGCAACACGCGCACGGCGGGCTCGGCCGGCGTGGCGGCGGCCGCGACCGGGGTGGACGCCACCACTTCGGCCAGATGCCGCTGCGCCACCAGGAACGGCTCGCTTTGCGGATAAACCTGCAATCCAGCCCGCGCCACTTCAGCCGCGCCGGCTACATTGCCGGATTTTTCCAGCACGGTGGCGGCCAGCTGGTAAGTGGACACCGCGGCCTGACCGCGGGCCGCCGTGAGGTGGCCCAGCAGAAATGTAACTTGGTCCGGCGTGCCGGCAAAGGCCGCCCGGGTCAGTCGCTTGATGAACTCGGGGTGAAAGCGCTGGATCGTCTTGAGTGTGTCGATGTTGTTCTCCCAATTGCGCAGGAGCCGGGTGGCGGCCTCGATTTCGCCGCGTCGGAGGGCCAGCTCAGTCTGGTGGACCTGAAACGCAAAGGGACTCAGCCGGGCGTTGACCGCCACCTGCTTGACCCGGGAAACGACGTCCGGCAGGTCCAGGGTCACCGCCAGCGCGGCCAACGCCTGCAGTGCGCCGTCGCTGCGCTGGAACAGCCGGTAATACTCCTGCTCCGCCGCCTCCTGGAAACTCATCCGCTTCAGGCGATGCCAGGCCTGGAACGCCAGCAGGTAAACGCCGGGCTCCTCGGGGGCCGCGGCCTTGAGGTGGCGCAGCGCCGAAAGCAGCGCGTCGGCATCACCCACGGCCACGGCAACCTCCACGGCCTGCCGCCAGACCGCCGGCTCAACGGCAGGAGCGGCCAGGTTCCGGTCCAAAATATTCTTCGCTTCCGCCGCATGCCCCGTGCGCAGCAACAACTCCGTTTGCAGCATCGCCGCGGCGGTCTGCTCGGCGGGAGTCCGGGGCGGCGGGATGGCGGCAAACGCCGCTTCGGCCTCGGGGTAGCGCCCGAGCTGCAGCAGGAAACCGACGCGCGCCCGCTCCAGCATCCGCCGGGTCTCGGGCGGCAGCGGGTCCGGACGGACGGCCTGGAGCAGGCCTTCCACCACTTCCAGCCCATGTGACTGGATTTGGAAGGTGGCATAAAAAGCGAGCAGGCCCGAGATCAACTTGGGATTGCCACCGGCAAAAGGCAGGCCCTCCTCCACCAAGGCGATGGCCCGCGCGGGTTCGGAGCCGGCGATCAACCGCGCCAGCACCAGGCGGCCCTCGACATTCGCCGGGGAGCGGTCGAGGCCGACGCGAAGATTGTAGTAGGCGGAGGTGAAGTCCCGCGCCTTGAGTTCATCCAGCGCCGCCAGCACCGCCGTGTCGCCCCGCTTGGCGCGCAAACCCGTCCAGCGCCAGGGCGCCGCGAGGTCGAACCAGCCGACCTGATTGTGCGGTTGGCGGTCGAGCCAGAAAAAGAGCGCCGAGACCGCCACGAGCCAGCCCGCGACCGCCAGCGAAGCCAGCGCAATCAACAACCGGCGGTGATAGATCTCGAACCGCCACAGCGGATTGGCCTGCTGCTCGATGCGCAGGGCCACGGCGCGCAGCAACCAGAGCCGGCGGTCGCCGGGCGCCAGCACGCGCGACAGAGAGGGGTTCAACTTGAATTGCAACTGCACGCGCCGGCCATGAAGCCGGACCGACCCGCGGCGGGCAATCCGCAATTGCCCGGGCCGTTACTCGTAGCGGAGGGCCTCGATCGGGTCGAGGGCCGCCGCCTTCCAGGCCGGGTAGAAGCCGAACGTGATGCCGATGCCGCCGCACACCACGATGGCGGTGAGCGCCCAGCCCCACGGGAAGACCACCGACGCCTTGAGCAGCAGCGCCGCGCCGTTGCCCGCGCCGATGCCCACCAGGATGCCGAGCAAGCCGCCGGCGACGGAGATGCAGACGGACTCGATGAGAAACTGGGTGAGGATGCTGACCTTGCGCGCGCCGATGGACTTGCGGATGCCGATCTCCTTGGTCCGCTCGGTCACGCTGACAAGCATGATGTTCATGATGCCCACACCCGCCGCCAGCAGGGCAATCGAGCTGATGACAAAGGCGCCCGCGCTCACGACATCGGCGACCTTGGCGAAGATGGCGATGAGCGAATCGTTGGAGTAGAGCTCGAAATCGTTCTCCTGGTCCGGCCGCAGGCCGCGGACGATGCGCATGACCGTGATGGCCTTGTCGACCGTGTCGTTATACAGGGCCTGGCTGGGCGCCTGGATGGCGATGTTGACGGAACGGCGGGCGGAGCCGTAATCGGTGATGAAGCGGGTGATCGGCACCATGACGATGTCGTCCTGGCTGTTGCCGAACGCGGTCCCCTTTTCCGCGAAGATCCCGACCACGGTGTAGGTGTGCCCGGCGACCTTGATGCGCTTGCCGAGCGGATTCTCACCGGGAAAAAGTTTGTCCACGATGCCCTTGCCGATGATGGCAATGGAGCGCGCGAGGTCGTTGTCCTCGACGGTGAAATTGCGGCCGAACTCGATGCTATACTGGTTGGCGTCGAGGAAATATTGGTTCGAGCCGCCAAAAGTGATGTTCGGCGTGGTCTTGCGGTTCTCGTAGGTCGCCTGGGGCGGCTCGTCGTTCTGGAAGGTCTTCAGACAGATGACGGGGCTGATCCCCTCCATCAACTGGACGAAGCGCTGGGCCTCGGTCAGCTTGATGTCGCGCCGGGCGCGCAGCTTCCGCCGGCTGCTGTCGTCGTTCTGCGGGCCGATGGGATTCTTGGCGATCTGGATGATGTTGGAGCCGAGAAAGCTGAGGCCGCTCTCGACCGACTGGCGCAGCGCGGACACCGCGGTCATCACACCGATGACGGAAAACACACCGATGGTGATGCCTAGCATGGTGAGCGAGGAACGGAGCTTGTTCGCCCCGAGCGAGCCGACTGCCATCTGAAGGATGTCCTTGAAGCGCATCGCGGGTTATTCGTAACGCAGCGCCACGACGGGATCGAGGCGGGAGGCGCCCCAGGCCGGCACGAAGCCCGACGCGATGCCGGTAGCGACGGACACCGCCATGCTGATGATGACGAGGCCGAGGGAAAATTCGACCGGCATGGCGGGGAAGGCCTTCCCGACGCCGAAGACCAGTCCGTAGGTGAGCAGGAGCCCGACCACGCCGCCGATCATGCAGATCGAGACGGCCTCAATGAGGAATTGGAGCAAGATGCTGCGGCGGCGGGCCCCGAGGGCCTTGCGGGTGCCGATTTCCTTGGTGCGTTCCTTCACGCTGACAAAGGTGATGTTCATGATGCCGATGGCGCCGACGAAGAGCGAGAGGCCCGTGATGAACAGGCCCGCCATGGCGATGCCCTGTTTAATCGGGTCGAGCTGGGCCTTGAAGGCCTGGGTTTCGTTGACGGTGAAGTTGTCCCGCTCGCCCGGCAGCTGGCCC
>JANYAM010000167.1 GCA_025361365.1 Opitutus sp. | reverse complement strand
GGAGGACTGGGCGCGCAAGCGCCTGCTCGTGGTGCGCCTGATTGCCCAGCACGAATTGAGGACCGATCAAATCGCGAAGGTGGCGGGGGTGAGTCGCAAGAGCGTGTTCAATTATCGTGATTTGGTGGTGAGTGGTGGTGTGGCGGCGCTGCTGAAGCGGGATTGGGCAGGTGGACCGACTCCCGTGGTGCGCGGAGCGGTAGCGGAGGAATTTATCCGACGACTGGAGGCCGGGCAGTTCCGGCAGGTGCGGGATGCCAAAGCGTGGATCAAAAAACGCACCCGCAAGACGCTCAGCGCGAGTGGCGCGCTCAAGGTCTTGCGCCGTTTGGGCGGCAAATTGAAAATGCCGCGCAAATCGCACGCGAAAAAAGATCCGGCGAAGGCGGCCAAGTTTAAGGCTGAGCTTCCTGCTCGGCTGAGTGAAGTGGTGGGCCCTGCGCCCGCGCACCCGGTGCGATTGTGGGTGCTCGACGAACATCGTTACGGGCTGTTGCCGATAATCCGCCGCGTCTGGGCCCGGCGTGGCGTGCGGGTGCATGCACCCTACGCCACGCGGTATCAATGGGGCTATCTGCACGAGGCGCTGGAGGTCGACGGGGCGTACGCCACCGAATTGCTGTTCACTCCGGCGATCGACCGAGATATCCATGCTCTCTTCCTCAAGCAGATTGCCGACTCCGATCCGAAGGCGCTGCATGTGATCATCGCCGACCAAGCCGGCTTCCATCTGCCGACCGATGATCCTCGTCTGCCAGCCAACCTCCGGCTCTTGCCCCTGCCGCCCTACTGCCCAGAACTAAACCCCGTCGAACGTTACGGCGGCATGATCAAGGCGGCGGTCGCCAACCGTCTCTACCCCAATCTGCGCCGGCTCGAAGATCACATCATTGCCGCCACACGACCATGGTCCACGCCCAGCGCCGTGGCTGACCTCATTCACGATTGGCTGAAGGATAAAGCAAACTGTGGCGCACTACCCTAAAGTGTAATAGCTAAGGGCGATTGGTATGAGACATGGGCGACGAAGATTGAACTGCACCGCAAAGACGGCGGCGCGCGTCAGCCCGATGGGAAGCGAAGCCTATCAGTCGTTTCGCGCCAAGGCGAAAACCCCGCTGTCCTACCCCAGCACCTTCCGCAGCGCGGCGCGGGCCAGCGCGTTTTCCTCCGGCAGGCCGATGGAGATGCGCGCCCAGTCATTCATCGGCGGGAAGGCCCGGGCGATTGACACGCTCTCCTTGAACATGGCCGCGTGCACCTCGGCGTGCGGCCGGCCGGTCTGGAAGAACACGAAGTTGGTCTGCGATTCCGCATACGGCCGGCCGAGCTCGCGCAGCAACGCCAGCAGCTTTGCCTTCTCGGCGACGATCTTCGTCCGCGAGGCGGCGACAAACCCGGTGTCCTGGAGGCTCGCCACCGCGCCGGCGATGCTGGGGCTCGTGAGCGTGCCGAGGGCACCGTTCCGCAACTGGGCGGCGAACTTGCGCGAGGTGACACCGTAGCCGATGCGCATGCCGGCCAGGCCGTGGATCTTGGAAAACGTCCGGGCAACCAGCAGGTTTCGCTCCTCGTGCACCAGGCCGACCAGCGTGCGGCCGGCGTAGTTGTCGGCGATGTCGAGATACGCCTCGTCCAGGAGCACGAAGGCCTTCTTCGAGACCTCCTTCACGAATTCCGCCAGCGCCGCGGTGTCCACCACCGTGCCCGTCGGGTTGTTTGGGTTGGCGACGTAGACGACCGAGCTCGCCCCGACGACCTGCGCCGCCATCGCATCGAGGTCATGCTCCTGCCGCGCATTGACCGGCACCGGGATGACCTTGCCGCCGTTCGCCGTCACGGCGCTGGGCAGTTGCAGGTAGCCGGGCGAGGCGTAGATGGCCTCGCCTTTCATCCGGCCGAACAGCCCGCCGACCGTCTCGAGGATCTCGCCCGAGCCGACGCTGAGCACGATGTTCTCCGGCGCCACGCCTTCCTTTTTCGCGATCAGGTCAATCAATTCGTTCACCTCGCCGTAAGGATAGCGGCAGGCCTTGCCCGCCGAAAGGTTGGCCAGCATCGCCGCCAGCGCGGCGGGCGACGGCCCGAAGGGATTCTCGTTGAGCGACAGCCGCGCCTTCACCGGCGCGACCGCGGCGAGCCGCTCGGGCGTCATCTGCGCTTGCGCCTCGAAATTCAGCAGGCGGGAAGACAGCGCGAGCCCCGCAAGGGAGGCACCGCCGGAAATCAACCACTGGCGGCGGCTGATGGGTTCGGGAAAGTTCATGGCGGAGGGATTGGTTTTCCCGGGAGCCTGATCCGTGCCAGCCACCGACACAAGCCGGGGCGCCATTTTCTTCCGTGTGTTCCGCACCTCACGCGGCTAGCTTCGCCGTCATGAAATCCCTTGTCCTCGCGGCGTGCCTCGCCGCCCTGTGCTGCAGTGGCTGCAACTACGACTTCGCGCTCACGGAACAACCGACGCAGAAGATTGATGGACGCCTCATCGGCAACTGGGTCGCCGTGGACAAGGACAACGGCAAGCAGGAGTCGATGCAGGTGCGCCGGCTTGACGACTCAACCTATGTTGTCGCCTTCGATAACGACATCTACCGGGCCTTCCATTCCGACTTCGCTGGCCAGCCCTTTCTCAGCGTCCAGAACCTCCAGCCCGGCAGCGATGAGCGCAAATACCTAGTCATGACCTGGGCGCTCTCCGCCGACGCCCGCCAGCTCACGCTGCTCACCGTCAGCACCAAGGTCGTGCCCGAGGGCACGAAGGATCGCGCCACCCTGCAGAAACTCATCCAGGCGAACCTCGCCAACTCAAAGCTCTGCGGCGATCCGATCGTCTTTACCCGGAAGAAATAACCGCCCAGTCGGCATGAACGACTCGCTTCTGATCCTCGGGGTGCGGGTGGCGGGCTGTTTCCACTTTGTCACGCTGGTGCTGGCCTGCTTCACACCCATCCCACCCGACTGGGGGAAAAATCTTTCCGCCCTGCCGCCGATCCACCGGCGTTTTGCCGTGGCCCAAAACATCTCGATCGGCGCGATGATTGCGGTGCTGGGACTGTTCAGCCTGGGCTTCGCGCCCGAGCTGGTCGGTGGTTCCTCCTTGGCGCGCGCCGTATGCGGCGCGACGGCGTTGTTCTGGGGCGGCCGGGCCGCGGTGCTGCCGTGGCTCGGCGTGCGCCCGGCGCTCACTGCCCCGGGGCTGAAGCTCGGCTACGCGCTGCTCGTGGCGGAGTGCGTCATCTACGCCGCGGCCTACGCGTGGCTGGCCCTGCGCCCGGTCTAGCGTGGCCCCAGCGGAGGGCAGCGCGCCATGAAATCGGGGGTTAACCTTCCCGGGAATTTGTGTATCTAGGTGAACCCCATGCGCCATGGACCCCACTCCTCAGCCGGCAACACCTGAACCTCCCGCGCCCGTGGATGCCCGCGAGGCGATTACTCCCGGACGGAAAATCTCCTGGCTCGCGCTCATGTTCCTGCTGGTCATGCCGGCGGTGTTGGCGGCCGGATTCGCGGGGGTCCAATTCGTCCCTCACTGGATTATGGCCGACCTGCTCCACCTGGAAGGACTGGCCTTGTTCGGCGCCCTGCTCGCGGTGGCCGGCACGGTGGCCTTTGTTTTGGGCCGGGCCGGCTTGCGGCGCGGCTGGCCCCGGCGCGGCGTATTGATCGCGGGTTGGTGTCTCGTGGGCTTGGGCGGCCTCGGGCTCTGCGCGGCGCTCTGGAATGTGCGCAGGACGTCCCAAACCAAGGTCGTGCAGGGCAACCTCCGGCAGCTCATGGCCGCGGCCGACCAATACTATCTGGAAACCGGCGGCATCTTTGCGACCTACGACGATCTGGTCGGCGACACCCGTTACATCAAGTCCATCACACCGGTGGCGGGCGAGGATTACCGGACCCTGAGCCCCATCCGGCAGGACCATAACGACGAATTGCGCGTCAAGTTGCCGGACGGCCGGGTGATAAACCTTTACGCACCACCCGACGTGCCCGATGGCCTGCATGTGACCGAATCCGGCGATCTCCGTTTCGAAACCACCTACCGCGACAAGGTGCCGGACGGCCCCGCGCGCGTCGTGAACAAGCAGGGCCAGGTCGTGTCCTCGGCCAATTATGTCGAGGGCCGCATTGTCGGCCCCTGCTGGTATCTCGGGAAGGACCTGAACGCCTCCGCAAACCGCCGACCGGAGTTGCTGGGGCAGGAAAAGCTTGCCGCGCAAGATTTCAAGGGCGCGGAGGCCGATTTCACGCGCGCGCTCGCGGCCGAACCGATCTACGAAAACTACATTGGCCGCGCCGACGCCCGCCTCGGGCAAGGCCTCCTCGACCCCGCCATCGCCGACTACCTGGCCGCCAAGAATGTCTTAGGCGGACAACTCCGAAATTCCGACCTCCCGAAGCTGCAGCAGGCCTACGCCCGGCAAAACGCCGACCGAAAAGCCCGGGATGCGGCCGCGAGCGTCGACGCGGCCGCCCGCGAGGTCACCCGGCTCAAGCTGGCGGATCTGTTCAAGCAAGGCTTCGGCCTGCTGCAGGCCCGCAACTACGTTGCGGCGGAAGCTATTTTCACCCAGATTATCCAGCTCGAGCCCAACGTCACCGGCTTTGCGCGGCGGTCCGACGCCCGCTACGAACTCGGCGATCTCGACGGCACCCTCGCCGACCTGAACGAGGCAATCCGCCTCTCGAAGCCCGCGCCGCCGTATGTTTTTTTTAAACGGGCTTGGTTTTACCGGTTGAAAAACGACCTGCCCGGTGCGGCGGCGGATTTCCGCATGGTGGCCGGGGCCCAGCCCAATGACGTCAAATATGGCAGCGATGCCTGCCATGCCGCCTGCTGGCTGTATCTGGTCGAG
Source organism: Opitutus sp. (assembly GCA_025361365.1). Taxonomy (GTDB): domain Bacteria; phylum Verrucomicrobiota; class Verrucomicrobiia; order Opitutales; family Opitutaceae; genus Lacunisphaera. The sequence continues at coordinate 2,882 of JANYAM010000167.1, read as the reverse complement.
TGCGAACGCGGACAGAACCAAGCCGCCGCGGAAGAACTGGCCCGGACCGTCGCCCAAGTCGACCGGCTCGGCTCAACAAAAAGGATCTGGTATCGGCTGGAGGCCGACCTGCTGCTTGGGCGCATCACGGAGGAGCAGTTGATGGCGCAAGTGGCGAGCCCGGCCGACAAGCAGGGGGATCCGGATCGCTTCCAGGCGCTGTTCTTCGCCGGAATGCTTCACCAGCGCGCGGGCGACACGGCCGGGGCGCTCGACCGGTTCCGGCGCGCCTTGGAGACCACCTACACCCAACAATTCGTGCCCGACGTCTTGGAGGCCCGGCGCGCCGTGGCCGCCGCCGGGCCCGCCGGCAAATAGCGGCGGCTGCCCCGCCCTAGCTCAGGTTCGCATGGGCGGCGGTTCCCGTCCTTCGCCCAGCTCGATAAGTTCGAAAGTCGTGCAGGCCGGATGCGCGCTCATTCCGCTCTCCGCCTTCACCTTCGCGACAAAGCCGGAGACGCGGTCGTTCCAGCCGAGCTTGCGCACAAATTCATTCCAGACGTTGGCCTGGGTGCGGTTCGGCCGCAGGCCGCGGGCGAAGATCCACTCCGCAATCTCCTCGTCTGTGCCGCCCTGCGCCACGCGCGCCTCGATCTCCTCGAATTTCACGTTGAGAAAACCACAGAGGTTGCCGTCGAGCCCGACCGACAGCCCGTAGTTGCGCTGGTAATCCTCCGGCAGCCGCCCGGCTAGTTTCAGGCGCATCTTGTCGAGCATGCGGCCGAGATGATGCAGACCGGCGAGCGTCTTGTCGTAGGGGGAACGGAGGCCGGCAACTTCGGGCATGCGGGCAGTCAAGCCGCCGCAGGCGATTTGGCGAAGCCATTTTCCAGCGCTGTTGGTCGCAAATTTCCGGCGTTAGGCCGCAAACGCCGCCGATCCGCTCGACTTCACCGCGGGCTTCGCCCAAGCTGCGCGCTTCATCCCCATGAAACCCACCCGCCTGCTTGCCTTGCTTGCCACCAGCGTTTCCGCGCTGTTCGCCGCCGACAAAAACTTCGACACCTGGGCCGAGACTTTCTCCGCCGACTGGGTGCGCTCGAGCCCGACGTTCTCCACCATCCAGCAATACCTGCCCGCCAGCGAGCAGGACCCGCTCGACCGCCAGCTGACGAAATTCACCAAGGAGGCCCGCGCCGAGCGCGTCGCCAAGGCCAAGGCCGGCCTTGCCGCGCTCGCAAAAATCGACCGCACCTCACTCGACGCCCAGCAAAAGGTCTCCGCCGCCACCATCGAGTGGTCGCTCGAGGGCATCGTCGAGTCCGAGCCGTTCGCCGACTATAGTTTTGTCTTCAACCAGTTCCAGGGGCTTCACGTGAATATCGTGAACTTCATGAGCCAGTCGCACCCGATCCGGAACAAGCGCGACATCGAGAACTACCTTGCCCGCCTCGCGCTCGTCGCCGGTCAGATCGACGACGGCATCGCCATCGCGAAGGACGCCGCCGCGCGCGGGTTCCTCATGCCCGACTTCATCACGAAGTCTGCCCTCGGCCAGTTTGAGCGTTTCCTCGCGGACTCCCCCCGGCAGAACCGTTTCGTCGCCTCGCTCGACGAGCGGGCCGCCAAGCTGAAGGATGTCACCGAGGCCGAGCGCGCCCAGTTTGTCGCCGACGCCGAGAAGATCACCACCGACGCCATCATCCCCGCCTTCAAGCGTGCGCAGGCGATGCTGCAGGCGCAGTTGCCGCTGACCACCGACCACGCCGGCCTGTGCTGGCTGCCGGGCGGCGACCAGGCCTACGCCAACGCACTCAAGCGCAACACCACCACCGACCTCACGGCCGCGCAGATCCACGAACTCGGCCTTTCCGAGGTCGCACGCATCGAGAAGCAGATGGACGGCTACTTCCGCCAGCTGGGCTACACCACGGGCAGCATTGAGGAGCGTTTCCAGAAACTTGAGGACGACCAGCAACCGAAGGAGGCCGATCCCCGCCCGGCGATGCTCGCGCGCTTTGAGTCAATTTTGAAGGACGCGCAGGAGCGTTCGAAGCTGGTGTTCGATATCACGCCCAAGACCCCGGTCGTCGTGAAACGCGAGCCGCCGTTCACGGAGAAGACTGCCGCCGCGCACTACTCCGGCCCGGCCAAGGACGGCTCGCGCCCCGGCACGTTCTGGGCGCCGCTGCCCGGCCCCAAGTTCGAAATCGCGACGATGCGCACGCTCGTCTACCATGAGGGCGTCCCCGGCCATCACTTCCAGATCGCGCTGCAGCGCGAGACCGAGAGCCTGCCCCGCTACCGGCGCGACGGCGTGTTTGGCGGCGGTTCCGCCTTCGCCGAGGGCTGGGCGCTCTATGCCGAGCAGCTCGCCGCGGAGAACAACTGGTATGACGGCGACCTCGTCGGTCACCTCGGCCAGCTCTACGACGAGCTCTTCCGCGCGCGTCGCCTCGTCGTCGACACCGGGCTGCATGCCATGAAGTGGACGCGCCAGCAGGCGATCGACTTCGGCATCAAGGCCTCCGAGGTGGAGCGTTACGTCGTCAATCCCGGCCAGGCCTGCGCCTACAAGATCGGCCAGCTGAAGATCCTCGAGCTGCGCGCCAAGGCGAAGGCGGCCCTCGGCCCGAAGTTCGACCTCAAGCAATTCCACAATCTCGTCCTGCAAAACGGCAATGTGCCGCTAGCCGTGCTGGCACAGGAAGTCGACGACTGGGTCGCCGCGAAGAAATAGGATGAATAATATTGGAGGGCTCATACCAACGTCCCTTAGGTTATAGACTTTAGATTGGAACGCCAGAGTTTACCTGATCGGCGAGCCAGCCGTGGATGAGTCCCGCGACTTTGGCGGGCTGGGTCCATTCGCGGGAGGCGGCGAAGAGGTGGTCTTCCAGCCG
>JANYAM010000153.1 GCA_025361365.1 Opitutus sp. | reverse complement strand
TGGCTGCTGCCCACGCCGGCGCAGATCTTGCAGGCCGCTTGGTCGGAGCGGGTGAGGCTGTTCAACGCGGCCGTGAGCACCGCGGGTGGGGCGCTGGGCGGTTTCGTCCTGGCCACCAGCATAGGCTTCGCTTTCGCACTGGTGCTGGCACTCTCGCGGAAACTCCACGCCGGGCTTTATCCCTGGCTGCTGGTGCTGCAGATGACGCCGGTGATCGTGCTCACCCCGATCATCCAACTCTGGATCGGGCCCGGCCTGCCGGGGATCATCACCGTGACGTGGCTCATCAGTTTCTTTCCCATCGTGGCCAACACGACCCAGGGTCTCCTGTCCGCCGACATGAACCACGTGGCGCTTTTCCGGATGTGCAACGCCAGCCGCTGGCAGGAGATATTCCTGCTGCGCGTGCCGGCGGCGCTGCCTTACTTCCTGACCGGCCTGCGCATCGCGGCCGCGCTCGCCCCGATCGGTGCGATCTTTGGTGAATACATGGTCGGCAACGCCTCCGGCGGCAGCGGTGGCCTGGGCTTCCTCGTCTACAGTTACAATACGCAGATTAAGATACCGGCACTGTTTGCGACGGCGTTGACCAGCTGCCTGCTCGGCTTCATCTTCGTGGCTGCGGTCGCCTGGTTGAACTGGGCCGTGCTCCACAAGTGGCACGATTCCTTTGAACGCAACGACCACTGACATGACTTCGCCCGCCCGCTCCCACCTTCTCGTCGTCGCCCTGGCCCTGCTGGGCCTCACAGCCGGTTGTGGCAAAAAAACCGAGACCGCCGCTGCGCCCGGAACCCCCGCACTCGTCAAGGTGCGTTTCCAAACTGACTGGTTCCCGCAACCCGAGCACGGCGGCTACTATCAGGCGCTCGCCAAGGGCTATTACGCCGCGGAGGGACTCGACGTCGAGATCCTGCCCGGCGGCCCGAATGCCCAGGTGATGTCGGGCGTCGCCACCGGCCGGGCCGATCTCGGCATGACGAACGGCGACGATGTCATCGTCGCGGCCGCGCGCGGCGTGCCGGTCAAAATGGTCGGCGCCGAGATGCAACGCGACCCGCAGGGCATCCTTTTCCACAGCGAGCATCCGCTGCGCAGCCTGCAGGACCTTGAGGGCAAGACCCTCATGGCCGGCGCCGGCTCGACCTGGATCCAGGTAGTGCAAAAGAAACTCGGCGTGAAGTTCAACCTCCTGCCGCTGGTCGGCGACCTGGCGCGGTTCATGAACGACAAGACTTTCGTGCAGCAGTGTTTCGTGACCAACGAACCGTTCTTCGCCCGCCAGCGCGGGGCCGACGTCGGCGCACTGCTCATCGCCGGCGACAGCTACGAACCTTACCGCGTGATGTTCACGAGCCAGAAATTCCTCAGCGAGCACCCAGACGTGGTGGCGAAGTTTGTCCGCGCGAGCGTCAAGGGCTGGGTGGATTATCTCACCGGCGACCCGGCGCCCGCCAACCAGCTGCTCGCCGCCAAGCGCAGCGATCTCTCACCCGAGTTCATGGCCTACAGCATCAAGGCGATGAACGAATTCCAGCTGGTCTCCGGCAATCCCGCGAAGGGAGAGCGCGCCGGCCAACTCACCCCCGCGCGCCTGCAGAAACAGATCAACCTGCTGCAGGAAGTTGGCGTGCTGGACAAACCCGTGAAGGTGGAAGACGTGGCGACTTTTGCATTTATCCCCCAAGCACCAACCAATCCATTGAACCAACCGACCGCTAATCCTCGCTAATTCACGCTAATGGTTGGCTTGAAATTAGTGCAGATTAGCGGAAATTAGCGGTTAATCCTGTTTCCCAAATATCCCATGAGCATCGAAGCCAAACTCGCCGAACTCGGCCTCCAACTGCCTGACGCCCCCGCGGTCGCCGGCGCCTACGTGCCGTTCGTCCGCACCGGCAACCTGCTGTATCTCGCCGGCACCATCAGCTCCTTCAACGGCAAGATGACGCACACCGGTCAGGTCGGCAAGGAACACACCGTGCAGGCAGGCTACGAGTCGGCGAAGATCTGCGCGCTCAACACCCTCGCCAACATCAAGGCCGCCACCGGCAGCCTCGACGAGGTGAAGCGCTTCGTGATGGTCAACGGCTTCGTCAACGCGGTGGACGGTTTCACGGACAGCCCGGCCGTCATCAACGGGGCCTCGGAGCTCTTCGGCCAACTCTTCGGCGAGGCCGGCAAGCACGCCCGCGCCGCCGTGGCGGTCTGCGGCTTGCCCAAGGGCTCGACGGTCGAGATCCAGGTGATCGTGGAACTCGTGGGGCACCGCCTGGAACGCGGCACGCCGAGCGGCTGAGCGAATCGCGGGTAGGGCGAGTCATCCCTGACGAGCCGCGGCTCATCCAGAGGATTCGCCCTACCGCCTCACAGCTTCTTTGTCAGCACCTTCGAATTGCGGCCGCTGTCCTCGTAAGCCTTGAGCCGCGACTCGGGCAGCGCGTCCTTGTCGGTTTCCTCGAAGCCGACGACGGAAGTGAAAAAGGTGAACGCCTGCGTCGAGAGGGCGATGATATTGGTCGCGCCGCGCTCCTTGGCCATCATACAGGCGTAATCGACCATCTTCTTGCCGATGCCGCGGTGATGGTAGAAGGGCATGACGTAGAGCGAGCCGACCTCGGCGAACTTCGGCTTGTCGGGGTAGAATTGGAGCGAGACGCAGGCGATGATGTTCTCGTCGATCTCGAACACGTAGAACTGCTCGATGTTCTTCTCGATCGCCGCCTGGGTGCGGTGGACCAGCTCCTCGCGCTTCACGGCCTGGCGGGTGAGGTTGTAGACCGCGCGGACATCGCGCTTCGTGGCCTGCCGGATCTGCTGGTATTCGTTGCCGTGGATGAGCGTGCCGACGCCTTCGTTGGAGAAGATCTCGTTGAGCAGGCCGTCCAGCAGGCGGCCGTCCAGCAGGTGGATGCGCGGCGTGCCGGTCTCGACGGCTTTCACGGCGTGCGCGGCGGGGCTGCGCATCGGCTCGTTGATGGACTCGGGTTTGTCCTCGAGAACTTGCTTGAGCGTGGCCGCGGAAATCTGGTGCTGCAGCTTGCCGTTGATCTCGAGGCCCTCATGCGGCGTGAGGTAGATGATCTTGGTCGCGCCGAGCGCCTCGGCCAGCTCGACGGCGAGCAGGTCGGAGTTGATGCGCAGTGGCCGGCCGTCGCGGTCGAAGCCGATGGGGTTCACCACGGGCACTACGCCGGAGGAGATCAGCTGCATGATGAACTCCTTGTCCACGCGGTCGACGCGGCCGGTGAACTGGTGGTCCACGCCCTTGATGATGCCGAGCGGCACGGCGCGGACGGCGTTGGTCAGGGCGGCCTTCAGGCTGTTCTGCGTGAGGCCCTCGATGATGAGATGGGTGACACGGGACGAGGCGCGGATGGCGAGGTCGAGCGTCGCGGCGTCCGCCACGCCCTTGCCCTGGACATCGGAGATCGGGATGTTGCGCGTCTTCGAGAGCTCCTCGAGCTGGTGGCCGATGCCATGGATGATGATGATCTTGATGCCGAGGCTGCGGAGCACCGCGACGTCGGTCAGGATGTTCGGGAAATTATCGTCGGCCACGATGATGCCGTCGCACGAGATCACGAAGGTCTGGCCCTGAAAACGGGGAACGTATTTCAGGATGCCGCGCAGGTCGGTGGGCTTGATGTCGGAGCCGTTGCTCATGGATGGAGGTGCGCTTTAATCGGGCATCTCGCCCCGCGCGTCAATGGGGATTCATGATGCCCCCTGTCTGTCATTCTGAGCCGAGCGAAGAATCCAGCGGGCCATCATGCCAGCTTGCACTGGGATCGTTCCACTCAGGATTGCCCGTTTCGATCAGCGCCAGTTTTCTTTTCCGCAACCAGCCTTTGATTTGTTTCTCCCGGGCGATGGCATCATTCACGTCCCTGAATTGCTCGAAATGCACCAACAGGGTCACGTTATATTGCTTGGTGAAACCTTCGATCAGCTTTGCCTTGTGCTGCCAGACGCGGCGTTGAATGGAATTGGTGACACCGACGTAGAGCGTTCCATTGCGCTGACTGGCCAGGATGTAGACCCAGTAGGTATGTTGGCTGGTCTCGGCGCACATGCTGAGCTGGATTCTTCGCTGCGCTCAGAATGACAAACCTGGGTTATCTTACGGTGAAGCTCCAGGCGAGGGCGGGGCCCTGGGCGACGATCCGGACCTGGTAGCGGCCGGCCGGCAGGTTGGTCGTGGAGAAATTCACGCAGTAGGTGGAGTCGCTCCAGCGGCTCATCAGGTCCTTGCCCGGCAGCGGTTCGGTGCTCGGAATGAGCACGAGCTCGGCGCCCCGGCGGTAGAGCGTGAGGTCGCCGACCTGCGCCTTCTGGCTGGAGATGCTGGCGGTGAAGTAGGCGCAGTAGTCGGCGCCCCGGCTCACGCCGCCCGGCGCAACGACGCGGTCGATCGTCGTGAGCAGCTTGGGTTGCTCGGCGAAGTTCGTCGCAAGGTCAGGGCCTAGCCCGACGGCGGCGCGGGTCACGGCGGCGGGAACGTCGTCGGTTGCCGGCTTCTCAACCGGCCGGCGCGCGTCCACCGGCATCTTCTGCCAGCCGGCGGCGAGCAGGCGCGCGGTGGTCGCCCGGTCCTGCGCATCCTGATAGGGCCGGTAGGCGCGGCCGGGCTTGCGGAAAACGAGGTTAACCACCGTGTAACCGACCACGAAGACGACAATGGCCACCACGACCCATTTCATGGGCCAGGGTTTGGAGGTCGGGCGGGCGGTCATGCCGGGACTTATCGCGGGGCGGGGCGGTGGGGCGCAAATACATTTGCGCCACCCCGGGTGAGTTGTTCTCGTGCGGGTTCACATGAAATATTGGTCGCAGACGTTCATTCCGACATTGAAGGAAAGCCCCGCCGACGCGGAGATCGCGTCGCACAAGCTCCTGTTGCGCGCGGGCCTCGTGCGCAAGCTGGCCGGCGGCCTCTATACCTACATGCCGGCCGGTCTGCGCGTCGTGCAGAAGATCAGCCAGCTTTGCCGCGAGGAGATGGACCGCGAGGGCGGCATCGAGTTGTCCATGCCGTTCATCCATCCGGCCGACAACTGGGTCGAAGGACCGCGCTGGCCTGCGGCCCGCGAGATCATGTATCGCGTCGACCACGCCGGCGCCGGCAAGGGCCGGAGTAAGGAGCCGGAGTTTGTCCTCGGGCCCACGCACGAGGAGGTCATCACGCCGCTCGTGAAGGCCGAGATCACCAGCTACCGCGACTTGCCCAAGAACTTCTACCAGATCGGCACCAAGTTCCGGAACGAGATCCGCCCGCGCTACGGCCTGATGCGTGCGCGCGAGTTCATCATGAAGGACGCCTACAGCTTCGACGCGAACGACGAGGCCGCCATTGTAAGCTATAACAAGATGAAGCGCGCCTACACGGCGTTCTTCACCCGCTGCGGCCTGAAGACCATCGCGGTCGAGGCCGACACCGGCGTCATGGGCGGCAGCTTCTCGCACGAGTTCATGGTGCCGGCGCCGGTGGGCGACGACGACGTCATCTATTCCGACTCCGGTTACTCAGCCAACCGTGAGAAGGCCACCAGCGGCATCGTGCCGAAGGACCTCGCCGACGCGGCCCCCGCAGGCGCGCTCGAGGAATTCGCCACGCCGGGCATCGTGACCATCGCGGCCCTTGCGGCGGCGCCCTACAACGTCGCTCCGGACAAACAATTCAAGACCCTCGTCTACATGGGCGACGGCAAGCCGTTCCTCGTCGTCCTGCGCGGCTGCGACGACCTCGAGCAGGCGAAGCTCGGCGTGCTGGGCTTCCAGTTGTGGCGCCCGGCCACGCCGGAAGAGATCGAGCCGGTGATGGGCGCCAAGCCCGGCAGCCTCGGCACGGTCAAGGGCACCATCAAGAATCCCGCCGCTCTGGCCGGCATCTTCGCCGACCACGCGGTCCGCCTTGTCGGCAATGGCACGACCGGTGCCAACAAGGACGGCGCCCACCTGCGCAACGTGAATGTCGTCCGTGATCTCGAGATCACGAAATTCGGCGACTTCCGCACCGTGTGTGCCGGCGAGCCTGATCCGAAGTCCGGCCAGCCGCTCCAGATCGCTCGCGCGATCGAGGTTGGCCATGTCTTCATCCTGGGGACGAAATATTCCGAGAAGTTCGGCGCTGTCTACACCGACGACCAGAAGCAGTCGCACCCGATGGTCATGGGCTGCTATGGCATCGGCATCAGCCGCACGCTGCAGGCCGTGGTCGAGCAGAGCAACGACGCCGACGGCATTGTCTGGCCGTGGAACGTCGCGCCCTGGCAGGTGCTGGTCGTCAACCTCGACCCGGCCGACGCCGCGTGCACCGAGTTGTGCCTCAAGCTCGCGCAAGCCGCCGAGGCGGCGGGCGCCGACGTGCTGATCGACGACCGCGCCGAGCGGCCGGGCGTGAAGTTCAAGGACGCCGACCTCATCGGCCTGCCGCTGCGCCTCACCGTGGGTGGTCGCGGCCTGAAGGAAGGCATCTTCGAATTTAAGTGGCGCACCTCGAAGGAAGTGCGCAAGGTGGCGATTGCCGAAGCTGAGAGCGCGGTTGCCCAAGCCGTGCGCGAGGCGGCGGCCAAGTCCTAGTCGTGGCCGAGACCAAAACCAAAAAGATCCCGCACACCGTGCCGGTGCCGCAGCCGCGGCTGACCGATGTCTGGCGCGTCGTGGTGCTCAACGACCCGGTCAACCGGATGTCGTATGTGGTCATGGTGCTCCGCCGGGTCTTCGGCTTCGCCGAGGAGCGGGCCCGCAAGCACATGCTCGAG
>JANYAM010000133.1 GCA_025361365.1 Opitutus sp. | reverse complement strand
CCACTCACTCATGCTCAGGCCCCGCTCCAGCGCCCGCTGCCGCATCTGGACGTTGTGGTCCTTCGAGCCGGTCAGGTGATGCAGCGTGAAGACAAACTGTTCGGGCGGCACGAGCCGCAGGTCGGCCTGCAGGCCGGACTCAAGCCGCACGCTCGCCTTGGACTCGCCGCGCGCCGTGACCTCCTTGATCCCGGGCTGCGTGACAAACCATTCGACGATCGGCGCCGGTTCAGTTGTCGCCACGAGAAAATCGATGTCGCCCACCGTCTCGACCCGGCGGCGCAGGCTGCCGCACGATTCCACCTGCTTGACGCCGGGAAGTTTTTTCAGCCCGGCCAGGATCGGCGCCGCCGCCTCCGCGGCCACGAACCAAAGGTGGCGCTTGTTGTAGGCTTCGCGGTTGCGGATGCCGGCGAGGATGCGTTCCTGGGTCTTCTCCCCGAAGCCGTCGAGTGTCGCCACCTTGTTCTCCGAGCAGGCCGCGCGGAGCTTGGCGATGGTGTCGACCCCGAGTTTTTCTTGCAGCGCCCGGACCTTTTTCGGGCCCATGCCGGGAATGGCCATGATCTCCACCAACCCCGCCGGCACGGACGCCTTGAGCTTGTCGAAAAACTCCAACCGCCCGGTCGTCGACAGTTCGGTGATTTTCTGCGCCAACGCTTCGCCGATGCCCTTGACCTCCTGCAGCGTGCCGCCGGCCACGCGCGCCTTGAGCTCGTCCTCGCTCAGCGACTCCAGGATGCGCGCACCACTCTGGTAGGCCCGGGTCTTGAAGGGATTCTCTCCCTTCAGTTCGAGCAAAGTCCCAATCTCCGCCAGCACAGATGCAATTTCTGTTTTGTTCACAAGAGTTTGTTAACTACGGAAGACACTGAATACACGGAATATTTTAAACACAGAGCACACAAAGCCAGCAGGGTTTTTGACCGCGGATTGCACAGATTAACACGGATAAAATCACAAGGCAGGTAGATTGGCTCCAATCCGTTCAATCCGTGATATCCGTGGTAAAACTGCCTTGGTCTTTCCCTCAGATCTCAGCTTTCTCTGTAAATGGATGCCGATCTCGGTCAGGACGGCGGCGATCTCGGACTTATTCATCGATGACATTCACCGATATATAGAAACCTGAAACTTGAAACCTGAAACCTGAGGATTTTTAACGCAAAGACGCTAGGCCGCAAAGTTAGGGCCGGTGGACTTCTTGGCGTCTCTGCGACTTTGCGTTAATGCCTTTTTATCGCCGGATTTTCAACTGGGCGACCACCCGTTCCACGAGCCCGGCGCGGTTGATCTTACCCTGGCTCGTGACCGGCCAGTCGCCCACCAGCGGAATGTAGCTCTTCGGCCGTTTGTAATCCGCCAGCTTGTTTGTCTCCAGAATGACCTTGTGGAAATCGGGGTGCGCCTTGCCAGGATAGACGACCACCAGCAGCTGCCCCCACTTCGCGTCGGGCAGCCCGAGCACCGCGAGATCCGGGAATTGTCCCGTGCCGCGCAACACCGCCTCGAGCTCGGCCGGCTCCACTTTCTCACCGCCGGTGATGATGACCGCGTCGCGCCGGCCTATGACGAAAAGGTGATTCCGTTCATCCAACAGGCCGCGATCCTGCGTCGCGAAATCCCCGCGGTCGCGCCAGGCCGGATGGTAGCCACGGAACAGCGAAGCCCCACCAATGATGACCGTGTCATCGGTCCCGATCTGCACCGTGGCGTGGGGCAGGGCCGTCCCGCTGTTGCGCGCCCCGGCCAGGAATTCGTCCGGCCGCAGGGCCGTGACCATCGCCGCCGTCTCGGTCATGCCATAACCCAGCGACAGTGGCAGCCCCGCAGCCGCCGCCCGGTCGAGCAGCGCCGGCCACGCCGGCCCGCCGCCCAGGAAGATGATTTTGAACTGCCGGAGCCAATCCACGGCGGCTTGGTTGTAGGCCGGGATCTCCGCATCCCGCCTTGCCTCGGGGTGGAACGCGCTGACCGCAGCGCGTTTTGCTCGAACCAGCGCGTTGGGGGCAACGCGCTCCACCTTGGCGGGATCAGGTGATCCCGCCCTACCGTTTAAGAGGCGCTCGAGCTGCGTCGGCACGAGCGAGATTGTCCAGCCGGCGGGCTTCGCGGGTAGGGTGGGGAAATCGCCGCCCTCCACCGCCTTCCAGTCCAGCGGCCGGTATTCGCCGCCCGTCAAGGCGCAGCGCAGCCAGGCCATGAGCCCGCTGACATGATACAGCGGCAGCACGCCGACGGCATTGACCTGCGCGAGGCCGAAGTGCCGCGAGAAACCGGCCACCGCCGCTGCGAGGGTTTCCTCGTCGTGCCGGGCGAATTTCAGCTGGCCCGAAGTGCCGCCGGTGGGGATCATCAACCAGCCAGATCCGGCTGGTTGGGAGACCTGAGACCTCGCCGTTGCGGGCTGCTGCCCGCCC
>JANYAM010000113.1 GCA_025361365.1 Opitutus sp. | reverse complement strand
AGCATGCCGACCACCGGCACGAGCAGCGCGAACGGCGTGATGGCCGAGGCCGCGTGCCGGGCCAGCAGCCAGCCCCACAGCGAATAGCCGACGTGCGTGGAGACATAGACGATGAACGCGAGCGCCAGGACGGCGGTCAGGCCGACGTGCGCCAGGCTTTGCCCGATGACCGCCGGGCCCTCGAGCGCGAGCGAAGCGAGGCCCATCGGCAGCGGCACCACGAGCGCGCCCCAGGCCACGAGCGCCACCGGGTTCACCTTGCCCAGGCGGCGGGACATGAAATTGCCGTAGCCCCACGAGCACGCCGCCAACAGCACGCAACCGAGGCCCGCGAGCGACACCTCGCCGCCGGAGTGCGCCGCGACCACCCCGAACCCGGTGATCGCAATGAGCGTGCCGGCGAACTGCACCGGGCTGATCCGTTCGCCGAGGAAGGCGGCGGAGAGCACCAGCGTCACGAACACCTGGAGCTGCAGCATGACGGAAGCCAGGCCGGCCGACACGCCGAGCTTCATCCCGAAAAACATGAAACTGAACTGCAGCCCGAACATCGTCAGGCCGTAAAGGAACAGCTGCCGCCACGCGATGGCGGGCCGCGGCAGGAAGAACACCAGCGGCAGCGCCACGAACAGAAACCGCAGCGTGCACAGCAGCAGCGGCGGCAGGTCGTGCAGCGCCAGCTTGATGGCGACGAAGTTGCTGCCCCAGATCGTGACGGTCAGGAGCGCGAGGAGGACGTGGCGGAACGGAAGCGAGGCGGGCACCCCACCAGCGTTCGCCGCTGGGCGCGCGCCGCAATGTGTTTCCATGTCCGCGGCATACGGCTTTCGCCTAATGTTACCGGCACAGTCGCCCGGACCGGCACAGTCGGAGGACAGAAGACGGAATACAGGGGACGGAGGGCTGAACATCCAACATTCAACTTCCAACATTCAACGTCCAAGGCGACGTCGGTTTGAACGTTCAAAGTTCAACGTTGGATGTTGCTTCGAAGCCAAGGACTCTAGCTTGTCTTGAAAACGTAGACCACGCCCTTCTCGGTGCCGACGGCGAGGAGCGAGTCGTCGGCGTTCCACGCGAACTTCGTCGCGGCCGACGGCATCTTCACCTCGGCGACCAGCGGGTTCTTGCGCGTCGGACCCCACAGGGTGAACACGCCGCCGGCATCGCCGGTGGCGAGCAGGCCGTGCTGGTTTTGAAAGGCCACCGCGGTCGTGCGGGCGGTCTGCGGCAGTTGCAGCGGCTCGCGGCCCTCCGGGCCGGCGCCGGCGCAATCCCACACGCAGACATCCTTGCCGCCGCCGGTGGCCAGCCACTTCGAGTCCTGGCTGAAGGAGAGTTCCTTGAGGCGCGTCTCGTAGCCGCTCATGTGCAGCTCGAGGTCCTCGGCCGGCACCCAGAGATGGACGGAGTTGTCGTGGCAGCCGGCGACGAGCCAGCGACCGTCGGGTGACCAGGTGAGCGCATAGATGGCGTTGCCGTAGGGAAATTCCTTTTGTGCGGTGAACGCCGTCGCGTCCCACACAGCCACGTGGCCGAAGCACGCCGCGGCGCACGCGGTGCCGTCCGGCCGCCACGCCAGGGCGGAGATGGTTTTCGGGGCATCCGGGAAAGGGTGGGCGATCGAACCGTCAGACTTGAGCGCCACGAGCTTCTTCCCCGCAGCTGCGAAAAGCAGGTCACCCGCCGGCCGCCACGCGAGATGCTCAACCCAGGCGCTGCCGAGTTTCACTTCGGCGGTTTGCCGGCCGGTCGTCGCATCCCAGAATCGCACGCAGCCGTCCTGGCCGCCGGTGGCGAGAAGCGTGGGAGCGGGTTTATCCCGCGACTCGTCGGGGTGTGAAACCCCTCCCACCGATTGCCAGGCCACACAGTTGGCGCCGTCGGTGTGGCCGGGCAGCGCGTGCTTCACCGCGCCGGTGGCGGCGTCGAAGAGCGTGATGCCGCCCGCGGCGGAAGCGACGGCGAGCAGCGCACCGTCCGGCGACCAGGCGAGGTCGATGGCGTAGTCGTCGAGGGTCGCGGCCCAGTGCTTGGCGAATTGCATCAGGCGAGGCAGGCCTTGAAGCCCTCGGTCAGCGCGGCGCGGTCGAGATGCTTGCCGATGAAGACGAGGGTGTTGGTGCGGTTCTCGCCGTCCTTCCACTCGCGGTCGAACTTCGCGTCGAAGAGCATGTGCACGCCTTGGAAGACGAGGCGCTTCTTCGTGCCCTTCACGACGAGCACGCCCTTCATGCGGAAGATATCGCCGCCTTTCTCGGCAAGCAGCTTGGAGATCCAGTCGTTGAGCTTCTTGCCGTCGAGCTCGCCCTCGACACTGATGCCGACGGACGACACTTCCTCGTCGTGCGAGTGTTCGTGGCGAAAGGTTTTATCCCACCCGTAGCGGACAATCTTGCCGTCGGGATCATGGAGATGCGTCGGCACATCATGGCCGGTGAAGAGGACGTAGTGGCCGGCCTTTTCGATTTTGACCGGGAAGTGGCCGCTCTCGTCCTGGAGTTTCAGGCGGTGCATCTTGCCGTCGGCGGCGATGGTCTCGCCCACGGCCGTGATCTTCTCCCAGTCGGAGTAGGCGAGGACCGTGGTCTTGATGACGGTGTCGAGGTCGGGCGGCGCGGCGCTACGCACCGGCGCGACGACGACGTCGAGCTCGTTGTGATTACAGCCCGGGGCGCACTCGTGGTGATGCGCGTGGTCGTGGCCGCTGTGGTCATGCGCGCCGATGCCGAGGTCGTAGGTGCCGGGCGTCAGCTCGTAGGCGCCAGCCCATTCGAAGGGATATTCGGTCTCGAGGAACTGCGGGTCGACCTCGACGGCGCGGTCGAGGTTGAAGCCGCCGACGTTGAGCACCTTGTCGATGGCGATCTCGGCGTTCTTCGTGCGGTGGATCTTGGCGACGCCGTTGATGCCGTGCAGGCGCTGCTCGAGGGCGTCGAGCTCGGCCGGCGAGACGAGGTCGGTCTTGTTGAGGATGATGACATCGGCGAAGCCGACCTGCTTCATCGCCTCGGGCGAGTCGTCGAGGTGGAGGAGGATGTGCTTGGCGTCGACGAGGGTGACGATGGCGTCGAGGGCGAACTGCTCCTTCATCTCCGGGTCGGTGAAGAAGGTCTGGGCGACGGGCGCGGGGTTGGCCAGTCCGGTGGTTTCGATGAGGATGGCGTCGAGCCGGTCCTTGCGCTTCATCAGGCGGCCGAGGATGCGGAGGAGGTCGCCGCGGACGGTGCAGCAGATGCAGCCGTTGTTCATCTCGAAGATCTCCTCGTCGGACTGGATGACCAGCTGGTTGTCCACGCCGACCTCGCCGAACTCGTTCTCGATGACGGCGATCTTTTTCCCGTGCTGCTCGGTCAGGATGCGGTTGAGCAGCGTGGTTTTGCCGGCGCCGAGGAAGCCGGTGAGGACGGTGACAGGGATGGGAGTGGGCATGTCGGAGGACAGAGATCGGAGGACGGATGACAGAGGACAGACAGCAAAGCCGTCAAACCGGGGTTTGCAACCCGCGGTTCAGGCCAGGAGGTGCCGTAGCAGTCCCAGCGCGGCGCCGGCCAGCACGACCGGAATGATGCCGACCTTAAATCGTTGCATGGCGACGAACGCCAGCAAGGCGACCACGGCGACGAACCAGTCCACGGCCCCGCCGGCCGGCAGGATCACATGCAACCCGAACCAGACCGCCAGGTTGAGAACAACGCCGACGACCGCGGCCGTGACGGCCGACAACGCGCACGTGAGCCTAGTCTGGTCCCGCAGTTGCTCGAGGTAGGGCGCGCCGAGGAAAATCCAGATGAAGCACGGGACGAACGTGACCCAGGTGGTCAGCGCCGCGCCGAGCGTGGCCGCGACCAGCGGCGACAGCGCGCCCGGATGGTTCCAGCCGCCGAGGAAGCCCACGAATTGCAGCACCATGATCAACGGCCCCGGCGTGGTCTCGGCCAGGCCGAGACCGTCGAGCATTTGCGGGGCGGTGAGCCAGTGGAAATGCTCCACGGCCTGCTGGGCGACATAAGGCAGCACGGCGTAGGCCCCGCCGAACGTAACCATGGCTGCCTTGCTGAAGAACAGGCTCTCCTGCACGAGCGTGCTCGCGCGCCCCTGCGCGAGGGCGGCGAGCAGCACGGGCAGCCACCACAGCACGAGGCCGACGGCCAGCACGCGCGCGGCCCGCGCCAGCGACGGCTGGGTGTGCGCCGGCGCGGCATGGGAGTCGTCGATGACGGCCCCGCCGCCGCCGGCGGATTTCGCCCCGTGCCCCTTGACGACGTTGAAAACTTTTTCCCAGCGGAGTCCACCAAGGTAACCGATCAGAGCCGCGGCGCTGATGATGGCCGGGAAGGGCGCGCGGAAAAAGAAGATCGAGATGAAGGCCAGCGCGGCGAGCGACCACATGACGGCATTCTTCAGCGCCTTCGACCCGATGCGCAGGACGGCCGCGGCGACGATGGCGAGCACGGCGGGCTTGAGGCCGTAGAAGACCGCCGCGATCCATGGCACCGCACCATAGGTGACATAGACGAAGCTGAGTCCCCAGAGGATGAAGACCGAGGGCAGCACGAAAAGCACGCCGGCGGCGAGTCCGCCCCAGGTCCGGTGCAGCAGCCAGCCGCAGTAGATCGCGAGCTGGGTCGCCTCGGGCCCGGGCAGCAGCATGCAGAAGTTGAGCGCATGCAGGAAACGCTCCTCGCCGATCCAGCGTTTCTTCTCGACCAGCTCCGTGTGCATGATGGCGATCTGGCCGGTCGGTCCGCCGAAGCTGATGAAGCCGAGTTTCAGCCAGAAGCGCAGGGCTTCCTTGAAGCCCGGGTGGGCCGGGGTGGATCCAGGGACGGAACTGGCGGCGGGCATCAAGTCGGGGAGGATTACGCCGGGCTTCGCCCCGCGTCAACCGTGACGGGAAATGGGATTTGCGCGCGCGTCCATCCGCAGGTAAGTTGGGCCCATGTTTTCCCGAATCATCCTCCTGATTGGCTTGGTCGGGTCGGCCGCGGCGGCCGTTTCCCTCGACAGTGCACGGATCGAACAGCTGACGGGCTTGACCGGCGCGTGGAATGCCCCCCGGACGGTCTTCAAGGTCACGGCGGCACGCAACGACCTGCCGGTCACGGTGGACGGGTGGAAAATGCCGCCGTTCATGGGCCTGACCAGCTGGGCCGCCTTCACCGCCGGCAAGGAGTCTGACACGATGGTGATGGGCGACCTGGTCCTGTTCGAGGATGAGGTGAACCCGGTGATGAGCGCGCTGCTGGACGCGGGCGTTGGCGTCACGGCGCTCCACAACCATTTCTTCTATGACGAGCCCCGGGTCTACTTCATGCACATCGACGGGGAAGGGGCGGCCGAAAAACTCGCGGCGGCGGTGAAGCTGGCCTTCGCCCGGCAGCGGGAGATCCGCGCGGCCAATCCCGTCCCGCGGCATGGTTTTGGCGGCGCCATCCCCGGCCCAAGCCAGATCAGCGGCGCGGCGCTCGAGGCGGTGTTTGGGGCCAAGGCGCAGGCCAAGGATGGCATGGTGAAGTTTGTGATCGGACTGGAGACAAAGATGGACTGCGGTTGTGTGGTCGGCGCGGACATGGGCGTGAATACCTGGGCCGCGTTTGCCGGCGCGGACGGCGATGCGGTGGTGGACGGGGATTTTGCCGTGCACGAGAGCGAGCTGCAGCCGGTCCTCAAGGGCCTGCGCGCCGAGGGCATCAACATCGTGGCCATCCACCACCACATGACGGGCGAGGAGCCCCGCATCCTCTTTCTTCATTACTGGGGCCGGGGTCCGGCCGCAGCGCTGGCCGGCAGCCTGAAGAAAATCCTCGCCGTGCAGGCCGCGGTGAAATGAGAGACGCCCCGCCCAAGCCCGCCGAGCCGCGGCCCGGGCTTTACCGCCACTACAAGGACAACCCGTATCGCGTGGTCGGCCTGGCGTTGCACTCCGAGACGCGCGAGTGGCTCGTGGTCTACGAGGCGCTCTACGGCGACGGCGGGCTGTTCGTGCGCCCGGCGGCGATGTTCACCGAGACGGTCGAGGTCGGCGGGAAACGCGTGCCGCGGTTCGCGCGGGTGGGGGACTGACGGCCGCGGGTGGCGGCCGAACGTTCAACGTCCAACATCGAACGCTCAACTTTCAACGGCCGGAGCAAAAGGTTGGACGTTGGATGTTCAGCGTTGGACGTTGAGCGTTGTCTCAGAATCTGAACGTCCACGCCGTCTTCATCGAGGTGTCGTTCTGCGTCGGCCGGAAGCGGTCGAGGCTCGTGTCGTAGCCTTGGTTGACGATGAAGAACACCTCGTTGCCGGGCTGCACGATCCACTTGATGCGGAAGTTCACGCCGAGCGACTTGGAGAAATTGTCGTATTGGCTGAGCAGGCTGACCTGCAGGTCGGGGCTGAAGGTGTAGACGGCCTTGGCGGAGGCGATGCGCAGCTGGAAATTTCCCTCGGGCAGGCGGATGTCGCGCAGGTTGCCGTTCAGGCCCAGCTGCAGCCGGCTGTTCGGACGGTAGTTGAGGCCGGCCTGGTAGTCGTCGGCGTGGCCCGTGAGAAAGCCGCCGTGACGCCAGCGCGCGTAGACGTCGGCCGGCCGTGACTTGGTGGTGCCGATTTCGCCCTGGACGGCGTTCCATTGGTGGAGGCCGACGGGAATGACGATGCCGGGTCTGATCTCGAAGGGCGTGCCGTAGGTTTCGCCCGCGTCGTTGACCCAGACATTCAGGTAGTCGCCGTATTTGTTCTCCAGGTAGGTGCCGAGCCACACGGTGTGGTCGAGCAGCTTGAGGCCGAGATCAGTGACGGCGTCGCCTTCGAGGAATACTTGGGTCAGGTGCAGCCAGCTCTTTTCCGAGCGAAAATTGTAGCTGTTAACCGTGTGCATGTTTCCGACGCCCGTGCGGGACACGAAGCCGAGCGCGGGATCGTAGCGGTTGCTGGCGCGCTCAAGCCACAAGAAGGAGCTGAACGGCTCGTTGGGATATTCCACCTTGAAGGTGGCGGCGGTGCCCTGGCCACCCGCCGCGTCGCTGTCCGTGAACTGCACCCCGGTGCGGATGGTGAGAGACTTCTTCCCGGGGAGGTGGTTGTTGACGTAGTTGAAATCGGCGCCGACGAGCGTGTTGTCGCCGTTGGTGCGTGGGTCGCCGTGGGTGAACACCACGCCGAGACTGGACTCGTCGAGCACCTGGCGCGTCACGCGGCCGACCAACAGGTTCTTGGAGTCCACCCCGCCGTGCGCGTCGATCTGCGTGTCGAGCAGGCCGACGGTCCACGGGCCGGCGCGGCCGGTGACCTTGAGGCCACCCAGCACATCAACCTTGGTGCCGTCGTCGGCGAGGCCGATGCGGCGCGAGAAGAACGGCAGCGGATCCTGGTTGATGCCCGAGAAAGTGAAGAGCGAGGCGTCCTGGGTGAAGAATGCCCGCTTTTCCGGGAAGAAAAGGGAGAAGCGCCCGAGGTTGACCTGGCGCTCGTCCACCTCGGCGTCGGCGAAGTCGGTGTTGACGGTGAGCGTGGCGGCGAGCGAGGGCGTGACGTGCCAGATGAGGTCGAAGCCGGGTTTGAAGTCCCACGCCTTCTCGTCGGGCTCCGGCTGCGAGTGATGGGTGAGGCTGGCGTAGGGCTTGAAGTCCAGGCCGCGACCCTGGCGCAGGCCGGTGAGGCCGTGCAGCTCGCCGAGCAGCGGCAGCGCGATGGTGGGGCGGTTGCGCAGGATACCGGTCCAGCGCAGGACCTCCTGCTTGCGGCGGACGGCGCGCGCGACGTTGAAGCCCCACGTGTCGTTGGCGGGATCGAAGGCCAGGCTCTTGACCGGGATGGCGAACTCCGCGGTCCAGCCGCCGGCGTCGATCGTGGACTTGCCGAGCCAGATGGCGTCCCACTGGTCGTTGGCCTGCTCCTTGTTCTGGACCAGACCGTCGTGCTTGCCGCCGGCCGCGGTCAGCGCGAAATAGTAGCCGTCGCTCTGGCGGTGAAAGGTGTCGAGGACGATGCGCACGAGGTCGTCGGAGCCGTTGTCCTGGTCGCGCTGCATCGAGTAGGCGCGGATGCCGGCCGGCCCGGCTGAATCGTGCGAGCGGATGGCGACATAAAGCGTGTCGGCATCATAAGTGACCCAGAACTCGGTGCGCTCGGTCGGTGTCCCGCCCTCGGTGGGCTCGACCATGTGGAAGGCGTCGGAGTGCGCGGCACCGTCCCATTCGCCGGGACTGAGGACGCCGTCAATCTTGGGCGGGGTGGTCGTGGCGTGCACGTTGAGCGACGGCACAGTCGAGTTGGACTGGCTGAAGACGAGGGGCGCGCCGAGCAAAGCTAGCGCGGCCACCAAGAGGGGACGGTGGGGCATAGGGGGACGGACGCAGCAAAACCGGATTCCTTAGGCGGGGAAATCGGAAATGCGGCGGACCGTGACTGTAACCATCGTTTTTGCGATGAGTTACCAGAAATCCGCGACAAAACCTCTGAGCGCCGCGGGAGCACCAAGGCATCGGCCCGCGCAGGCGGTCACAAAGGGGAAGCGACCACCGGCAACGGCCGGTGGGCGCGTGATTCAGGTCAGGCGGAGGTCACGGGTTGGCGACGACTTTTGCGATGAAGAGGCAGGCCTCACCCTTGTCGTTGGTGTAGGTAATTTCCCGCTGGACGGTGGCATTCTTGGGCGGGCCCTTGATCACCACCTTGACCTTGGTTTTGCAAGCCGGGCACATGATCGTCGCGCCCTCCTTGCAGAGCTCCATCGCTTGGTCGGTTGATTGGACGGCGACCTCGGTCACGGTTTTGCACTGGTTGCAAACATAGGCGATCTTGGTGCCGGGTTTGAGCTGGTGGAACTGCTCCGCGTTACGGAGCGTCTGCCAGTATTGCGGGCCGGGGCCGGCCAAGGCGGTCACGGCGGCGCCCAGGGTGAGCGCCGCGAGCAGGAGACTTAGTTTCGTTTTCATTTTGACTGTGGTTGATTCCGCCGTCTGCGCGACGGTGAGCGGCGTGGGAAAGGGATCCGGATCAATGGGAGTGTTTGTCCGTGGGGGCTGTTTTGGCGCCCGTCGCGGCGTCGAGCAGCTTCAGGTATTTGGCCGGTTCCTTGCCGAAATCGGTCAGACAATCCTTGCAGTAGAAGCGGATCAGCCGGTCGGGCTGGCCGGCCACGCGGTAGATGCGCTCGACGGCCTCGCCCATCGAGCCGCCGAGCTCTTCCCCCGAAACGAGGCACGTCTTGAGGGGATAATCGGCGCGGGCCCTGGTCAGCCAGGCTGCGTCCTTGGCGGTGGGCTCGACCAGCGAGCCCTCCTTCGCCGAGGCTTCGGAGGGCACGGCCGGCTTGGTAGAAGGCTGGTCGTGTTCGTGGGCGGAGGCGGCGTTGAACGCGAGGCCGGCGACGAGCGCCAGCAGTGGGAGGAGTTGTTTGGTTTTCATAGGAAGCGGATCAGACGGGGTGGGCGGGTGAGCTTGGTGCGTCGAGCGAACGCTCGCGCAGCCAGGCGAAGATGACCGGCGTGACGACGAGGATGTGGACGAGGCTGGAAAGCATGCCGCCGATCACCGGGGCCGCCAGCGGTTGCATGATCTCCACGCCCGTGCGCTGGCTCCAGAAGATGGGCAGCAGCGAAGCCACGGTGGTGGCGACGGTCATGACCTTGGGACGCAGGCGGAGACGGGCGCCCTCCTTGATGGCGGCGATGAGGGCGTCGTGCGTCAGCTTGCCCCCGAGCTCGGCGCGCTTTTTGGCCACGGCCTCCTCGAGGTAGACGACCATGATGACGCCCGTCTGGATGGCCGTGCCGAAGAGGGCGATATAGCCGACCCAGACCGCCACGCTGAAATTGAAACCGAGTGCCGCCTGCAACAGCACGCCGCCGGTCAGGGCGAACGGCACGGCGAGCAGCACGTGCGCGGCCTCCGGGATCGAGCGGAAGGTCATCACGAGCAGCACGAAGATGATCAGGATCACGGCGGGGAACACATAGAGCAGCGTCTGCCGCGCGCGGAGCTGGTGCTCGTATTGGCCGGAATATTCCACGGTCATGCCCGGGTCGAGGGTGACGTCCCGGGTGACGCGGGCCTTGATCTCATCCACGAAGCCGCCGAGGTCGCGGTCGCCGACGTTGGCCTGGACGAAGACCCGCAGGCGGCCGTTCTCGCTCTGGATTTCGCTCGGGCCGACGACGCGCTTGATATCGGCCACCTGGCGCAGCTGCACGATGGCGCCGGACGGCGTGGTCAGGGGCAGTTCGCCGAGACGGTCGAGATCGGCGCGGTCGGCCGACTCGAGGCGCACCGACAGCGGCCAGCGCTCGCGGCCCTTGAGGGTGGTGCCGACGGTCGTGCCGCCGAGGCCGGCCTCGACGTAACTGAGGACGTCCTCGACGCGCAGGCCGTAGCGGCCGAGGTCGGGCCGGCGCACGGCGATCTCGAGGTAGGGCTTGCCCAGCACGCGCGACGGCGCGACGCCGGTGGCGCCCTGGATTTTTTCGATGATGCGCTGGACCTCGAAGGCCTTGGGCTGGAGGGCGTCGAGGTTGTCGCCGAAGATCTTCACGCCGACCTGCGCCCGGATGCCGGTGCTCGTCATCAGGATGCGGTTCTCGATCGGCTGGAGAAAGCCCGGCACGTAGCCCGGAACGTTCATGAGTTTGGCGGAAAGCTCCGCGATGATCTTCGCCTTCGTCATGCCCGGGCGCCACTGGCTGGTGGGCTTCAGCATGATGGTGGTCTCGATCATCTCGATCGGGGCGGGGTCGGTGGCGGAGTCGGAGCGGCCAAGCTTGCCGCCGACGGACGCGACCTCCGGCAGCTGGCTGATGACCTTGTCCTGCCAGCTCATGATGCGTTGCACCTCGGTGAGCGAGGTGGCCGGCAGCAGCACGGGCATGAAGAGGAGCGAGCCCTCCTCGAGGGTCGGCATGAACTCGCTGCCGAAACCGGATGTGTGGCGGACGATCCCCGCCGGCAGCCGGTTGTTGACCGCCCGGGGCAGGCCGAAGGCGATGACGACCGACACGGCGAGCAGCGACGCGGCGAGGCCGAGCACGGTCCGGCGGTGACCCAGCGCCCAGTTGAGCACGGGGTCGTAGATCTTCAGCAGGGACTTCATCAGCCAGTTCTCGCTCTCGGGCTTGAACGGCCCGCGGACAAGGATGGTGCAGAACACCGGCACGGCGGTGACCGCCAGCAGCACGGCGCCGATCAGCGCAAAGCTCTTCGTGTAGGCGAGGGGATGGAACAGCTTGCCCTCCTGGCCGGTGAGCAGGAACACCGGCACGAAGGCGAGGATGATGACCATCATCGAGAAGAACATCGGCCGGCCGACCTGGGTGGCAGCGTCCAGCGTCTGCTGGAACACCTCCGGCGGCGTGAGCCGTCGCTGCAACTCCTCCTCGGCGCGTTCGCAGTGGCGGATGACATTTTCCGTCATCACGATGCCGGCGTCCACCAGCACGCCGATGGAGATGGCGATGCCGGTGAGTGACATGATGTGCGACGGGATGCCGAAGCGGTCCATCAGGATGAACGAGATCAAAATCGAGGCCGGCAACGGCAGCGTGACGATCAGGATGCTGCGGAAGTGGAACAGGAAGATGATGTGCGCGAGCGTCACGAGGATGATCTCCTCGGTGAGCGCGTGCTTCAACGTGTCGATGGCGCGGCCGATCAGATCGCTCCGGTCGTAGAACGGCTCGAGCGTCACCCCCTTGGGCAGGCCGGAGCCAAAAGCCGCGATGCGCGCCTTCACGGCCGAGATGACCTGCCAGGCGTTCTCGCCGTAGCGCATGACCACGATGCCGCCGACGACCTCGCGGCCGTTGACGTCGAGGGCGCCGCGGCGGAAGTCGCCGCCGATGCGCACGGTGGCGACATCGCGCACATACAGCGGCGTGCCGCCGCGCGGCTGGAGCACGATGGACTCGAGGTCGGCGGCGCTGTGCACGAGGCCGAGCCCGCGCACGATGTATTCGGCGCCGTTCTCCTCGATGACCTTGCCGCCGACGTTGCGGTTGCTGCGGCTGACGGCGTCCAGCACCTCGCCGAGCGTGACGCCGTATTGGCGGAGTTTCTGGGCGGACACCTCGACCTGCCACTGGCGGACGAAGCCGCCGACGCCGGCCACCTCGGCCACGCCCGGCACGGCCGCGAGCTGGTGGTGGATGAAGGTGTCCTGCAGCGCGCGCAGCGAACCGAGGTCCTGTGTGCCGGACTCGTCC
Source organism: Opitutus sp. (assembly GCA_025361365.1). Taxonomy (GTDB): domain Bacteria; phylum Verrucomicrobiota; class Verrucomicrobiia; order Opitutales; family Opitutaceae; genus Lacunisphaera. The sequence continues at coordinate 8,611 of JANYAM010000113.1, read as the reverse complement.
TTCAGGTAGTATTGGTAGACCCAGCCGAGGCCGGTGGCGTCGGGCCCGAGCTTGGCGGCGACGTCGGCCGGCAGCAGGGCGCCGAGGGAGTTGAGTCGCTCGAGCACGCGGGTGCGGGCGAAGTAGGGATCGATCTTGTCCTCAAAGATGACGGTGAGGAACGAGAAGCCGAACATCGAGGTGGCGCGGACGGTCTTGACGCCGGCGAGGCCCTGCAGGGCGGAGCTGAGCGGGTAGGTGACCTGGTCCTCGACCTCCTGCGGGCTGCGGCCCGGCCAGTCGGCGTAGACGATGACCTGGTTTTCCGACAGGTCGGGGATGGCGTCGATCGGCACACGCTGGAGCGCGACCACGCCCCACGCGCAGAGCGCGACGAACGTGCTCAGCACGATGAAGCGATTGTGCAGCGACCAGCGGATGAGGTGGTTGATCATGGCTTGGGCGCTTCAGGAGCGGTGGTGTAGCCGCGCAGCTCGTCGTAGCGGGCGACCTGCGTGGGTTGGAGGATGCCGACGGTGGCGACGTGGGCATTCAGGTGGACGGCGCGCAACTCGCCCTGGAGCCGGCCGATCTCGCGGGTGAGGGCAAGCACAGCGGCGGGGGACGCGGTCCGACCGGTGAACAACCGGTCGAGTTCGGTCTCGCGGGCGACCAGCTCGCGGCCGAGCGGCAGCGCGGCGACCTTCATGGCGTCGAAGACGCGGTTCAGTTCCGTGGCTTGATCGGACGTGAGCTTGAGCTCATCGGCCAGGTCGAGCACGTGGCGCGGTCCGGGATAACTGTTCAGTTCCGCCGCGCGGGCCAGGCCCATGCCGTGTCCGTTGAGCAGCTGGGTGACATCGCTTTCAGAGAGGGCCTTGATCGGGCGCGTCTGCTCGCCAGCGTAGGGCGACGGGGCGGCGTGGACGCTGGTCAGGACGAGGACGAGGAGGACGGAGGTGATGGTTTTCATTTTGGGTTCGGGTTGGGATGGGTGTTCGTAGCCATCACTTGAGTTCTTCGCCGCAGGTCAGCATCGCGGAGCCGAAGAAAGGATTTTTCACGTCCGCGGTCCGGCTGAGCCAGCGGCCGGTGCCGAGCACGGGCGCCATCGGACATTGGAAGACATGCAGGCCCTCGCGGTGCTGCAGGTGTTGCTCGCGCGCGACATCGGCCAGGGTCGTGCTGAACGGCTCGAAGTCGCGGCGCGCCGCGCGCAGGTCGGGGCGGTCGCGCAGGCTGCCGGCGAGCTCCGACAGGGGGCTGCGGGGGCTGGTCGCCAGATAAGCGGCCAGGGCGGCGGCCAGGGCCGGCCGCTGTTGCTGGTAGGCGGCGAAGTCGTCCGCGGCGAGCGCGGCGGCGGCATCCGCGGCGGCCAGCGCGAGAACCTTGAGCTCGACGTAGCCAGTATCCGCCGGCTTGGTCGCGACCGGCTCAGGCCCCGGTGCCGCATGGGTGTGCGCGGGATTGTCCCCGGTGATCGCCGCGCGGGCGAGCTGGGCCTGGCCGTCGAGCAGCAACCCGCCCTCCGTCACGACCCGATCGCCCTCGTGCAGGCCGGCCAGGATTTCGACGGTGTCGTCGCCGACGCGCCCGAGTTGCACGCGCCGCGCGAGGTAGGCGCGGTCGGCTTGCTGCAGAAAGACCACCGGTTCGCCGCCATGCTGGAGGACGGCGCTGCGCGGGGCCAGCAGCACGCCGGGCACTTCAGAGCGGACGCGGCCGGTGGCGGTCTGCTTGTGGAACAGCGCCCGGTCCGCGTTGGGCAGGATGACGCGCACTTTGGCCGTGCGGGTCATCTCGTTCAGGGTGGGATCGATGAAGGCGATGGGGGCCGTCAGCGTGCGGCCGCCGAGCGCGGCGGTCGAGACCTCGACCGGCTGGCCGGCGCGCAGCCAGGCTAGGTCGGGCTCGTAGGCGTCAAAGATGAACCACATCGAGGCGAAATCCCCGATCTCGAACAAGCGGGTGCCGGCCTCGTTGTTGTCCTTGTTGATCTCCTGGCCCTCGTAGACGTGGCGGGCCACGACCGTGCCGGACATCGGGGCGCGGATGGTGACCATGGCGGTGGGCTCGAGCGTGTGTTCGAGGATGACGACCTCCTCCTCGGTCAGGCCCAGGTCGAGCAGGCGCTCGCGGGCCGTGGCGCGATCGGAGGCGGTGAAGGCGTTGTTGCCGGCCCGGAGCCGCTCCACATACTGGCGCTGCGCCGTGAGCATCTCGGGGCTGTAGACCGTCGCGAGCGGTTCGCCCGCCTGCACCTCGGCGCCCACATAGTTGGTGAACAGTTTCTCCACGCGGCCCGGCACCCGGGCCGTCAGGATGCGGTGGCGGGTGTCGTCATCCTCGATCACGCCGGTGACGCGCAGGGTGCGCCCGAGCGGGGCGCGGCGCACCTCGGTGGTCTGCACGCCGACGACGCTGGCGGCGCCCGGGGTGAGGGTGACGAGGTTCGGGTCGGCGGCGGCATCACCGGTCGAGGCGGCGACCAGCGCCATGCCGCAAATGGTGCACTTGTCGCCGGGTTTGTCGGACTTGATCCACGGGTGCATGGGGCACTGGTAGACGGTGGCCGGCGCCGCGGTCAGGACGGCGGCGGTGAGGAGGGAAAGGAAAAGGAGGAAAGTTTTCATGGCAGGCAGAGGAGGGACGGACGTGAGCGGATGATCTTACGCGAACGCGCCGCAGCGCGGCGGAACCGGTCATGGGGTTGGTCCGCGGCGACGCGCGGACACATTTAGCCCTTGCTCAGAGCAACAGGCTGCAGTGTTCCCGGAACAGGGGAACACTCGCAGCGGGGGCCGCCGCCAGCCTCACCGGCAGGGCCGGGACGGAGCTGACGCGGGGCAGGAACTGCACATAAAATTTCTCGCGGACGACGGCCGGCGCCTGGGCGGCTCGCTTGAAGGCGACGCGGACAACCTGGGCCGGGCTTTGCAGCTGGCCAACCGGCTGGGCGGACGCCGGCGGCGGGGCGCAATCCGGCATGCCGCACGAGCCAGGTTTTTCGCAGCAGCCGCAGATCTCATGCTTCGTCACGGGCAAATCCACCGGCTGCACCTGCGCGAGCGCGGTGCCGAAGGCCAGGAGGAGGAGCCAGACGAGGCGTTTCATGCGAGGGGAACTGATAGCCGTCAGAGGCGGTGGCGCAATTAAATATTCCCTGGCGCCAAAACCCGCGCCGAAATGGCCAATAAATGCGCGGGTGTGGCCGGTTCAGGCCGCTTTTTTAACCAAATGGGCGCGAATCTCGGCCCGGACCTCCTCGAGGTCGTGCTGCAGTTGCGGGGACTTGAGCATTTCGCGCGCGACCGCTTCGCCCAGCATTTGGCCCGCGGTGACGTCCGCCGGGTAATGGGCGCCGCCGACGAGCCGGCTCCAGCGGATGAGCGCCGCCTGCTGCTCCCAGTCGGGCGCGAGCTCGGGCAAGGCCGCGCTGAGCAGCGCGGCGATCCACGACGCGGTGTAGGCGTGGCCGCTGGGATACGAGGCGTTGACCGGTTTTTCCACCGCGGGATGCAGGGCGGGATTGAAGACGTAGGGCCGGGACCGGTTCCACGCGGCCTTGGCGGCGTCGACCACGGGCCGGCTGTCGGCGTTGGCCTGCTTGAAGAACGCCCGCGTGCGCGGCAGATTTTCCGGCGTGCACCAGGCGCCCAGGACCGGGGCCATGAAGGCAAATTCCTCCAGCGGTTTTTCGTAGCGCTTCGCCAGCATCACCTGCTCCGGGGTGCGATGCAGGTCGAGCTGGACGACGATTTCCTGGTCGGCGCGGCCGGCGACGGAATCGTCGGCCGGCGGGGGCGAGACCACGGCGCGCCAGTCGAAGCCGGCGGCGGTGAAATATTGCGGGGCGGGGGCGGGTTCAGCGGCGCGGGCGGCGACGGCAAGCGCCAGCGCCACCAGCAGACGGGTGGAGATTTTCATGCGAAGGGTGACCGGCCCTATTCCACCGTGCGGAGCTGGATGCTGTCAATCCGGCGATCCTTGGCCTGCACGTCGGAGACGATGACAAGCTTGTCGCCCGGCGTGATCCGGCCGAGCTTGAGCAGGGAGGCGGTGGCCCGCTCGATGGTGGCCTCGGGGTCGCCGAAAGGCGCGAGCAGGAACGGCTCGACCGAGCGCACGATCTTCAGATGGCGCAGGGTCTCGGGGGAGTCGGTGATGGCGAGGATCGGCGCGCGCGGCGGGCGGTGGGCGGCGATGCCCGCCGCGTTGGTGCCGTGGCGGGTGAAGACGACGATCAGCGAGCGGGGAAACTCGTTGGCCAGCACGACGGCGGCGCGGAAGACCTTCATGCGCTCCTGGATGAACACGGCGGGCTCGGGAAAGTCCGCGGCCTGCTCCTCCTCCACGCGGCGCGAGATGGTGTCGAGGATCGACACGCACTCGAGCGGGTATTTGCCAATGGTGGTCTCGCCGGAGAGCATCACGCAGTCGGCCTGCTCGTAGACCGCATTGGCCACGTCGGTGATCTCCGCGCGGCTGGGCATGGGCTGGGAGATCATGGACTCCAGCATGTGGGTCGCGATGATGACGGGCCGGCCGATGGAGAGGCAGAGGCGCACGGCGCGGCGCTGGATGACGGGCAGTTCCTGCAGCGGGACTTCGATGCCGAGGTCGCCGCGCGCGACCATCAGCACGTCCGTGGCGCGGATGATGTCGTCCAGGTTGTCGATGGCGGACTGGTCCTCGATCTTGGCGATGATGCGGGCGCGGGAGCCATTTTCCTTGAGGAAGAGGCGCAGCAGGTCGACGTCGTGGCCCTCGCGCACAAACGACAGCGCGATGAAGTCCACGCCCTCCTCGATGCCGACGAGCGTGTCGCCGCGGTCCTTCTGGGTGAAGGAGGGGAGGTTGACCTTCACCCCGGGGAGGTTGATGTGGCGGCGCGAGGTGAGGGAGCCCGGCGTGAGCACACGGCACCGGATGTGGGCGTCGTCCTTTGACAGCACCTCGAGGCGGATGAGGCCGCTGTCCACCAGCACGGTGTCGCCGACCTTGATGTCGTTGACGAGGTCGCGGTAGTTGACGTCGACGGAGCGGATCTCGGCGTCGCGCTCGCCGCCGGGCTTGACGGTGAAGTCGAAGATTTCGCCGGGCTTGAGCTCGATGGGCACCTCCAGGTCGCCGGTGCGGATCTCGGGTCCCTTGATGTCCATCATGATGGCGACCTCGCGGCCGGCGATCTTCGACGCGGCACGGATGCGGCGGATGATCATCCGCGTCCAGTCATGCTTGGCGTGCGCCATGTTGAGGCGGACGACGTCGACGCCGGCGGTGATGAGCTTGACGAGCATCTCCTCGCTTTCGGTGGCGGGCCCGAGGGTGGCGATGATCTTCGTCCGGCGGAGATTGGCTGGCATGACCCTCACAATGCAGCCGCCGTGCCCGGCCGCAAAAACAAAAGATGCCCCAAAAGAGGGGGCGGGTCACGAAACGGCAAAATATGACGCAGTCCGCCTTAGTTGATCAGAACTCGAAGGCCGCCGAGCCGCCGCCGGCGGTTACGACGGAGAAACCGCAGGCGCGGGCGGTGAGCAGGGCGCCGCAGGCGAGTTCCACGGCGGCCGGTGAGTTGCAGTCGCGACTCAGGTGGGTGAAAAACACATGCCGCCAGCGCGCGCCGGTGAGGGATTCAATCAGCTCGCGGGCCGCGGCGTTGGAAAGATGGCCGTGGCGGCCGCTGATGCGCTGCTTGGTGGCCCACGGGCGCTTGGTGTCGGCCTCGAGCATCAGCGGGCAGTGGTTGGCCTCAATCACGAGCACGTCGGCCTCGCGGATGCGCTCGCGCACGTGCTGCGGTGCGTGGCCGAGATCGGTGAGCCACGCGAGGCTGCGGCGCGGCGAGAGCAGGTCGTCCTCGCCATGGGCGATGAGGAAGCCGACGGGATCCTGGGCGTCGTGGGGCACGGCAAAGCTGCTGATCTCGAGGTCGCGGAAACGGAAAGTGCTGCCGGTCTCGAACAGCTGCCAGTCGATGCGGTGTTTCAGGCCGCCCTGGACCTTTTCGGCGGTGGCGCGGTTGGCGAAGATCTTGATCTGCGGATAACGCGCCAGGCCGGTGATGGCCGCGGCATGGTCGCCGTGCTCATGGGTTAGGAAGATGGCGTCGATGCACTCGAGTTTTTCGCTGTGTTCCTCCAGCAGCCCGGCCAGCCGGCGCGCGGAAAAGCCCGCGTCGATGAGGACGCGGGTGTTGTCCGTCTGCAGCAGCGCGGAGTTGCCCGCGCTGCCGCTGCCGAGAATCCTGAACCGGAGGGCCATGGCGCGGATTGAAGGCCCTGGCCTGCGGCGCAAGCAATGGCTAATTTTACCCCAGCCGCCGGCGGGCCACCGGAGGAGTTGACGCGCGCCGGAAACTGGCTTGCCTTGACCCCCCATGCCGAAGCAGGCCTCCAGTCGAAAAAAACCGGTGCAGTCCGTGCGCGCCCTACGCGGCACGGTGTTCATCACCCGGCAGGTGCATTTCAACTCCGCGCACCGCCTGCACAACCCGGCGAAGAGCCAGGCCTGGAACAAAAAGCAATACGGCCTGTGCACCAACCCGCACTGGCACGGCCACAACTACGTCCTCGAGGTCACACTCAAGGGCGAGCCCGACCCGGTCACCGGCTACATCATCGACCTCGGTGAGCTGAAGCGCATCCTCCACCGTGCGGTCGTGGACAAGTGCGACCACCGCAACCTCAACGACGAGGTGGACTTTCTCCGCGGCATCATCCCCTCGACCGAGAACCTCGTGATCGCGTTCTGGCAACAGATCGCCCCGCACATCAAGGCCCCCTCCACGCTCCACGGCGTCCGCCTCTACGAAACCCCGCGCAATTTCGCCGAATATCTCGGCCCCTGATTTTTCGGGCGGTTACGTCACCCGCCCGGCCCAACCAAAAACGACCCGCCTCCCACGCCATGAAACAAATGTATCTCCACCGCTCGAGCTGCGGGCAGGAACCGCCGATCAAGCGCGGCTACGATAAGAAGTTCAAACCCACCGCCGCCTACCGCGCCACGCTGCCGGACATGATGGAGGTCGCCCACGAGACCGTCCAGGGTGTGCATGTCCCGATCCAGCAGGTGGGCATCCATAATTTCAAGCTGCCCCTCAAATACCGCACCAAGGCCGGCAAGATCCTCACGCTCGAGACCAGCGTCACCGGCACCGTGTCGCTCGAGGCCGACCTCAAGGGTATTAACATGAGCCGCATCATGCGGACTTTCTATGAGCACCAGAACGAGGTCACCACGGGCGAATGGATGGGCAAGATCCTCAAGGCCTACCTGCGCAAGGTGGTGGCGAAGGACGCGCGCCTGAAGATCGCGTTCTCCTACCCGATGCTCCAGACCAGCCTGCGCACGAACCTGGTCGGCTGGCAGTTCTATACCGTGGCGTTCGAAGGCGTGATGACGCGCGACGGCCGCTACCGCCGTTTCATCCATTTCGACTTCGTCTACTCGTCGGCCTGCCCGTGCTCCGCGGAGCTGACCGAGCACGCCCGCGCCCAGCGCGGCGCCTACGGCGTGCCGCACTCGCAGCGCAGCAAGGCCCGCGTCACGATCGAGGAGGTCGAGGGCAAAAAGATCTGGATCGAGGACGTCCAAGCGCTCTGCCTCAAGGCGCTGCAGACTGAGACGCAGGTCATGGTGAAGCGCGAGGACGAGCAGGCCTTCGCCGAGCTCAACGGCGCCTACCTGAAGTTCGTCGAGGACGCCGCCCGGCTGCTCTACCTGGAGTTCGACCGCGACCAGCGCATCGCCGATTTCCGCATCGCTTGCTCGCACCTCGAGTCGCTGCACTCGCACGACGCCGTGAGCGTGATCTGCAAGGGTATGAAGGGCGGTTTCACGGCCGACTTCATGGATTTCGGGTCGTTGCTCTGCTGAAAAGTAATTCTCCGCGGATGACGCGGATTAACGCGGATAAAGGCACCAGATGATTCATGAGAAACTCAGTGGAGAAATCATCGGTGCCGCCATGGCGGTGCTTAATGAGCTTGGTCCGGGGCTGGATGAAAAGCTTTATGAACGAGCCTTGGTCATCGAGCTGCGCAAGCGCGGGCACGTAGTAGATCAGCAGAAATCCTTTCCGGTTCATTACTCAGGTGAACTGATCGGAAATCTGGTGCCTGATACCATCGTCGACAGTCTGGTCATAGCTGACCCCAAGGTTGTTGAAGCATTCAACGAAACGCATGTGCGCCAGATGATCGGTTATCTGGCCATCACAAAACTTAAGCTGGCTCTGTTGCTGAATTTTAAGCACGCCAAACTCGAATGGAAACGTATTGTCCGGGAATCTCATGACTAATCCGCGTCTATCTGCGGGGAAATCCGATCCGCTGGTCCTGATCACCGGCGCCTCGCAGGGCATCGGCGCGGCCATCGCGCAGGTGTTCGCGGCTGAGCTGCCCGGCGTCCGGCTGGCGTTGGTGGCGCGCAACGAGAAAAACCTCCGCGGCACGGCTCGCGAGTGCCTGAAGCTCGGGGCCGAGGTGGAGCTCTTTCCGTGCGACGTGACCAAGGAGAAGGGGGTCGCCGCGATGGCCCGCGCCGTGACCAAGCATTTCGGCCCGGTGGACGTGCTCATCAACAACGCCGGCGCGTTCACCATGGCGCCGTTTGCCAAGACCAG
>JANYAM010000110.1 GCA_025361365.1 Opitutus sp. | reverse complement strand
GGCGGCCTGCGGGTTGCCGGAGAGCAGCAGGTAATTTCCGGCGGCCGGCGCGAGGAAGACCAGGCTGACCGGATGCTGCCGCGCCGTCACCGCGTCGATCGCCAGCGGCGGCGAGTCGCCGTTGTGGATGTGCACGAGCAGTTCGCGGGTCGGCGGGGTGAAATCCAGCGGCACCTCGAGCTGGGCCTGCTCCGGCTCGCCGGCGAGGGCCAGGCGGTAGATCGTGCCGGCGCCGACCGGGCGTTCGCCCGACAGTTCGCCGCGCACCTCGCGGATGGCGACCGTCACGCGCCGCATGAAGAGCGCGTCCTTCGCCGCGAGCTGGAGGCTGGCCAGGGGCACGTTCTTGCCGTCGAGAGTGACGGTGAGCACGGTCTCGCCGGCGAACTCCTCCCGCCGGGTGATCTCGGCCCCGACCGGCGTGAGCGCGGGCGGCGCGGCCTGGGCGGGACTCGGCCGCAGCCGGGCTCCCGTGAAAGTTATGGGACGCGAACGGAAATCATCCACGGTCACGCGGACGAAGGCCGTTGCCTTTCGCGGCAGCAGCAGCCGCAACTGCTCGGCACCAAACTGGCGGAAGAGGGGCACGGCGGCGCCGACGGAGGTCCACGTCGCGCCGTCGGCGGAAATGTCCACGTGCGCGGCCTTGAGAAAATATGGCACCGTGGTCTCAAGTTCGAGCGCGTCGAGCGAGCCGCCTGTGCCGGTCTCGATGATGAGCTGCGTGGTGTCGCCCGCCGGGACGGTGCGGAAAGATTTCGGCGGGAAGGCCGGCGCGTTCTCCAGTCCGCGGCTGATCAGGTCGCGCTCCAGCAGGTAGGGGACCTCGCGGCCTTGGGCGTCGACGACGCGCAGGTCCGCCAGGTTCATTTGCGCGACATCAAAAGTCGCGGCGGGTGGCGCCAGCTTGGCGAGGCCCGGGGCGGAGACAACGACGGTCTGCCGGTTCTGCCACTCGGTCGACGTCAGCGCGGCGGCGTCGCTGGCCGCGGCCGCAAGGGCGAACAGCAGGGCGAGGAGGTCAGGAAGCGGGCGGCGGGGTTTTTTCATTGCCGGGCAGGAAACGTTGATAGGCGAGGGAGGCGAGGATGGCGATGACGGCCACGGCGAACAGCGCGCCGATGCGGTAAAGCGCCTCGAGGCGGGCCAGGTCATGGAAGAAGAGCTTGAGCAGCGCCACGCTCAGCAGCGCGATAGCGGCGTAGCGCGCCGCGCTCGCCTGCCGCCAGAGACCGGCACCGAGCAGCCCGAGCGCGAAGAGCGCCCAGCCGATGGTGTAGGACATGTCGCGGGCGAAGTTGCCGGAGAACTGGAAGGCCAGCGCGCGGGCGCCCGGCGGCGTGAAGTAGTCGGCGATCTCGATGTTGAGCAGGATGAACGCCAGGATGACGCCGAGGGCGTTAAAGAGCGGCGGGACGTTGACGCCCAGCACCCGCTCGCGCGGCGGGGCGGCCAGGTAGGCACTGGCGAACAGCGCCGCGGTGGTCAGGCCGTAGGCGTAGAGATACCAGTTGAGCACGGCGGTGTCGTCACGGACGTGGTAGCCGAAGACGGCCGGGTTCAGCCCGAGGCGGACGAAGGCGATGACCAGCAGCACGGCGCCGGTGGCGCGCAGGCCGCCGTGCGGCACGCGGTGGAAGAGCCAGAGCAACGCCGCGCCCTCGAGCGCCCACGCGACCGTCAGCCACTGCCGCTCGAACTGGATCGGGAAGATGAGCGTGATGAAGAACAGCCCGACGCCGCCGAACCACGCGAGCTGATTGAGCCGCTTCGGGTTGCTGGCGGGGACGGTCTTCAGCACGGCGGCCAGGCTGCCGAGCGGGGCGATGGCGAAGACGGCGGGCACGACGCCGAGAAAATCATTCGGCCAGCCGGCCTTGATCGTCTGGTAAGTCATCCAGAAATGCGCGGGTCCGCTGAGGGCCGCCACGGCCCACGGCCCGGTGAGGCCCGCAAAGTTCCGGCGGAATAGGAACGGATAGACGGCGAACACGGCGTAGAAGGCCACATACCACGTAAGCGGCAGGCCCGCCTCGGCGGGGTTGAAGTGCCGCGCATGCCAGGTGTATTCGAGCGCGGCCATGCCGGCCAGGGCGCACGCCGGCAGCCACTCGACGACGAGGAGACGCGCCAGCCCGAGCGTGAGCACCACCAGCAGCAGGCCGAGGCCGAACACCGCCGACGGATCCGGGACCGTGAGCCGGGCGCACGCCATGATGAGCAGGAGGAACGGCAGCAGCGAGGCGAACGCCGGGAGCTGCGCGCGCGGGTCGCCGAAGATTGGCCCGCCGCCTGTCGCCGGCAGCTTGTCGCCGAGCTTGCGCACCAGCCAGAAACTCGCGGCAAAGAAAAACACGGCGAAGAAACCGATGACGAGCAGCAGCGAGGGCGCGAACACCGCCGCGGCGGGCACGCGGAAGATGCTCAGCCCGGTGGCCAGCAGCGTGAGCACGAGCACGGCGGCGACGGAGATGAGCGAGGCGCTGAACACCGCGAGCCCGATAGCGAGCGCATCCACCAGCAGGATCGCCGGCCAGAGGAGGAACGACACCGTCCCGAGCTTGAAGATCGGCAGCAGCATCAGCAGCAGCGTGAGCGGCGGGAAGAGCTGGCTCCACCAGGTGGGTGCCGCGGCGGGGCGTTGCCGCTCCAGCAGCAGCGGGAAGACCGTGTGCAGCGCGGCGAATACCAGATACATCGCCAGCGCCCACGGCAGCAGCGCATCGCTGAGGTGATCCGCCGTCCAGACAGACAACAACCCGAACACGGCGAGGCCCGCCAGGAGGTGAAGCTTGGGCAGGCGGTCGTCGAGCCAGGCGAGCGCGAGCAGCAGGGCGTCGGCGGCCAGGATGAAGGCGAACAGCAGTCCCGGCGACGCCTCCGCGGCAGAGCGGTCCATGATCAGAAACGCGAAGCCCAGCGAAACGGCGGGCAGTCCCACCGCCGACCACAGCACCGGCGGGGTGGCCACTTCCCACCGGCGGGCGAGCAGGTAGACGACAAAGTAAACCGCGCTGAACCCGAGGCACACCGCGACGATCACCGGCTCCTGCGCCGGCGTGAAGGTGTCCGGCACCCAGCGGACCATCAGGGCCGCGGTGATCCCCGCCGCGCCGGTGACGAGGCCGCCAAGTTGTTCGCGCCAGGCCAGGAAGAAACCCCCGAGGCTGACCAGCAGCACATAGCCGAAGAACAGCCCGGGGTTGGCCGCCACCGCGGGATAACCGAGGAAGAACCACGCGAACCCGAACGCGACCAGCGGCAGCACGATGGCCGTCTGCCCCAGCAGGGGCGAAGCGCGGTTCAACCGGCGGGCGATCTCGCCGGCCGCGATGAAGACGGCGCAGAAGCCGAGATTCACGATCATGGCCGTGCCGGTTTTCTCCGGCGCGTAGAACAGGCCGGCCCAGCCCATCATGGTGATCACCGTCCCGGCGGCGCCGAGCGGGACGAGATAGAACCAGCGGCGGTGCAGCGCGACAGCGATGAGGCCCGCGTCGAGGAGCGCGAGGTAGCCGAACAACCCCACGGGATTGTCGACCCCGGTGGACAGGAGCTTGGGCGTGAGGAATCCGCCGAGGATGCCGAGGATGGCCACGACCTGCGCATCGAGCCGCACCGCCAGGATGAAGGCGGTCGTCGTGATGAGGGCCATGACCAGGAAGGTCGGGATCGGGCCGAAGAACTCGAAGTGATAGATCGAGCGGCAGGCGAACGTCACCGCGTAGAGCGACACGATGCCGGCCGCGATCAGCGTGTGCGCGGTGATGGCGTATTTGGCCCGCGGGATCCGCAGGCCGCCGACCACGAGGCCGGCACCGAACACGAAGCCGAGCGCCGCGCGCACCTCCGGCGGGATCCAGCCGTGGTCGAAGGAGTATTTGAGGAAAAACGCCACGCCGAGCAGCAGCGCCAGGCCGCCGAGCCACGCGAAGAGCTTGGCGCCCATGAATTGCTCCCAGTTGATGTTGTCCATCCAGCTCGGCGGCGGGGGTGGGGGCGGCGTGTAGACTGGCCGGACCGGGGCGGGGGCCGCGGGCACGGCGATGACGGGCGGCAACGCCGGCGGTTCGACAACCGGCACCGGTTTGGGCGCGGGGGGTGGCACGGCGGCGGGCACCGGCTTGGGCGGCGGCACCGGCGCGACGACCGCGGGCGGCGGAGTGATGACAGCGGGTTGGACGGAAGCGGGCGCGGTTTCCGTTTTGACCGGGGCCGTCCGCTGGATGCGCTGGTTGAGGCGGAGTTCGTTGAGCTCGGTTTCGAGTTGCTCGACCCGGCGGCGCAAGCGATCGCGGGCATCGGATTCGCCGCTGAAGCGGCTCAGCACCCAGATCGGGAAAACGACCAGGACGGCAAACAGGTAGAGTGCCAGCAAGACAAGGAGTGCTTCCATAGGGTGTGTGCGCCCGACGGGGCGATTAAAGACTTGGGTGGAAAGGAATGGCAAGACCGCCGCAGAGGCGGGGATAAGGTCGGGGATGCATGGCGCCGCAGACTACTCGAAACGGTGCGCGGGGTGTGAATCGATAAATCCAATGGCGCCATTGAGTGGCGGGGCTTTTATTTCCATTAAGTTTAATACCCCGGAGCTTGCGCCGGCTTGTGGTTGGGTGTGGGAGCGTGCTTGCACGCGACAGTCGCGACCAAGGTCGCTCCCACAAAAGGCGACCCCGCGGCCTTGCCTTTTTATTTGCCGCCGCCGCGGCACGCGGCGAGCTTGCCGGACGCATGAGCCAAACGATCTGGACCAACCACGGCTTCCGCCCCGAGGCCCTCGACCTGTTCAAGCAGGGACTCGCGGCCGGCGGACACCGGCTCGTGCATTCCCCGAAATCCTCCGCCTCGGTGCTGGCGGCGGGCGCGTCGGACCCGTCGATGAACGACGCGGACGTCGCCTTCGGTCAGCCGAACGTTGGTGATGCCGTGCGCTTGGCGAAGTTGCGCTGGGTGGCGCTGACCACCGCGGGCTACACGCGCTACGACACGTCGGAGTTCCGCGCAGCGATGTCGGGTCGCGGCACGCTCGTGACCAGTTCCTCGCAGGTGTTCGCCGACCCGTGCGCCCAGCAGATGCTCGCCGCCATGCTCGCGCTCGCCCGCAACCTGCCGGCGCAGCTGCGCAACCAGGACGGTCCGCGCGAATGGCGCTACCTCGAGGACCGCTTCACTGCCACCGTGCTCACCGGCCAGAGCGTGCTGCTCCTCGGCTTTGGCGCTATCGGCCGGCGCCTGGCCGACTTGCTCGCGCCCTTCGGCGGACAGGTCACCGCCTATCGCCGCTCCCCGCGCGGTGATGAAGGCGTCAAGATCGTGACCGACGCCGGCCTGTCCGCGGCGCTGGCGGCGGCGGACCACGTCGTGAACCTGCTGCCGGACTCACCGGCGACGAAGCTGCTCATGAATGCGGTCCGCTTTGCCGCGATGAAACGCGGCGCGCGCTTCTATAATGTCGGCCGCGGCACCACTGTGGACCAGGACGCGCTCATCGCCGCGCTGAAGTCCGGCCAGGTGGGCGCCGCCTACCTCGACGTGATGGAGCCCGAGCCGCTGCCCCCGGCGCATCCGCTGTGGGGCGCGCCGAATTGTTTCATCACGTGCCACCTCGGCGGCGGCACCGGCGACCAGGATGTGAAGCTTGTCCGCCAGTTTCTGGAAAACCTGCGCCGCTTCGAAAGGGGCGAGGCGCTGATTGATCGGATCATGTGAGACCCACGATTGCGCCATGATCCGTTGCCCGATCCGCTGGTTCTGTCTGGGTTGTTTGGGGTTTGCCGGCATTTTCACCAGTTGCGCTACCCAGCCGTCGGGAGAACGCGCCGCGGCCGCGGCCCTGGAAAACTATATACATCTGCTGCGCCGGCAGGACGCGGTTGGACTGGCCGGGCTGTTCGTGCCGGATGGTTCCACGAGCCATGCGGGGCAGAAGCCGATTGTGGGTCGGCCGGCGATTCGCGCCATGCTTGAGTCATTTGCGAACTACAAGGTGCTGGCGCACAATATGGAGGTCACCACCGTGATGGTCGATGGCCCGCGGGTCAGGCAATCCGGCGCTTACCACCAGACTGTGCGCACGCCGGATGGACAAACGATCCAAGTGCAGGGCAAATTTACCGCGGAGTGGGAGCGGCAGGACGATGGTCGCTGGCTGCTACGCCGCATGCACACCGCCCCGCCGGATCAGGGCAAATAACCGTTGGACGCAGGCCTGGCGCCGGCACCGGCCTTTATGACGGGGGGATGTTGGTCAGGGACTGCCTTGGCATTGCCAGCGGGCCGAAAGACCGGTAACCAAGTCTCCGCCATGAAATCCCTGCGCTACCCCCTCGCGGCCCTGGCCGCTGTGCTGTTCGCCACTTCCGCTCTCGCCGCCGATGTGATCGGCACATGGAAAACGATCGATCCGGGGCACGGCAAGCGGAGTGACATCCTCGACATCGTGAAGTTTGCGCAGAAGGACGGCCAACTCATCGGCACCGTCGCTGGCATCGATCGCATCAACCTCAAGGTGAAGGATTCCGCGTTCAAGATCACCAATGCCTCGTTCAAGGACGGCGTGCTGATGTTCAACCTCACCCGGGACATGAAGACGCTGGCCAGCAAAACCATCACCGGGACGGGCAACGGCGGCTCCATCGTTACCAAGGATGTGGACGAGGAATTGTATACGTCCAAATACGAGGCGAAGCTGGACGGCGACACGCTGAAGGGCTCGGTCGAGCGCATCGGCAAGAACGGCAAGCCGCACAAGGCTCAGTGGAGTGCGGCGCGCGCGAAGTAAGCGCCCCGCGCGGCTACTGCTTGTAGACCGCGCCACCCTTCATGACGAACGTGACGTTCGTCATGAGCTTAATGTCGGCGAGCGGGTCGCCCGGGACGGCGACTAGGTCGGCGAACTTGCCGGCCTCGACCGTGCCGAGGTCCTTGTCCACGCCGAGCAGCTTCGACGCCTCGAGCGTGGAGGTCTTGATGGCGTCCATCGGCTTCATGCCGGCGTTGACCATGTAGATGAATTCCTTGGCGTTGTCGCCGTGCGGCGCGACGCCCTGGTCGGTGCCGAAGGCGATTTTCACGCCAGCCTGGTAGGCGCGCTGGAAGGTGGCTGTCATGGCCGGGCCGACGAGCAGCGCCTTGGCGGCGACGCTGGGCGGCAGGAAGCCGGGGGTTTTCGCCTTTTCCATCACGAAATTTCCCGCGCTGAGCGTCGGCACGTAATAGGTGCCATGCTCCTTCATGAGGGCGACGACCTCGTCGGTCATGAACGTGCCGTGCTCGATCGAGTCGGCGCCGGCGAGGATCGCGCGCTTCATGCCTTCGCTGCCGTGCGCGTGCACTGCGACCTTCAGGCCATATTCGTGGGCCGCCTCGACAACGGCTTTCGCCTCGTCGGCGGTCATCTGCGCGCCCTGCGCGCTGTCCCCGAGGCTGAGCACGCCGCCGGTCGTCATGATCTTGATCACGTCGGCGCCGTGCTTCACGTGGTCGCGCACCGCGGCGCGCGCGCCGTCGGCCCCGTTGAAGATTTCCGTCTCGCTGAATTTCTCGATGACCTGGTCGCTGTAACCGTTGGTGCCGTCGGCGTGGCTGCCGGTGGTGCCGATGGCCGGGCCGGCGGTGTAGACGCGCGGGCCCACGACCCAGCCGGCGGCGATGGCCTTGCGCAGCGAGCGGGTGGAGTAGTTGGTGTCGCCGAGATTGCGCACGGTGGTGAAACCGGCGAGCAGGGTTTTCTTCGCGTAGAAGGCCGCGCGCAGCGCGTAGTCGCCCGGGTTGAGATAAAAGCCCTCGGTGTAGGTCTCGGGCGATTGCTGGCCATCGAGGTGCACATGCATGTCCATCAGGCCGGGCATCACGGTGGCGTTCTTCAGGTCGATGAGCGTATCGCCCGCGGCCGGCGCGGTGTAGCCGTCGGCAATGCCGGTGATGCGGTCGCCGTCGACCGTGATGGTCACGGCCTTGCGGACGGTGTCGGCGCGGCCGTCGATGAGGGAGCCGGCGTGGATGAGGGTCTTGGCGGGGGCGAGGGCGGCCGCGAACAGGGCGGCACCCGTAACGAGGAGGCGGCAGGGGAGGCGCATAAACCCTTTTTGGCGGGGCGTTTTGACGCGCGCAACCGCCAAGTCACCGCAACGTAACGCCGTTGGCCGATATTGGCTGGCCCCCGCCGCATCTCGGTGACTAGTCTGGGGGTGCGTCCGATTCCCCTGGGCGCCCGTAAGATTGCTGGAATAACCCCACCCCCCGGCCGCTCCTACCCGCCACTGTTCGTTCCCACTTTTTGAATTTCAGACCAGGCCCCCGGCCCGTTGCCGTGCGGTTTCGGAATGAAGAAACAGAACCCAAAATCCAGCATAGCACATGAATAAATCCACCAAAACGATCATCACGGCCGCGGCCATCGCGGGCCTCTACATGGGCGGTCTCGTCGCCAAGTCCTACGCGGCCGACGCCGGCGCGGCGGCTCCGGCCGGCGAAAAAGCCAAGGACTCCAAGGACAACTGCAAGGGCAAGAATGACTGCAAGGGCAAGGGCGGCTGCGGCGCCAGCGACAACGGTTGCAAGGGCAAGAACTCCTGCAAGGGCAAGGGCGGCTGCGGTGCCGCGGCCATGAAGGGCGACGCCAAGGACGCCAAGAAAGACGACGCCAAGAAGTAAGGATTCCACTCACGGCCGACGCCTTTTGGCGCCGGTTTTTGTTTTCGGGGAGGCCGGCCTAAAAAACCGGCCTCCATCGTTTGTCCCGCAGCCTTGTGTTAGCGGGAGGTTAGTGTGAAGTGACAGTGACGGTTTCAACGTTTCATGCCCGCCAATAAATTCAACGGTTACACCGACTATGGTATCGGCATCGGCCTGCGCATCCCGCACTACGACCATATCCTGAGCCGCAAGCCCACCGTCGACTGGTTCGAGATCATCTCGGAAAACTTCATGGTCGACGGCGGCCGGCCGCTCGAGGTGCTCGAGCAGATCCTGGCCCAATACCGCGTCGTCCAGCATGGCGTCGCCATGTATTTCGGCGCCGCCGACGGCCCGAACAAGGATTACCTGCGCCGCCTCAAGGCGCTCACCGCGCGCACGAAGACCCCCTGGCTGTCCGACCACCTCTGCTGGGGCAGCGTCGACGGCACCTATTCCCATGACCTGCTGCCCATGCCCTACACCCACGCGGCGGCGAAGCAGACCGCGGCCAACATCCGCCGGGTGCGTGATTACCTCGAGCTCCCGATCGCGGTCGAGAATGTCAGCTCCTACACCGAGTTCCACGTCTCCGAGATGACCGAGTGGGAATTCCTCACCGAGGTCGTCGAGCTGGCCGACTGCGGAATCCTGCTCGATGTGAATAATATCTACGTCTCGGCGAAGAACCACAGCTTCGACCCCTACGCCTACCTCAACGAGATCCCGCACCACCGCGTCGCCCAGATGCACATCGCGGGGCACACCAAGTTCGAGAAATACATCCTCGATACGCACGACCACCCGGTGCTCGACCCGGTTTGGAAACTCTACGCCCACGCGACGAAGCTCTGCGGCGTCACCGCGACGCTGCTCGAGTGGGACGACAAGATCCCCTCGTTCGACGAGGTCCACGACGAGGCCCTGAAGGCCCATGAATACATCGC
>JANYAM010000105.1 GCA_025361365.1 Opitutus sp. | reverse complement strand
GGCCAGACCAGCGTCATCGCCTGGGTGAACTTGGCGAAATCGGCGAGCAGGTCCCGGGTGGCACGGTCGGAGGCGTTGGACAGGACTTCGAAGCTGCCGACACGCGTGTAGCGCCAGGATTCCGGCGGGGGCAGGTCGGGGCTGTCGGTGACCGTGAATGTGGGGAGCTTGACGGTATCGCCCGTGGGCGCCGGCTTGTCCTCCGCGTGGGCCGTGACGAGGCCGGCGCAGGTGAGCAACAAGGGAACTGCGATGCGGCGCAGGCGGAGGGGAAAATTCATGGCGGCGGAGAGGAGGGTTTAAACATAACTCCGCACGGCGCGGGGAAGTTACGGCGATGACGCCGAAAGCATCATGCCCGGCCGTAGGGCGGGGCCGTGCGGACCTTGCCGGGCGTCACCCCGTCGGAACCCATTTCCTTGATGAGGCTGGTGAAATAGGGAATGAGCTGCTTCTTGCGGCTGACGACGCCGGGCAGGTCGAAGATCTCGTCCTGCTCCACGTGGGAGTAGGAGATGCGGCGGATCAGCTCGGGGTCGCCCTTGACCAGCATGAGGGAATTCTGGGTGTTGATGTCGGTGACGAGCAGGGCGGCGAACGCGAGTTTCTCCGCGGTGCGCACGTCGGCCAGCGCCGTGGCGAGGGCCTTGGCGTGTTGCCAGAAATTGTCGAAGCCGAGTTCCTCGACTTGGGAGACGGCGAAGCGCACGCCGTCCTCGTCGTAGACCTTGAAGTCGGAGCGGACGACCTTGTCGGGCGGGCTGGCGAGGATGACCGAGCCGGAGCTGAAGATGAGCTGGGCAAGTTCCTGGGCCTTGATGCCGGCGAGGGACTGGAGCCAGTTGAGCACATCGGCATCCTTGGCCGTCGAGGTCGGGCTCTGGAGCAGGAGGGTGTCGGAGATGAGGCCGGCCATCATGACGCCTGCGAGGTTGGGCGCCGGGGTGAGCTGCTGCCGGCGGAAAAGGTCGGCGATGATCGTGCAGGTGGAGCCGACAGGCTCGTTGATGAAGAGGATGGGCTGCGGCGTGGCCATCGGGCCCAGGCGGTGGTGGTCGATGATCTCGGTGACCGTGACCTCGTCGGCACCGGGCACGGCCTGGGTCAGCTCGTTGTGGTCCACCAGCACAAGGCGCGTGGGCACGGGCTTGAGGAGATCGCTCTTGGTGAGGATGCCCAGCAACGTGCCGTCCTCGCTCGTCACCATCATCGCACTCGGTCCGCCGGAGGAGAATTTACGGCGCACGTCAGTGATCCGGCTGTCCGGATTGAGGGTGGTGAACTCCCGGTCGGCCAGTTGCTCGATCGTGGAGGCCGTGCGGACGAACCAGGCGGTGGTCGCCGTGTCGTGCTGGCTGATGAGGATGCTGACACCCTGTTTTTTCGCCAGAGTGACGATCGAGGGGTCGACCGGCAGGTTGCCGCTGATGATGATCGCGCGGATGCCCAGCTCGATGGCGCGTTGCTGGATGTCGCGCCGGTCGCCGACGATGATGATGGAGCGGCTGGCGGGGATGTTGTCCTTCTCGGAGATCTTCCAGAACGTGCCGACGTCCATGGCGCCGATGCGCACGAAAAGTTCCTCGAGCCTGTCGCCATCAACGAGGTGGAGCACGGCGGCGCTCAGCGACTGGACGATGCGGGCGAGGCTGGTGCGCACCTGGCGGAGGGCGCGCGGCTCATCAAGCCGGGGGATGAAGAAGTGGCCGAGCTGCGTCAGCGCGATGGTGCCAGTCGCGCGGTTGTCGGAGGAGACGATGGGCAGGACGCTCAACTTGTGCCGGTCGATCAGCCGCAGGGCCTCGGCGCAGGTTGTCCCCAGGCTGATGGCGATGGGATTGACGGTCATCAAGTCGCGCACGCGCGGCGAGACATCGCTCAGGTAGAGCGGGAGGGGGGTGCGAAAACGGCTGAGGATCGCGTCAATGCGGGCGTTGGAATTGCCGCAGCGGGCGGCGACGTAGCCGGTTTCGCCGCGCGCCTCCTTGAAGGCGGCATAGGCGATGGCCGAGCAGATCGAGTCGGCGTCGGGATTCTTGTGACCGATGACAAAAGTGGGCGTGGCGGAGGCCATGGAGAGGGCCGCAGCCTAGGGGGCGGCATGCGCTGAGGTGAAGACAAAAGCCCGGCCTGATCAGGCGACCGCGCTGTTTATGATCGGTCCTCAAAGTCGGATGAGACCGATAGGACCTATTCGCGGCCTACGGCGCCTTCTCCGCTGGCGTGCCGGCCAGGCTCCCCAGTCCGGCCGGCGGTGTGGCGTAGACGCGGGGGTTGCTGGCCGTGGTGCTGTTGAAGGGCAGGGCTTGGAGGAGGGAGGTGCCTTTGCGGCCGTTGTTGAGCGTCAATTGGGTGGCGGCCTCGGTGAGGTTAGGGTAGAATTGGACATTGCCGCCGAGGAAGGCGATGTGGCCGCCGGTGTCCTTGTAGGTGCCGGTGTCCGGGCTCCACGTGCCGGTAGCGAGCAGGCCGCGGGTGAAGGCGACGGGGGTCGACGGCGGATCGCTCATCCGCAGGCCGCCGACAAACTCGAAGCTGAGGACGCGGTTAGTGACGAAGCTCGAGTCGAGGACCGCGCGGTTGGATGGACTGACGATGGCGGTGGGGTAGGTGCCGCTGAAGGCCGGATCGTTTTTCGCGAAATAGAAGGCGGGGTCGGTCAGGATCCCGCGCTGGGCCAGGATGCCGGCCCAGAGGAACGGGCCGGTGCCGCCGGTGACCGGCGCGGGACTCTGGGCGATGATCGCGGCGGGATCCGGCAGGCGGTCGTTGTTGTCCGCGGCGTAGATCGTGGCGGCCTTGACGATCTCGCGCAGGTTGTTGGCGTCGACCGTTCGCTGGGCGGTTTCACGAACCTTGCCGACGGTGGGAAAAATCAGGGCTGCCAGGATGCCGATGATGGCGATGACCGTAAGCAGCTCGATGAGCGTGAAGCCGGCCGGGCCGGCGGGAGGGCGCGTTTTCATGGTGGTGCAAAACTGCGGCCCGCACTGGCACAGTGCATACCCCGAAGGAACGAACACAAGTCCATTCTCGCGACGGGGCTGGACAACCGCGGCGCCTTTGCTGGAATGCCCCGATCATGGTCATTTATCTTGATGGCAAGTATGTCGATTCCGCCGAGGCGAAAGTTTCGGTTTTTGACCACGGCCTGCTTTACGGCGACGGCGTGTTCGAGGGCATCCGCATTTACGGCGGCAATGTCTACCGGCTCGACGACCACCTGGAGCGGCTCGAGATGTCCGCCAAGGCCATCATGCTGTCCGTCCCCCTCGACCGTGCGGCCATGGCCGAGGCGGTCTGCGAGACGTGCCGCCGGAACAATCTCAAGGACGGTTATATCCGGCTCGTCATCACGCGCGGGGTGGGCGACCTCGGCCTGGCCCCCTGGCTCTGCGAAAAGCCTTCGCTCTTCATTATCGCGAGCAAGATCTCCCTTTATCCGCAGGAACACTACGACAACGGCCTGAGCATCGTCACCGTGCCGACGCGCCGCATCGCGCCGGACGCGCTGCCGTCGACCGTCAAGTCGCTCAATTACCTGAACAACATCCTGGCCAAGATCGAGGCCCGGCAGGCCGGCGCGCTCGAGGCCATCATGCTCAACCAGCAGGGCTACGTCGCCGAGTGCACCGCGGACAACCTTTTCACCGTGTACAAGGGCGAGATCTTCACGCCCGCCGCCTCGCAGGGCGCCCTCAAGGGCATCACCCGCGCCACCGTCTTCGACATCGCCAAGGAACTCGCCATCCCGATGCGCGAGGCCGACCTGACGCGCTACGACGTCTGGTGCGCCGACGAGTGTTTCCTGACCGGCACCGGCGCCGAGGTCATCCCGGTGGTGAAGCTCGACGGCCGCGTCATTGGCACCGGCAAGCCCGGCCCGGTCACCGACCGGGTGCGCGGCAGCTTCCGCAAGCGCGTGCTGGTCGAGGGCACGCGGATCTGAGGGTGGGGCGCGGACTCCGCTCCGCGCTTGCTTTGCCGGCCGGGTGTTGGCACACGTTTTGCAGGGAAGAAAGGGCCTGCGCCCGACGCATTTGCGTTTCCGGGGCGGGGCGTTATCCTCACGCTTTAATCACTCCATGGCCAACCCTCTCAAGTGCGACCTCTGCGCGAAACCCGCTACTGTCCACCTCACCCAGATCGTCAACAGCAAGATACACAAAGTTGATCTGTGCGAGGCCTGTGCGCAGGCCAAGGGCGTGACTGACCCAAGCGGCTTTTCCCTGGCCGACCTGCTCCTCAAGGCCTCCCTCAACCCGGAACCGGCCGGCGTCGACACCCAGTGCGAGTCTTGCGGCTTTACCCAGCAGGATTTCAAGAAGACCGGCCGCTTCGGCTGCCCGGCCTGCTACAATCACTTCGGCGCGCTGCTCGAACCGATGCTCGACTCCATGCACAAGGGCAGCACGCACACCGGCAAGGTCCCGCAGCGCGCCCTGGCCCGCAAATCCCTCTACGAGCGCCTCACCCAACTCGAAACCGAGCTCGACCAGGCCATCAAGGCCGAGCGTTATGAGGATGCGGCGCGCTTCCGTGATGAAATCTCCCAAGTCCGCTCGACGTCCGACCGCAAGGCCGGCGCGAAACATGAAGATTAACGAACTCATCGAGTCCCACTCCGAGCTGACGGACACCGCCGCCAGCAAAAGCGCCGTCGTGCTCATGACGCGCATCCGCCTCGCGCGGAACCTCGCCGCGCAGCCGTTTCCCGGCTGGGCCAAGGACGCGCAGAAGCGCGAGATCCGCGACCAGTGCATGCAGGCCGTCGCCGCGCTGCCGCAGATGAAGCGCGGCCTGGCCATCCCGGTCGAAACCCTCGACGAATTGCAGAAGCAGATCCTGGTCGAACGCCACCTCATCAGCCGCGAACTCTGCCACGCCAAGTCCGGCTCGGGCATTGTCATCAGCAAGGACCAGTCCTGCGTCGTCATGGTGAACGAGGAGGATCACCTCCGCATCCAGGTTTTGCGCGCCGGCTTCCAGTTCAAGAAAGTCTGGGCGACCATCAACCAGCTCGACACCGATCTCGAGGAGCACATCGACTACGCCTTCTCGCCGAAGCTCGGCTACCTGTCGGCGTGCCCGACCAACCTCGGCACCGGCATCCGCGCCTCGGCGATGATGCACCTGCCGGCGCTCGTCATATCGAGCCAGATGGAAAAGGTCGTCCGCGCCGTCAACCAGCTTGGCATGGCCGTCCGCGGCCTCTTCGGCGAGGGCTCGGACGCCAGCGGCAGCATCTTCCAGATTTCCAACCAGACCACGCTCGGCGAGAGCGAGGAGGGCATCATCAAGCACCTGCACGGCGTCCTCACGACGATCGTCGACCAGGAGCTCAACGCCCGCGAGAAGCTGCTCGAGACTGATCCGAACAAGCTGTTCGACAAGATCGGACGCGCGTTCGGCATCCTCCAGAATGGCTACCTGCTCAATTCCGGCGAGGCCATGAACCTGCTCTCGCTCATCCGCCTCGGCATCGACCTCGGCATCTTCCCGGACGCCCAACGCGCCGTGGTGGACCGCCTCTTCATCGAGTGCCAGCCCGGCCACGTCCAGCACGCGGCCAAGGGCGCCTTCGAGCCGAGCCAGCGCGATGTCCTGCGCGGCGAACGCCTGCGCGCCGAATTTGCCAAAGTGGTCGCTCCTGATTTCAGTCACGCCGCGAAGTAACCAATTTACCAAACACTCCATGGAACCAATGAACAACTTCACGCCGCGCGCCCAGCAGGTGCTGGCGCTCGCCCGCAAGGAAGCGGACCGTTTCCACCACAACTACGTCGGCACCGAGCACCTCCTGCTCGGGTTGATCAAGCTGGGGCAGGGCGTGGCCGTGAGCGTCCTCCAGAAGATGGGCCTCGACCTGGAGACCGTCCGCGGCGAGGTCGAGAAGCAGGTCGGCATTGGCCAGGAGTCCAAGACCCCCGTCGGCAGCATTCCCTACACGCCCCGCGTGAAGAAGGTCCTCGCGCTCGCCGGCAAGGAGGCCAAGGCCCTCAACCATTCCTACGTCGGCACCGAGCACATCCTGCTCGGCCTGCTGCGCGAGGGCGAGGGCGTGGCCGCCCGTGTGCTCAAGACCCTCGAGGTCGACATCG
Organism: Opitutus sp.; assembly: GCA_025361365.1. Lineage (GTDB taxonomy): Bacteria > Verrucomicrobiota > Verrucomicrobiia > Opitutales > Opitutaceae > Lacunisphaera. The sequence continues at coordinate 733 of JANYAM010000105.1, read as the reverse complement.
AGCGCACCCGCAATGAGATTCTCCGCGAGCTCGATCCCCAGTTTTCCTCCGGGCAGGGCGGCGACGCCCCGTCGGCTAGCGCGGGCGGTTCCGCCGCGGGTGGCGGCGAGGAAGTCGCCCCGCGCAGCGAGGGCGGCGACAAGAAGGAAGTGAAGACACCCGCGCTGAAGGCGTTCGGCCGCGACCTCACCGAGCTGGCCCGCAAGGGCGAGATGGACCCCGTCGTGGGTCGCCAGAAGGAAATTTCCCGCGTCATCCAGATTCTCTGCCGCCGCACCAAGAACAACCCGGTGCTCGTGGGCGAGGCCGGCGTGGGCAAGACCGCCATCGTCGAGGGTCTCGCGCAGGAAATCGCCAAGGGCAACGTGCCCGAGATCCTCGCCGAGAAGAAGGTCATCACCCTCGACCTCGCGCTCATGGTCGCGGGCACGAAATACCGCGGCCAGTTCGAGGAGCGCATCAAGGCGGTCATGGACGAGATCAAGCGCGCGAAGAACGTCATCATCTTCATCGACGAACTTCACACCATCGTCGGCGCCGGCGCCGCCGAGGGCGCGATGGACGCCTCCAACATCTTCAAGCCCGCCCTCAGCCGCGGCGAGCTGCAGTGCATCGGCGCGACCACGCTCAACGAATACCGCAAGTATATCGAGAAGGACAGTGCGCTCGACCGTCGCTTCCAGAGCGTGAAGGTCGAGGCCCCTTCGGTTGAGGACACTGTTCTCATCCTCAA
>JANYAM010000081.1 GCA_025361365.1 Opitutus sp. | reverse complement strand
CGGACCGGTCCGGCGACTAGCGCCGACCCTACAGGTCTGATCCAGCACCCGCGCCACCAGCGTCGCCGTGGCCGCGTTCCAGCGCTGGTAGTCGCCGGCGAGATTGGTCGCGGGATACTTGCTCAGATCTTCCCCGAATATCGCGCGCACCGAGTGGACCGGCGCACCCAAATCGCCGGCCACCGCGCGGACCACCTGCTCCGCCTCGGGCGGCAGGCGGCCGAGGACGACCGGCCGGCCGGGCTTGATGATACCGGCCTTCTCGCGGGCGATCAGCGCGATGGTGCCGCCGAGTTCCGCGATATGGTCGAGGCCGATGGAGGTGATGACCGTGATCTCCGGCTGGACGACATTGGTCGCATCGAGCCGGCCGCCGAGACCGACCTCGACGAGGGCAATGTCCGCCGCCTTGCGCTGGAATTGCAGGAACGCCATCGCCGTCATGAATTCGAAGAAGGTCGCGTGCTCGTCGGCCGCGTCCGCCGCAGCCTGCGTGGCGATGGGCCGGAGTTCGTTCGCGTAGGCGACGATCTCCGCCTCGGTGAGCAGCCGGCGGTCCACCTGGACGCGCTCGCCGAGTTTCACGAGGTGCGGCGAGGTGTAGAGCCCGGTGCGCCAGCCCGCGGCGTGGAGGATGGCGTCGAGCATGGCCGAGACCGAGCCCTTGCCGTTGGTGCCGGCGACGTGGATCACGGGGTAGCTTCGTTCGGGGTGGCCCAGCGCCGCCGCCAGCCGCTTCATCCGGTCGATGCCGAATTTCACCCCGCCCGCCTTGAGCGAATAAAGATATTCGGTGACCGCCGCGTAATCGGAAAAATAATTAACCACGGAAGACACAGAAATCAGATATTAAACACAGAGTTCGCAGAGATCACAGAGGAGCCCTTGCTTAATCCTAAACTCTGTGGGCTCTGTGTCCTCTGTGTTAAATGCTTCGGGATCCGGCCGCCTTGACCTGATCTCCTTACGTTTCTCACCCCGCCGTCGCCACGGCGGTCGCGGGGAACGGCACCGCCGTCGCCACCTTGTGCGCGCGGTATTTGTGCTCGTGCAGCGCCTGCAGCAGGCTGGTCAGGCGGTCCTTCATCTCGAGGCGGCTGACAATCTGGTCGACGAGCCCGTGCTTAAGCAGGAACTCCGCGGTCTGGAAACCAGCGGGCAGCGTCTGCTTGGTCGTTTCCTTGATCACGCGCGGGCCGGCAAAGCCGATCATCGCGCCGGGTTCGGCCAGGATGACGTCGCCCAGCGTCGCAAAGCTGGCCGATACGCCGCCGGTGGTCGGGTCGGTGAGGATGGAGATGAACGGCAGCTTCGCCGCGGCCAGCCGGCCGAGGGCCGCGCTGGTCTTGGCCATCTGCATCAGCGAGTAAATGCCCTCCTGCATGCGCGCGCCGGCCGAGGCGCTGACGATGATGCACGGGGTCTTCTTCTTCACGGCGCGCTCGATGGCGCGGGTGATTTTCTCGCCGACGGCCGCGCCCATGGCGCCGCCGCAGAAACGGAAATCCATCACGGCCAGTGACAAGGCGATGCCGCCGATCCGGGCTGAGCCGCAGATGACAGCCTCGGGCAGGCCGCTGGCCTTCTCGTATTTCTTGATGCGGTCGGGATAGGCCGCCGAGTCCACGAACTTCAGCGGGTCGGCCGACTTCACATTGGCGTCGAACTCCTCGAAGCTGCCCTCATCGGTCATGCTCGCGATACGCTCGCGGCAGCCGATCGGGAAATGGTAGCCGCTCTTCGGCACGACCATGAAGTTGGCCTCAAGGTCCTTGTTGAAGATGATCTCGCCCGAAATGGGGCACTTGGTCCAGAGCCCCTCGGTGTTGACCTTCTTCTTGGTGTGCTTGGCGGTGCTGGCCTTGGCGGACGGCAGCTTGGGTTTCGCAAAATGTGTCATGCAGGAGAGTGGGTGTCAGCCGTGCCCGAAGGTGACGACGTCGAGGTTCCGCGCACCGCCCCGGCGGAGGACCGCGGCGCAGGCATTGAGAGTGGAACCGGTTGTAAAAACATCATCGACCAGCACGTAACGTTGGGCCGGATTAATGGTGGCACCCGGAGCCAAGGCAAAGGCATTTTTCAGGTTCTTCTGACGCGCTTCCCGGTCGTAATGCGTTTGCGATTCCGTGTGCACCACGCGACACAGCAAATCCTCCACGCGAGCCTGTCCGTCAACCGCTTGCACCGCGCACTCGGCCAGCAAACGGCTCTGGTTGTAGAGCCGCTTGTCCATTTTTTTCGGGTGCAAGGGCACGGGCACGAGGACCGCGCCGCGCAGGTAGCCCGCATAGTCCGGCGTGGCGGCCATGATGACCACGATGTCCTCCAGCACCTGGAGGCCGTGGTGATACTTGAGGGCGTGCACCAGTGACCGGCCGGACCCCTTCAGCAGGATCGCCGTCTTCCCTGCCCCGAACTTGGGCTCGAGCATCTCGCAATGCGGGCAAAGCCGGTTGACCTCCGTCTCGCCGTAATACGGGTGACCGCAGGTCGTGCAATGCGGCGGCGAAACGATGAACAGCAACCGCGCGCACGCCGGGCACAGGTGCCGCAGCCGCCCGCCCTCGACCACCCCGCCGCAGTGCACGCAGCTGCGCGGGAAAACCACGTCGAGTTTGTCTCGCCACAATTCCTTTAACGCTGATCCGAAATGCATTTTTAAACACAGAGTTCACAGAGCACACCGAGGCGATGCCCTGAATCGGCTTACTCTGTGATCTCTGTGCTAATTATTCCGGATTGTTTCTGAATAATCCGCGCTCAAAACCACCTGCTTCCGGGTGGTCAATAGAGCACCTTCACCAGGAACAGGCCCTGCGGTGGTGCCGTCACCACCGACGGGATGCGCCGGCGGCTCTTGATCAGGCCCGCGAGATCCGCCGGCGCGAGCTTGCCGAGGCCGACATTGACGAGCGCCCCGGTCAGGCTGCGCGCCATCTTGTAGATGAAGCCGTCGGCCTCGAACGTGAAGGTGACGCGCAAACCCTTCCTGCTCACGTCCAGCCGGCGCAGATTGCGCACCGTCGTCTCGTAGGTCCGGTCGTTCTCACCGGAGAACGCCCAGAAGTCATGCTTGCCGCGCAGCACTTTCGCCGCGGCCTGCACCGCCGGCCAATCGAGCTCGCGGTTGAGGGACCAGCAGTAATTCACCTCGAAAGGATCCGCTGCGCCGAGATTGAGATGGTAGCGGTAGATTTTCCCCTTCGCATCGAAGCGGGCGTGAAACTTCATCGACACTGCGCGCAGGGTTTTCAGCTGGATGCTGCGCGGCAGGCCGGTTTGCAACGCGAGCCGCAGCCGTTCGGCGCCGTGTTTCCACGCCGCATCGAAATGAAAAACTTGGGCGTGGGCGTGGACGCCCGAGTCGGTGCGGCCGCTGCCCTCGATCCGGATCTGCCGGCCAAAGATCTTTTTAAGCTGCTTCTCGATCAGGTCCTGGACGGTGTTGCCGCCCTCCTGGCTCTGCCAGCCGTGCAAATCCGTGCCGTCATAGGCGCAGACGCATTTCCAGCGAGTGGGCTTGGGATCTTTAACCGCGGATTTCACGAATACCGACGCATAAAGACCAAACCTGAATCAGACCCAATCTTTTTAACCGCTAATCTACGCTAATTCTCGCTAATGATTCGTTCAATTAGCGTGGATTAGCGTTCATTAGCGGTTGGCTCGGAAAAATCGGGAGGTAATTTTTGATCCAGATAGTCCTGCAAAATCAAACAGGCGGCGCGCGAGTCGATCAGGCCCGAGTCGCGCACGCCGCGCCTGTCTTTCTTGGCGATCAATGACTCCGCCTCGTTGCTGGTGAGCGTTTCGTCCACCAAGTGCACGGGAAGTCCGAAGGCCGCTTTCAGTTTAGCCGCGAAAGCATCTACTTCCTTCGCCTTGAAGCCGACGGAGCCGTCCATGTTGTAGGGATAACCGAGCACGAGATCGGTGATGCGGCGCTGCTTGATCACCTCGCCGAGCTTTGCCCAACGCGCGGCCGCGTCGGCGTCCACGAGGGCGGGCAGCGGCGTGGCAACCCCGATGTCGTCGCCGTGGGCCAGGCCGACGCGCTTCGTGCCGTAATCGATGCCCAGGCAGCGCATGGCTAGGTAGGGCGATGAGTCCCTTCACCGCCGCAGCGCGGACGGAGTCCGCGCCCTACCCGCAGTTCAGGCATCATCTGATTCACAGGAATTTTTTCTTGGCCGGATCCGACTTCAGGCGCTCGAGCAGCGCCTTGATCTCCTGCGCCTTGTCCTTCGGACAGACGAGAGTCGCCTCGGCGGTGTGCACCACGACGAGGTCGCTGACGCCCACGACACCGGTCAGGTGGCCGTCGGTGGAAACCACGATGTTGTTCGCGCCGCCCTCGACCATGGCCAAGCCCCGGAGCACGTTCCCGGCGCTGTCCGGCGTGAAGTGCTTGGCGATCGCCGGCCACGCACCGACGTCGTCCCAATCAAACGTCGCCGGCACCACGACCACGTTGGTGGATTGCTCCATCAACGCATAGTCCACCGAGATTTTCTTCAGCGTCGGATAGATCTCCGCGAGCGCCTTCGCCCAGCCGCCGGCCGACTTGGCCGCGGCCTCGAGCTGCGCCAGCCCGGCGGAGAGCTCCGCGGCGTGCGCCTTGAAGGCCGCCTCGACGACCGGCACGCGCCAGACAAACATGCCGGCGTTCCAGAAGTATTCGCCCGAGGCGAGGTAGCCCTTCGCCGTCTCGAGGTTCGGTTTCTCGACAAAACGCTTCACGGCCAGCACGTCGCGGCCGCCGACCTTTTTCCACGGGCCGGACTGCTGGATGTAGCCGAAGCCCGTCTCGGGCGTGGCGGGCTTGATGCCGAGCGTGACCAGCACATCGGCCGACTCGGCGGACTCGAAAGCGACGTTGAGCAGCTTGGCGTATTCGGCGGTGTCGTGGATGACGTGGTCCGCCGGCAGCATGGCGAACGCGGCCGCCGGGTTGCGCTGCTTGACGAGCAGCATGGCCAGGCCGGTTGCGGCGGCGGTGTCGCGTCCCATCGGCTCAGCGACGATGTTGGCGGCGGGCAGGCCGGGGCAGGCGGCGCGACAGCCCGCGAGCTGGGCCTGGGTGGTGATGACAAAGATGTTCGCGGGCGGCACGACGCCGGCAACCCGGTCAACGGTCTGGGCCAGCATCGGCTTGTCGCCGACAATGGGCAGCAGGTGCTTGGGGGTGGCTTCGCGGCTTTGGGGCCAGAACCGCTCCCCGCGGCCGCCGGCCATGATCACGACAAATCTCTCAGGCATGGGGCGTATAGGACGCATAGGTCCTATGGGATTCAAGCCCTGATCATCCGTTAACGGGGTTGCCAAACGCCCCCTTTGGCCTTGGCTGCCACCTCGCCATGGACCTCCCCCTCGAAACCGACGTCGCGACCGCCGCCCAACAGCTGCGCGACGGCGCGCTGCTGCTCGATGTCCGCGAGGCGTTCGAGGTCGCCACCTGCGCCGTGGCCGGCAGCCGGCACATCCCGATGCGGCAGATCCCCGAAAACCTGCCCTCCCTGCCTCGCGACCGGCTGATCCTGGTGCTGTGCCATGTCGGCGCCCGCAGCCTGCGGGTCACCCAGTTCCTGCGGTCCAACGGCTTCGCGCAGGTCACCAACGTCGCGGGCGGCATCGACGCCTGGGCCGAGCAAATCGACCCCTCGCTGGCGCGCTACTGAGAGCACCGGAGGTCCTTGTAGGGTCGCCGCTTGCCGGCGGACCGCGCTCGCCTTCAACGGCCCGGCGACAAGCACCGGCCCTACATTTCAATCCACCGCTTGACTCCGGCCCCGGCTTTCAGGCACAAGTTTCCCCTCAATTCATCTACCATGGGTCAACAAACCAACAAGCACATCAAAAAGAAACGCCGCCTCGCTTACCACAAGCGTCGCAATGCCGCCCTGAAGGCCAAGCTCGCCAAGGCCAAGAAGTAACCCGGCCGGGCCCGTCTGGCTTCCCCCCTTGCGCGCCCCTCGCGGCGCGCTTTGTTTTTATCATGATCAAGGTCAGCCTCATATCCCTCGGGTGCGCGAAGAATCTCGTCGATAGCGAGATCATGGTCGGCCACCTGCACCAGGCGGGCATGGCGGTGATCCCCGACGCCGAGAAGGCCGACGTCGTCATCGTCAACACCTGCTCGTTCATCGACTCGTCCAAGGAGGAGTCGATCGGCCACATCCTCGAGGTCCACCAGAACCGCGGCATGACCAAGCGCCGCAAGGAGCAGAAGCTCATCGTCGCCGGCTGCATGTCGCAGCGGTTCTCGAAGGATCTCTCGTCCTCCCTGCACGACGAGGTCGACGCCTTCATCGGCCTCGACCAGATCACCAAGGTCGCTCCGATCATCGAGGGCCTCTACGCCAAGGAGCGGGGCAAGGACGAGGCGCCGGCCAACTTCATCGAGGGCAAGTCCACCTACATCCCGGACTTCGACACGCCGCGGTTCCGGCTCACGCCGAAGCATTTTGCCTACATGAAGATCGCGGAGGGCTGCAATCACCCGTGCACCTTCTGCATCATCCCGCAGATCCGCGGCCGCCATCGCAGCCGCACCGTCGCCAGCGTCGTCGCCGAGGCGCGCCAGCTGGTGAAGGAAGGCGTCAAGGAGCTCAACCTCATCTCGCAGGACACGACCTTCTTCGGCATGGACACCTGGGAGCAGCGCCCGAATCCCCGCACGCCGGTGGATTCTTCGCGCGGCACGGCCCTCACCACCCTCCTCCGCGAGCTCAACGCCATCGAGGGCGACTTCTGGATCCGCCTGCTCTACACGCACCCGGCCCACTGGAGCGACGAGCTGATCAAGACCATCGCCGAGTGCCCGAAGGTCGCCCGCTACATCGACATTCCGCTGCAGCACATCAGCGACAACATGCTGGAACGCATGCAGCGAGAGACGAGCGGCGACTACATCCGCGACCTGCTCAAGCGCATCCGCGCCGGCATCCCGGGCATCGCCATCCGCACCACTTTCATCGTCGGCTTCCCCGGCGAGACCGAGGCCGACATCGCCGAGCTCTGCGCCTTCATCAAGACGACGAAGTTCGAGCGCCTCGGCGTGTTCCGCTACTCGCAGGAAGAAGGCACGCGCGGCGCCAAGATGCCCGACCAGATCCTGCCCAAGGTGAAGGAAGCCCGCTGGCACACCCTGATGGGCCTGCAGCGGCAGATCGCCGCCGAGGTTTCCAAGTCCTACGTCGGCCAAACCCTCAAGGTCCTCGTCGAGGAACCCGGCGTCGCCCGCGGCGAGGCCGATGCGCCGGACATCGACGGCCGCGTCTACGTGCCGCGCGAGCTGCCGGTCGGCGAGTTCGTCGAGGTGAAGATCACGGGCTACCAGGATTACGATTTGCTCGCGCTGCCGAAGGGCGAGAAGCCCGCGGAGTTCAAGGTGGCCAAGCAAGCGCAGTAGGAATCTCCGCGGATAACGCGGATTGACACGGATAAAGGCAGACATTCCCCAATCTTGTCATTCTGAGCGCAGCGAAGAATCCATGCTTTGGAGGCGAGACTAACGGCCCCACTTCCATACCGGATACTGGATCTTTCGCTGCACTCAGGATGACACGGCTCGACCCATCCGTCTTTATCCGCGTAATCCGCAGGAAAATTCTTTTGCCCTAACCCTTGTTCACCGCGACGAACTTCCCGATGATTCCGTCGAACGAGCCGTTGGTGAAGAAGACGACCAGCTGCGGCCGCTCCGTCTCTTCCGCGACGTTGCCTTGCAGAATATCGAGCAGCGCGGCGTGGGTCGGCGCCGTGTAGGCGTCCACGCCTTGCGTCGCGAGGTGCTGGATGACCGCCTCGACGTCGAAGCGCTCCTCGGGCTTCAGTTTCTCCGGCCGCGCGATGGCGCCGAGATAGACTTCGTCGGCGAACCCCAGCGCGCGGAGGAAGGCCGCCTGCAGGACCTTGGTCCGCGACGTATTGCTGCGCGGCTCGAAGGCCGCGTGGATGATGTGGCCCGGGAAGCGCGCCCGAAACGACTGCAGCGTCTCCGCCAGCGCCGTCGGGTGGTGGCCGAAATCCTCGACGACCTTCAGCTTGGGCGTGTTGACCAGCAGTTCCTGCCGGCGCTTCACGCCGCGGAATTTCGCGAGGGCGTCGAGCTTCAGCTTCGTCGGGTCGTCGGGGAAAAGAGCGAGCCCGGCCGCGAGCGCAGCCATGGTGGCATTACGGGCGTTGAAAAGACCGGAAAGGGCCCACTTCACCTCGGCCCAAGGTTTGCCCTGCCAGATCAGCCGGAAGGAGGCGTCTTCCGCCGATTCGCGAAAGCCGGCGATGCGGAGATCGTTGCTTTCGTCGAGACCAACGCGGACCACGCGCGTCCACGCGAGCGGGCCGAGGGCCTTGAGGTTGGCGTCGTCGCCGTTGAGCACGATCCAGCCGTTGCGCGGCACGATGCGCGTCAGGTGGAGGAACGTCCGCTGCACGTCCGGCACATCGCGGAAGATGTCGGCGTGGTCGAACTCGAGGTTGTTGAGCACGGCGATGTGCGGCGCGTAATGGATGAACTTGCTCCGCTTGTCGAAGAAGGCGCTGTCGTATTCGTCGCCCTCGATCACGAACGGGTCGCCGGCCGTGCCGAGGTGGTTGCCCACCGGCGGGTCGAGCGGCACGCCGCCGATCAGGAAGCCCGGGTCGCGGCCGTTGGCGCGCAGCAGGAAGGCGGTCAGCGCGGTGGTGGTCGTCTTGCCGTGGGTGCCGGCGATGACGATGTTCTTCCGCACGGAGAGCACGGCGTCGTAGAGAAAAGCCGGGAGCGAGACAAAGGGGATGGCGCGGGTGTCCAGTAGCCACTCGACCTCGGCGTTGCCGCGCGACATGGCGTTGCCGACGACGACGAGCTCCGGCGCGAGTTTCTCCAGCCGCACGGGGTCGTAGCCCTCATGCAGCGTGATGCCCGCCGCGGCCAGCACGGTGCTCATCGGCGGATAGACGCCGCTGTCGGCGCCGAGCACCTCGTGGCCGGCAGCGCGCGCCAGCAAGGCGGCGTTGCCCATCGCCGTCCCGCAAATGCCCATGAAGTAGATCCGCATCGAAGTTTTTAACCGCTAATTGGCACTAATTTTCACTAATCAGAGCAGCTAAAACGCGAATTTGATTTGAGGGAAGTTCATTAGCGTGGATTAGCGAAGATTAGCGGTCACATCAGGCTCATCGGGTCAACGTCGAGCACTTGTATGACGTCGTCGGGCCAGTTGACGGTCGTTTGCAGCTTCACCAATTCCGGCACGACCTTCGTGGCCCGGGCGCAGAAATACCAGACCTGGAAGCGATACTCGTCCTTCACCTTCTCGATGGGCGATGGCACCGGGCCGCGGATCTCGACCGCGTCGCCCAGGGTCTTCTCGACCTGTTTCACCCAATGGTCGGCGAAGAACCGGATCTTCTCCGGGTTCGGCCCGCGGAAGATGTGGTGGATGAGGTGTCGGTAAGGCGGATAGGCGAACTTCTTGCGCACGGCCAGCTCAGCCTCGGCGAAGCCGTCGAAGTCGGCCCGCTTGGCAAACTGGATCGCATCGGCCTTCGGTGTGAACGTCTGCACAACCACCTCTCCCGCCCGGTCGCCGCGCCCGGCCCGGCCGGCCACCTGCACGAGCAGCTGGAACGTGCGCTCGTTGGCGCGGAAGTCCGGCACGTGCATCGAGAGATCGGCGTCGACGAGACCGACGAGCGTGACGTTCGGAAAATCCAGCCCCTTGCCGATCATCTGTGTGCCGATGAGGATATCAATTTTGCCGGCCCGGAAGTCGCCGAGGATCTGCCGGAACCGGTGCTTCTTCGACATCGTGTCCGTGTCCATGCGCTCGAGCCGGGCCCGCGGCAGCACGCGCCGCACCGCCTCCTCGACCCGCTGCGTGCCGAGGCCGCGCCAGCGGATATCTGGCGCCACGCACGCCGGGCACGCCACCGGCGCGCCGCGCTGGTGGCCGCACAGATGGCACTTCAGGGTTTCGTCGGCACGGTGGTAGGTCATCGCCACGCTGCAATGCGGGCACTCCTCCACGTGGCCGCACTTCCGGCACTGCATGCTCGAGGAGTAGCCGCGGCGGTTGATGAATAAAATAATCTGCTCCTTCCGCGCGAAGCGCTGGTGCATGTGGTCCACCAGCAGCCGCGACAGGGTCACCATGCCGCGCGACCGCATCACCTCGATGCGCATGTCCACGATCTGGATGTCGGGCATCTTCTTGTCGTCGACGCGCTTCGTCAGCGTGTTGAGCCGGTATTTGCCGCCCTTCACGTTGGCGAACGACTCGAGCGACGGCGTGGCCGACCCGAGCAAGCAAACCGCATGGGCGAGCTTCGCCCGGTAAACGGCTACGTCGCGCCCGTGATAGCGCGGCGTCTCGTCCTGCTTGTAGGCCGGCTCGTGCTCCTCATCCACCACGATGAGCCGCAAATCCTTCACCGGGGCGAACACCGCCGAGCGCGCACCCACCACCACTCGCGCCTGGCCCGACGCCAGCGCGGTCCAGCCGTCAAGCCGCTCGCCCTCGCCGAGGTGACTGTGCCAGACAACGGTCTTGTGCCCGGCCGACTCGAAGCGACCGCGCAGCCGCGCCACGGTCTGCGGCGTGAGCGCGACCTCCGGCACGAGATAGATGGCGCTCCCGCCCGCCGCGAGCACCTGCTCGACCGCGCGAAGATAGACCTCGGTCTTGCCCGAGCCGGTCACGCCGTGCAGCAGGTGCACCGCAAATTTCTTTTTCTCCAGGCTCTCGCCCACCGAAGCCACCACGGCCGCCTGCTCGTCGTTGAGCTTGGGCGGCAGGCCGTTGACGATCTCGCCGCCCGTCCAGTTGTCAGCGTAGGCCACGCGCTCGACGTGGCGCGCTTCCTCGCGGATGAGGCCGTGCTTGAGCAGGGCATTCACGACCGCCGCGGTGGACCCGAGCCGCGCCAGCACGAGGGACTTCTTCTGCGGCTGGAATTGCTGCTTCAGGAAATCGTAGAGCTTCGCCTGTTTCGGAGCTTTTTTTGCCAAGGCGGCATGCTCATCCGGCGCCATCGGGCGGACAACTTCGAGGTATTTCTCAGACTTGAGCCGCGAGCCGTCGCGCACCGCCGCTGGGATCATGGCCTCCAGCACGCTCTCCATTCGCGCCGCGTAGTAACTGTGCATCCAGCGCGCCAGCTCGAGCAGGTCGGGCGTCAGTGCCGGGAACTCGTGCAGGATGCCGCTCAGGGGCTTCAGCTTGGCCAGCGGCACGTCCGGGATGGTATCTTTCTCCAGCACGAGGGCCAGGTGCGACCGGTTCATGATCGGCACGCGGACCAGCGACCCCACGCGCACGCCGGCGCGCAAGGCCTCCGGCACGGTGTAGTGCAGGAGCTTGTCGAAACCCGCCAGCGGCTGGACGCCCACGATCATCGCCTTATGTGTGGGCACGCCTCCAAGCGTGGCAACGCGTTTCCGGGAAAACCTTTTTGACCACTAATGAAATTCCCCAATGGGGAATTCTACAATTGGTGTGGTGACTGATCGTCACCACTTGTTGTTTTAGGGGCCGGCTAATCGCCAGCCAACGATATCCCGGTCGGCGATTAGCCGACCCCTCAAGCCAAGACCGGAGCCGATCAGGCGCAAGGGGTTCTAGAGAGTTTCGCCTTTGGCGAAACCCATGAGCGGTTAAAATCCTTCCCACTTTCCTTTTGACAGGCGGAGCCGCCCGGGCCGACATTCCGAGCAGTGAGTGTCGACGCCGCCCGCGAAAAATTCCAAACCTATCTCGCCGACAAGGGCCTGCGCGTGACCGACCAGCGGCTGGCGATCTTCAACGCCGCCTTCGCCCAGAAGGAACATTTCACCGCCGAACAGCTGCTCGACTGCGCCCGGAAGATCGACGACTCCGTGTCGCGCGCCACCGTCTACCGCACCCTGCCCCTGATGACCGGGAGCCACATCCTGCGGGAGGTGGATATCGGCTCCGGCGAGAAATTCTATCTGCCCGCCGGCAACGGCAACACGCAAGTCGCGCAGGTCGTCTGCGTGGACTGCGACAAGATCTTCGAAATCAGCGCCCCGTTCATGGAATGGTATGGCAGCACCGTCTCGCTCAAGCTCGGCCTCAAACCCGTCTCGCAGCGCCTGCAGGTCAGCGCGCAGTGCATCGCCTTCCGCTCGTCCGGCCGCTGCCCGAACCGCCTGAAGAAATAGTGTCACCACGAAACACACCAAATACACGAAATGCGATCCGGTTGGCCCGATGCCCGGGAACTGGCTTTAGTGTATTTCGTGTTTTTCGTGGTTAGACCTGCCTTGAACTAAGCCATGTCCACCAAACCCAAGCCCGATCCCCAGTTTGAAATCGAATTTTTCGAGGCGGTGCACCGCCGCTGCCCGGACTATGTGGACGTCGTCGGCCTGCTTGGCGGGCTCTACACCAAGGTCGGCCGCATCGCCGACGGCCTGAAGATGGACCGCAAGCTCGTGCGCCTCGAGCCGGACAACGCCACGGCCCACTACAACCTGGCCTGCTCCCTCGCCCTCTGCAAAAAACGCCCCGACGCCCTCCGCTCGCTCCGCAAGGCTGTGTCGCTCGGCTATGACGACCTCGACTGGATGCAGCAGGACCCCGACCTCGAGATCCTCAAGGCCGACCCGGAATTCCGCAGGCTGCTGAAGAAGCTGAAGCCGCAGAGCTGAAGCCGACTTGCTCGGCTTGCCAATGAGGTTTTCGAGTGCGGCACAAGAACGCTGTTAGGTCATTCCGGTGAACGAGCTCACTTACATTCCGCTGGGACTTCTCGCGCTGACGGCGGTCGTCCTGTCCCTTTGGTGGCATGTCTCGCGATCGCGCTCTTTGTTGGCCGGCTGGGCCCGCGCTAACGCGCTTGAGATTGTCGCTAGCGAGGAGAGGAGCTTTATGAAGGGCCCTTACTTTTGGACCAGTTCTCGAGGCCAAGTGGTTTTCTATGTGACAGTGCGCGATTCGGAAGGTCGCATCCGCAGGGGGTGGGTCCGTTGCGGCAGTTTCCTTGGCGGCATGCTTTCAGATAAAACAGAAGTTAGGTGGGATCAATCATCGGTGCGTAATTCCCAAAATGAATAGTTTCAGCTTTGAAGTGCGACAGAAGTGAAGCGATCGCGGACGCTTACCTGATTCCGAACACCTGTTGCAGCATCGTGGTGAGGTCGGAGCCTGGCGTATAGTCACCACCCCGTCCGGGCTTCGCGACGGATTTGCACCGCGTCGCGCGCAATAGCGCCGCGTCCGCCGACACGATCCGCGCCGTGCCTTCGCGCTGGCCAGCGAGTTCCCCGACGGTGAGCGGCGTCCATGCAAACGGCAGGCCGGTGGCGTTGCACTCCACCTCCCAACCGGCCACGAGGCCGAGCGGCATGGGTTTTCGCAGGAGAGATGGATAACGCGTGATGAAGTCCGGTGTGCGGCTCGTCGCCACGC
>JANYAM010000101.1 GCA_025361365.1 Opitutus sp. | reverse complement strand
TTTAATGGTAAAACCTCTGCCTTCCAAGCAGGTGTCGTCGGTTCGATTCCGACTAGCCGCTCCAGCCTTCGCCGAGCGAAGCGAGGGCGAAGGCTGTCCGCCGTAGACCTGGCGAAGGAGGACATTTCACTCGCGATGCAGCCTCAGTGGCTACGGCTGGCAGGCCAGCCCCAGCATGCGCTCCGTGGCCCGGGCGGCGTTTTTCAGTTATTTTTGACCGCTCTCACCACAGGAAATAATTTTCTTCCAAGCCCAGAAAACGCCGGCTGGGCGGCTCGTAGACCACGCGCCAGACGTCGGCGTAGCGGCTCCACGGACCGGGCACGGGGCCATCGTAGACCAGCTTGGCGGTCGCGGTCGGGGCCGGCTGGGAACGCACGCGTTCCAGAAACAGCTCATGGCCTTCGTCGAGCGCGAAGAACAGGCTGCGGCGTTCGATGGGATGGGCGTCGCGCGGCAACTGGTCGCGGATCTTGCCGCCATGCTCCGTCGCAAAGGACGTCACTACCTGGTCATGGCGCTCCATTTCCATCGCCGCCTTCCGGCAGGCGCTTTCGAAGTCCCGCCCCGCGCCGTGACCGTAAGCAAAAAAACCGGCGTCGGTGCGCTTGTATACGACCACGGTGAAACCCGGCATCTCCGAACAGATGGTCACGGCCCGCACTCCTGGCCAGCGCGTCTCCGATTCAATGGCCGGCAGCCGGCCCTCCCACCAGTTCAGGAGATTAAACCGCTCGACCGCCTCCAGCAGCGCGCCGTGCCGCGCCTGCCGCGAGAAAAATCCCGGGAAGGCCGCTAGGCCGTTGCTCGAGGGATCGACGTCGAAACCGTATTTGGGCCCCTCGCTGCTCTCATGCAGGTGCCAGTGCGCCCAGCGCTCCATCGCCTCCGAGATGGCCATGAAACGGGCCACCATCGCCGAGGGCGCCGTGCCGCTGCCATTCGCCTGGCTGTAGAGCTCCCGGGCCTGGGGCCGCACGATGATGCCGTCCTTCAGATAGGCGTTGGCGATGAATGCGCGCTCGTCCAACACCTCCGTGTCCATGATTTCCAATCGCTCGATTGGACCACCCGCCAACGTGAGAACGTTCCGATAACGAAAAGCTGCGAGGCTCAACATGGACCGAGCCTGCGTAGCACTGGAGAAAAGTCAGGCTTAGCTTAGCTAGCCGACTGCGCCGAGAACTGGCAGGGCAGCTCGCTAAACGCACTGGACTTCGAGAACTGGCAGGGCAGTTCGCTGAACGCGCTGGACTTCGAAAATTGACACGGGAGCTCGCTGAACGCCGAGGACTTGACGTGTGCGATGACGCTCTGGAGCGAGAACTGGCAGGGCAGTTCGCTAAACGCACTAGACTTCGAGAACTGACAGGGCAGCTCACTGAACGCGCTGGACTTGGAATCCTGCCCCTGCGGCAGAGCGCCACGGCTCTGCTGGAGCATCGGATCGAATCTTTCCGCGAGGCGCGTAAGACCGAGATTGAGGAGGAGGCTCGAGACGAGCCCGTTGATGGCGTAATTGATTGATTTCATCTCTGCCACTATCGCACAAACGTCGCATCAGACCTATTTTGAAAAGGACCTGTTTTTCCCCCCTTATGGCTAAAAAGCGGTAAAGCCCCTTCACCTAAATGCAGGTGTGCCGGGAAATTGCGGCGTGCGTCCGAACGCCAGTATGGTCTTATTCACAAAGTGCGCACATCTCGCGTCAGACTTGGGATTTACTTAGCCGTCGCGCTCGTCGGGCTGACGCCCCTAGGGCTGTTTGGCGCATGGAAGGACCCGACTGACGGTCAGCCGATTTTAGAGAATTTCTCCGCCGCAGAGCTCGGGACGGATGCCGTAAAATGGACCGTTTTGCAGGACAAATTCGGACGACTTTTCGTTGGCGGCGACCAATTGCACGTCTTCGATGGACAGGCTTGGCAAGCGTTCCCCGTGCCGAATGCCTACAGCTTGCGAGCGCTAGTTTTCGGCGAAGACGGCAAGCTGTGGACCGGCGCGATCAACGAAATCGGTTATTTTGAGGAAGAGGGTTTAGGAAATTTCAAATACCACTCCCTCGTCGCGCACCTCCCCAAAGAGGAGCGCCTCGTTGGCAACGTGTGGGGCTGCGTGCCCGTCGGTCGAAACATCTATTTTGTCTGCCAAGACCGGTTGCTGTATTGGGACGGTTCAACTTTTCGGGTCTGGCACTTCATCGGCAAAACCCGGCTCTTTCCGCTCAAGCTGAATGACGAGCAATGGTTTCATCATCTGGAGACAGGACTTTATCGTCTGACAGATACTGGCCCGCATCTCGAAATCCCCGCGACCCAGCTGCCGGACGCCGGAATCATCGGACTGGCTAAAGATAAGGATGGATTACTGCTGGTCAGCGCGGCGGGATTTTTCCGGCCGGGGGTTCCGCCAAAGCAGGTGTTCAGCGAGGAGCTGAATAAATATATCACCGAGTCCAAGCCGGCTTGCTTTGCTCTCCTGCCTGATGGCAGCTATGCTACGGGCACACTCAATGGTGGCATCGCCGTGGTGAGCCCGGCGGGGGAATTCCTGCGCATTCTGGATACCACCGACGGCCTGCCCACGCGCACCATTGTTTCTCTCTCCACGGATGCAGCCGGCACCAGCTGGGCCACGACCCCCGATGGCATCTTCCGTTTTGAAGGGAGCGGCCACACGACACAACTGGGAGCACCGAGCGGGCTGAAGGGCGACGGGATCGTCGACCTGCGACACACGGCTACCCGATTCTACACTCTCACCTTGGAAGGAGTTTTCAGTCTTTCTTCGACGCCACGGAAAGGCGGTCAATTTGAGCAGCTGCCTCATCTGACCGAGATTTACAGCCACATCTTACCCGACCATGACCAGCTGTTTCTGGCCCGTCATGGCGGGCTTGACTTGTATGACGACAACGGTGTCCGGTCTTTGCTCCCGCCCGAGGTCCGCACGGTTTTCTTCACCCAGTCTTCACGAACCGATCCGGCGGTTTTCTTTTTGTCGGAACCATTTGGCCTGGCCCGGATGGAGCGGCAACTTGACGGCTCCTTTGTCCACACCCGTTTCCTGGAATTATCCGACACCTGCAATTCCCTGCAGGAAGACACCGCCGGCCGGCTGTGGATCGGTACGCCCAGCAAGGGCGCATTCACCTATGATCCGCGCACCAAGCAAATCACGCCTGTCAACGATCCCACCACGGGCACGCCCTTGATCGGCGAAGTGGGTGTGGCGGGCACCGCGCAACGAATCCTGCTACTGCTGAACAACCGCATCCTGCAGGTGCGGAAGGACGGAACCCGGGTCGAACCGCTGGATGGCCTCCCGGTTTTCCAAGTGATCGCCACGCAAGCCATCCCTGGCAGCCCGCCTGTTCTGGTCGCTTTCAAGCGTCCCGGCGCCAAAGATGCGGCCGGTCACGGACTCGGCCTTCTCTCCTTGGCCGACGATGGGCCCGCGCAGTGGCAGGAGTTGGATGTGCCCGATCTGAATGTCGCTGGTTTTATCCGCCGACTGGAATTCTCCGAGGAGAACGGCCGGAAGATCCTCTGGGTGGGCGGCACGACCGGTCTGCTGCGCCTCGACTTTGATACGCTCAAACCGCGACAAGCGCCGACGGCACCCTTCATCCGGCAGGACCCACTCAACTCCGGCCAACTGCCTGATGCCGAGGCCCTCGCCTTCCCCTTCAAGGATCACCGGCTGAAATTCCGGATTTTCACCGGCGACTACGCACGCGGCCGGGACTGGCTCTTCCAATCGCGCCTGGGCGACGGCACCGGCGAGTGGTCCGCCGCCTCGTCGCGCCGCCTGTTCGAGTATACCAATCTCTCCGAGGGCGACTACCGCTTCGAGGTGCGGGCGGTCAACGCCGCGGGACAGGCGAGCGCCCCCGCCGCCTTCACCTTCCGCATCCTGCCGCCGTGGTATCGTTCCACCGGCGCGTATGCCGGCTATGCGGCTTTCCTGCTCCTCGTGGTGTTCGGCTTCATCCGTGTCCGGGAGCGCCGGATCCGGGCCCGCAACCAGGAGCTTGAGACCCTCGTCGAGGTTCGCACCGCCGAGCTCGTCAAGGCTAGCGCGGCCAAGGACGAGTTCCTCGCCGGCGTCAGCCACGAGATCCGCAACCCGATGAATGGCGTCATCGGCATCGCCGAGAATTTTCGGACCGAGGGCCTCGACGCCGAGAGCCGCCGCAAGTTCAGCCTGCTCCGGCAGTGCGCCAGCCACCTCTCGTCGCTGCTGGAGGACATCCTGGATTTCTCCAAGGTGCAGGCGGGCGCGATCGAGCTGGATCCGAAGCCCTTCGACCTGCCCGAGCTCGTCGAGTCGGTCGCCGCCATCACCCGCGCCGACAGCGAGAAATACGGCGTGCCGGTGGAACTGGCCGTTTCGCCCGCTGTGCCCCGCGAGCTGGTGGGTGACGCCCGCCGCATCCGCCAGATCCTGATCAATTTTGTCAGCAACGCCCTGAAGTTCTCCGGACGCGGCCAGGTCAGCGTCACCGTCTGGTGCAAGAGCCTGGGCCTCGCGCAAACCGAGGTGATCTTCGCCGTGTCCGACGAGGGCCCGGGCATTTCCGCCGAGGAGCAGACGCGCCTCTTCACGCGCTTCGAGCGCGGCGCGGCGGCACAGAAGGGCCGGGTGCCCGGCACCGGCCTCGGCCTCGCCCTGTGCAAGGGCCTCGCGGAAAAAATGGGCGGGCGGATCTGGCTGGAAAGCGAACTCGGCCAGGGTTCGTGCTTTTATTTCAGCGCGCCCTTTGCCGTCGCCGCGGCGCCGGCCGAGCCGGCGGCCGCCGCGCCCGCGCCCGCCCCGGCGGGGCGCACCGCCCTCGTGGTCGACGACCAGGAATACAACCGCATCGTGCTGGCCGACCTGCTGCAATCGATGGGCTTCACCGTGCACACCGCGCAGGAGGGCGAGGCCGCCCTCGCGCTGGCCGGCGGGCAGAACTTCGATGTCGTCTTCCTCGATTTCAACCTGCCGGGGATCAGCGGCGTCGATGTTGCCCGCGGCATCCGCACCCTGCCCAACGCCTCCGCCCACGCCCTGATCCTCGCCACCACCGCGTTCACCACGCCGGAAAAACGCGCGCAGTGCCGGGACGCCGGGATGGACGCCTTCCTCGGCAAGCCCGTCACCAAGGAACGGCTGGCCAAGGCGCTCGCCGGTTTGCAGCCGGCGGCTGCGGCTGTCGCGCCCGCGGCCAAGCCGTCCGCTCCGCCCGCCAAGGGCCCGGCCGACCGGCTGGGCAACCTGCGCCTGCTCGCCCGCAAGAAGGGCGTGCCTCTCGCCGCGGAGCTCGCCCTGTATCTCTCCGAGCTCGACACCGAGCTCGCGCAACTCGAGGCCGCCGTGACCCAGGCCGATGCCACGGAGGCGGGCCGCTGTGCCCACCTGCTCGTCGGCCGCTGCGGTTTCATCTACGAGCGCGAGATGGAACAGACCCAGCGCTCGCTCGAGGCCGCCGTCGGGGGCGCACACTGGGACGAGGCGCGGCGCCTCTTGGGCGAGTTCGCCGCCCAGCTGGCCGACTTGCGGATCAGAGTGGCGGCTTCTTCTGGCCCAGCTGCTCCGCCCGCGTGAGCCCGTTGACGATCGCGTAGTGGATCAGCTTCGGGGTCGTGTGGATGTCGAGCTTGCGCATGATGTCGCGCCGGCGCGACTGCACGGTGGCGGGACTGATGGCCAGCACGGTGGCGATCTCGTCGTCGGTCTTGGACTCGCCGATCATCGAGAGGATGCGGGTCTCGTAATCGGAGAGCACCCGGATGAAAGCCCGCGGATCGCGCCGGATGCTGGCGCTCGATTCGTTCACGATGGGGGTGTAATAGACCCGCCCGCCGAGCACCGCGTGGATGGCCTCGGACAGCACGTCGGGGCGCTGTTCGTTCTTGTCCACGAAGCCGTGGAGCCCGATGCGCTGCACCTGCAGCATGGTCCACGGATCCCGGTGCGACGAGATCGCGAGAATCTTCACGGAGGTGAGCTCGTCGAGGACGACCTTGGCCATTTCCAACCCGTCGCCGTCCGGCAAAGAGATGTCCATCAGAACCAGGTCGGGCCGGTGCTTGCGGATGGCGGCGAGGCCTTCCGCGCAGGTCCCGCAAGCCTGCAACACCTGCAGGCCCAGATCGCGGCAGTGGTAGGTGAAAAATTCCGCCACGATCCGCTGGTCCTCCACAATGACCACGCGCCCGCGAGCCACGGGGCCGGCGGGACTTTTTCCTGGGATTGTGTCCGCTGAGTTCACTGGCTTGTCTTGAAAGATGGGTGGGGCGAGTCGCCTCCGACTGGTTGTCGTTACCGGGCGCATTTCGATCCGCCTGGTGCTACAACCTGTTGCTGCTTCAAACTATTCACGTGAACATCATCTTGTTTCGTTCCCCGGAAGTCCAGCTTCCCCTGCCCCGGCGCGATCCGCGGGCGCAACATATCCTCACGGTGTTGCGCCGCCGGCCCGGTGACACGTTCGACGCCGGCGTCGTGAACGGCCCGCGGGGCAAAGGCACGCTGGTGGCCGTGGAGGAGGGGCGACTCCTCATCACATTTTCGTGGGGTGAATCCCCGCCCCCGCTTTCTCCGCTCACTCTGCTGATCGGTTTGCCGCGGCCGCAGACGGCCCGCGACATCCTGCGCGAAGCCACCTCGCTCGGCGTGGCGGCGATGCATTTCATCCGCACGGAAAAGGGCGAGGCCAGCTACGCCCGCAGCGCGCTGTGGACTTCCGGCGCGTGGGAGGAGTGCGTCATAAACGGCGCCGCGCAGGCCTTCTGCACGCGGCTGCCGGAGGTCACGCACGGGCGCACGCTGGCGGAAACCCTCACGGCGCTGCCGGGGGCTTCGGCCCGGCTCGCGCTCGACAATTACGAATCCCCCGCCGCGCTCAGCCGGACCCCGGCGGTGGCGGGACAACCCGTGGTGCTCGCCCTCGGTGCCGAGCGCGGCTGGTCCGCCGGCGAACGCACGCAGCTGCGCGAAAGCGGTTTCGCCTTTGTGCACCTGGGCGAACGGGTGTTGCGCACCGAGACGGCGTGCATCGCCGCCGTCGCGCTGCTCAAAGCGCAGCGCGGCTGGCTCTGAAGACCGCCACCGTCGGCTGGCGCCCGCCCTTGCCGAGCCGCTTCAGGCAGGTCCAGCCTACCGGGGCCAACTCAATCTCGCCGGGCATTTCGAAAACCACGAGCGCGTCGGGCTTCGACGCCAGCAACTCATCGAGGTGCGCGAAAATTTTCGGCGCGACCTCCCGGATGATCTCATAGGGCGGGTCGATGAACACCAGGTCCGGGGCGTCGCCCGGCATCACGTGGGTGGCATCCGCCGTGACCACCTGCAGTCCGGCGGCCTCCCGGCCCAGGCTCTTGCAGACAGCCGTGATGTTCTGGCGGATGAAGTCCGCCGTGCGGGTGTTCTTCTCCACAAACACCCCGCCGGCCGCGCCGCGGCTGAACGCCTCGAGGCCATAGGCCCCGCTGCCCGCGAACAAGTCGAGGAATCGCGCGCCCTCCACCCGGGCCGCCAGGCTGGAAAACACCGCCTGCCGCATGGCGTCGGTCGCCGGGCGCACCGCATCGCCCTTGGGGAGCAGCAAGGGGATGCCCCGGGCTTGCCCGCCGGTTATCCGCATGGCCGGGCTCCGTTTAGGGTGTTTTGCACGGGCCGTTCGGCCCACCAAAACAAGGGAACACTTTCTGCTGCCTGTGGTTGTATCAACATAGCATTTGCACGTGGACGGGGGGCGACTTACGTCTTTCCCCGCCGGCCTCAAGCCAGCCACCTAACTGGCTTCCGCGCCCGGCAAAGGCAATGCCTTACCCAGTCCACCAAGCATGTTTTCCCGACGCCTAGTCCGGCCGCTCTGTGCTGCCCTGCTCGCCGCCGCGACCCTTCGCGGCGCGGAGCAGAACGGCTGGCCGCTGGTCGTGCGCCAGTCGCCGCCGGACAGCCCGGTCGAGTCAGTGCAATGGCTCGGGCCGCTGATCTTTTCCCGCCATGCCACCGGCGACGTGCGGGGCTTCCGGCCGTTCTACTTGGAAGCCAGGACCGGCGACCGGGAAACGGCCACCTTTCTTTATCCGTTCTTCACCTGGCAAAAGCAGCCCGGCTATAGCCAGTTCAGCTTCTTCCAGCTGGTCAATCTCAGCCATAGCAATGATCCCGGACAGCCGGGGGAACACCGCCTCGACATCTGGCCGTTTTATTTCTCGAAGGAAACCGGCGATCCGGCGGAAAGCTACCACGCCCTCTTCCCCGTAGCCGGCACAATCCGCTACCGCTTCGGCAAGGACCGGCTCACCTGGTATGCCTTTCCGCTCTACTTTAACACCGACAAGGCGGGCATGGAGATCACGTCGGCCCCGTGGCCCTTCCTGCGTTTCATCAGCGGCGCCGGGCACCACGGCTTCGAATTCTGGCCGCTCTTCGGGCACCGCGGGCGTGACGGCGACTACGACAAACAGTTCTACCTCTGGCCGCTCTTCTACAAGTCCGCCCGCAACCTCTCCGAGCCCGTGCCCACCGTGAGCCTGGGCGCCCTGCCCTTCTACACCCGCGACACGGCGCCGGGTTACATCAATGAAAACTATGCGTGGCCCTTCTTCGGCTACACGCACCGCACCGAGCCCTACCGTTACGACGAGCGGCGTTACTTCTGGCCTTTGCTCGTCCAGGGCCATGGCGACCAGCGCCTCGTTAACCGCTGGGCTCCGTTCTACACCCACTCCACGATCAAGGGCTACGACAAGACCTGGGTGCTCTGGCCCTTCTTCCGCCACGCGGAGTGGGACGAGGACGGGGTCACCAAGGACAAAAACCAATTCTTCCTCTTCGTGTATTGGGCGGAGACCCAGCATAGCCTGGCCAACCCCGCGGCGGCGCCCGCCCGCAAGACTCACCTCTGGCCGCTGTTCAGTTCGTGGGACAACGGCGCCGGCCGCCGGCAGGTCCAGTTGCTCAGCCCCTTCGATCTTTTTTTCCCAACCAACGACATCGTCCGCCAGCTCTACAACCCGCTGTTCGCCCTTTACCGCTATGACCGGTTGGACGCCGCCACCGCGCGCCATTCCCTCCTGTGGAATGCCGTCACCTGGCGCCGCAGCGCGACGGACCGGGAGTTTCACCTCGGCCCGCTTTTCAGCGTGCAAACCGGCCCCGAAAACCAGCGCATCGCCCTGGGCAATGGCCTCCTCGGCCTGACCCGCCGCCCCGGCGAGCGCGTCTGGCGGCTCTTCCTGTTCGATTTCTCCCGCAAAGCAGCTAATAAATACGCCGAGGCTCCGCCGCCATGAATTACCTGACCATCATCATCGGCCATATCGGGGGCACCCTGCTCCTGCTGGTGCGCTCGTTGAAATTCCTGCCGACGCTGCCGCGCCAGTTCGCGCGCTTCATGGAGCAGTGTTACCTCATCGGCTACACTTCCCTGCCCATCGTCACCATCCTGAGCTTCTTCATCGGCAGCGTGCTCGCGCTGCAAAGCGGCTACAGCATGGAAAATTTTGGCGCCAAGCAGTTCATCGGCACGCTCGTCGGCCTCACCATGGCGCGCGAACTCGGCCCCGTCATGGTGGCCATCCTGATCGCCGGCCGGGTCGGGTCGGCCATCACCGCCGAGCTGGCCTCGATGAAGGTCTACCAGGAGATCGACGCCCTCACGACCATGAACATCCCGCCGGAGCGGATGCTCGTGCTGCCGCGGCTGGCGGCGATCGTCGTCATGATGCCGGTGCTCGCCATCATCGCCAACCTCTGCGGCTGGTATGGCGGCGCGCTCGTGTGCCAATACACCCATTCCATCTCCGTCGACTCCGAGGCCTACTTCACCGCCCTGAAGGCCTACATGAAGCGGTCCGACGTGACCGACGGCCTGATCAAGGCCGAGGTCTTCGGCTTCGTGATCATTCTCGTCTGCTGCTACATCGGGCTCAACACCCGCGGCGGTCCGCGCGAGATCGGTGCTTCTGTCACCAAGGCCGTGGTCACCTCGCTCATCCTCATCCTGGTGCTCGACTACTTCGTCACCAAAGCCCTCCTCATGTCATGAGCAACTCCACGTTCACCGCCTCCCCCTTCCTCGGCAAGACGTTCGGCGTCACCGTGGCCAATGTGACGAAGAAATTCGGCCGGACGACCGTGCTCAAGGATGTCAGCCTCGAGGTGAAGCCCGGCGAGATCTTCTGCATCATGGGCCCCAGCGGCTCGGGCAAGACCGTCCTCCTGAAGCACATCGCCGGGCTCGAGATTCCCACCAGCGGCGAGGTGCGCATCGGCGACTTCGACGCCGCCGATCCCGAGACCCGCAACAAGGTTCACCTCGCCCTCGTCTTCCAGGCCGGCGCCCTTTTCAACTCGCTCTCGGTCTACGACAACCTCGCCCTCTACCCCCGCGAGCACCGCGAATGCAACGAGGCCGGCATCCGCGAGCGCGTCATGCACGCCCTCTCGATCCTCTCGCTGGAGAAGGCCGCCAACAAGTTCCCCTCCGATCTTTCCGGCGGCATGAAGAAGCGCGTCGCCATCGCCCGCGCCCTCGTGATGGAGCCGCAGCTGCTGCTCTATGACGAGCCCACCTCCGAGCTCGACCCGGTGATGTCGGCCACGCTCACCGAGATCATCGCCACGCTGCGCGAGCAGACGGCGGTCACCAGCATCGTCGTCACGCACGACCGCGATCTCGCCTTCGCCATCGCCGACCGCGTGGCCTTCGTCATGGACGGCAAGATCCGCGGCGTCGGCCGGCCGGCCGACTTCAAGAACCCGACCGATCCGGTCATCGCCAACTTCCTTAACCCGGTCATCGACCTCAAGAATCCCCGTTTCAAACAACTGGAGAACAGCCATGAATAATACATCCCAAAGCATCCGCGTCGGTCTCTTCTTCCTGCTCGGCCTGGCGCTCGCCTGGATCACGTTCGAGTCGCTCAACGGCGGGCGGCTCTTCAAGAAACCGGGCTACACCCTCGTGGCCGGCTTCGCCAACCTCAAGGGCCTCAAGACCGGCGACGAGGTGCGCATGGCCGGCGTCAAGGTCGGCGCCGTCGGGATCACCCGCCTGGCCGGCCACCGGGTCGAGGCCGTGATCGACGTCGAGCCGGGCGTCCAGATTCCCACGGACGCCGTCGCCAGCGTCGAACAGTCCAGCCTCCTCGGCAGCAATTACCTTGGCGTCACCTTCGGGACGCCGGGCGGCCCGCTGCTGAAGGACGGCGACGAGATCAAGACCAAGCCCACCGTGGACATGAGCGAGGTCATCAGCCAGCTGGGCAATCTCGGCTCCAAGCTGGAACAGGTCGTCGGCGACATCGGCAAATCCATGGGCGGCGGCGGCGGCGAGAACGGCAACATTTTCCAGCGCCTCGACAAGCTCGTCACCGACAACGGCCCCAAACTCACCGCGACCATCAGCAACCTCGAGGACATCACCGCGAAGATAAAAAATGGCGACGGCACTTTCGGCAAGCTGGTCAACGACCCGAAGCTACACGACGAGCTGCTCGCCTCCGTCGGTGAGATCAAGCTCGCCGCGGCCGACGCCCGCACGTTCATGAGCGACACCAAGGGCATCGTGGCCGACGTGAAGAGCGGCAAGGGCGCGCTCGGCGTCCTGCTCTACGATCAATCGACCGCCGATAATCTCAAGATGAGCGTCGCCAACGTCCGCAGCGTCTCCGACAAAATCGCCAAGGGCGAGGGCACGCTCGGGAGGCTGCTCGCCGATGATGGCCTCTACAAAGACGCCCAGGCCACGCTCAAGAAGGCCGACCGCGCCCTCGACGGCCTCGGCGAACAGGGCCCGATCACCGCGGTAGGCGTCGTGGCCAACGCGCTGTTCTGATTTTTGGAGGGCCCAGCTCCTGCTGGGCCGCGGCTCAGCGGGAGCTGAGCCCTCCATTATGCCCCTCACTCTCCAACTCATCTCCGGCGAATTCACCGTGTGCCGGCTGCCCGCCGCGGCGCCCATCCCCGCTTGGGCCGGCTCCACGGTCTTCAGCTCCATCACGCGCACGGCGGACGAACTGTCCATCATGTGTCCGGCCGGGCAGGTGCCGGCGGACGTGAAGCACGACGCCGGCTGGCGGCTGTTGAAATTTGCCGGCCCCTTCGACTTCGGGGTCGTCGGCATCCTGGCATCGGTGACCGCGCCGCTGGCGGCCGCCGCGATCAGCTCGCTCGCCGTCGCCACATTCGACACCGACTACCTGCTGGTGAAGGCCGACCGGCTCGAAGCCGTGGTGCAGGCGCTCACCGCCGCGGGCCACACCATCCGGCGTGATTGAATAATGTAGGGTCGGCGCTAGTCGCCGGACCGCGAACGCGTTGAAAGGTCCGCCGGCAAACGGCGACTCTACAGGGATCAACCCTGCACCTTCTTGCGGTAAATCCCGTCGAAGGCGTCGGTCCAGGTTTTACCGCCATCCCGGGACTGTTCCCAATGCTGGCGCACGGAACCATCAGGGTTTGGCGTCCAGGTGATTTTTTCCATGAAGTGCTGGCCACGCACATCGTGCTCGCCCGCGAGGACCATGTTGCCGTCCACGAGGCCGCCGCTCAGCTCGAGCACGCCGCCGCCACTGCCGACCCAGAATTGCTGCCACTGTTTCCTCGCCCGGTTGTAGGTGTTGAGACTCTTGCCATCGCCCGCGGTGGGCACGGGATAACCGGTCCAGTTTTCCAGCAGCCCGGCGCCATTGGCGATGCTTTCGATGCGGCTCGCACCGGCGGGTTTGCCGTCGGGCGTGGTCACATCCCATTCCCCGATCCAGAAATCGAATTGGTGCGCCTCGGGCGGCAAAGGCGGCGGACTCGCCGGCGGGGTGGTCTGGGCCGAGGCCATGAGAACCGTGCAGAGCGCGAGCAAGCCAAGGGGGAGTTTCATGCGCCCAAGCTAACGGATCGCGAGTTTCGGCGCAACGGATTCGGGACGGGCCGGCGGAAATCATCGTTCAGATGCATTTCCGGCCGGTCAAAAAAAGCGGCGGCCCCGAATGGAGCCGCCGCGATGGCGAAACAGTTTGGCCGACGCTTAGAACTCCTTGCGGAGACTGGCGTAGAGCTGGCGGCCGTAGTTGTTGGCCGTGCGCGTGTCGTAGCTGTCGTTGAACGCACCGGCCGCATAGGGGGCCAGCTTGTCGAAGACGTTGAGCGCGCCGACCGTGAGCGTGAGGCCCTTCATGTAGCGGTTGTCGCTGGCGAAGCGGTAGCTGACCTGCGTGTCGAAGGTGTCGAACGCGGAGACCATGCGGAAGCCACCGACTTTCGGGGCCAGCGTCGCCGCTGTGGCGAGGAACGCCGCATAGGTCGGATCAGACGTCGGGGTGCCGGCGTCATAGAACGCCTTCATCTTCGGCGATAGCACGAACAGGGGATCGTCCTGGTAGGCGGCGATGTGGTTGAACGTCACACTTGCGGTGAGATCCTTCCACTGCCAGCGGACGCTGGTGTTGCTTTTCCACTTCGGGATGCTGCCGGGGGAGATCGGGTCGCCGACGGTGCTCACGAACTTGCCGAGGTAGCTGACCGCGGGCAGGCCGGGGCCGGTCGTCTGCTCGAACTTCAGGAATTCGTTGGCTTGGGCAACAAACGTGAACCGGCCCCAGTCGGCCGTGTTGTAGACGTAGGTGGCGGTGTATTCCAGACCACGACTGGTGCGCGCGGCAATGTTCAGGAAGTCGGAGAGCACCGCGCCGCGCTGGGTAATGCCCGGGTAGGTGCCGCCGTTGTTCAGACTGCCCGTAACGGCTGAGCGCCGGATCTGGGCGGCGAAAGGCGCATTCGGGTTGATCGTCGCCGGGTTGCCCGGGATAAAGCCCGCGCCCTGGCCGGCGGCGTTGGCCGCGAGGATGGCGTTGGCGTTATTCGAGATGATGCCGCTGACATCGATGTTGTAGAAGTCAACCGTGAGGCTGAAGTTCTTCAGCAGGTTCTTCGGCTGGGCGACAAACCCGATACCCCAGGCCTTCGACTCGGCCGGCTGGAGGGCAGAGTTGCCGCGAATGACGATGGTCTGCTGCGCGAGCGTCGGGAAGCCGAGCGGGTCGGCGATCGTCGGGTTGCTCGTGGCGGTAGGCGCGAAAACCGTCCCGGACGTCGGCGCGAGGAAGCCCTTGCTGTAGCTGCCGCGGATTTTGTAGTCCTCGTGCGGGGAATACTGGAAGTTCACGCTCGGGTTGGTCTTGGTGAACGTGCGGGAATCAAACAGGGCGGTGACGTTGTTGGTGCCGCGGACCGTCTGGCTTTCGCGCCGGGCCAGGGCGCCAACCGAGAGGTCGTGCACGAACGGAATGTTGTTCTTCTTCGAGAGGATCGGCACCTTGATTTCACCGAACACGGCTTTGCTCATGTTCGAATTGAAGTTGTGGATGGCGAAGGCGTTCAGGCCGAGGACTGAGCCGGAAGCATAGAGCGAATCGGCGTTGAACTCGTTGCTACCTGAGCTGTATTCGTAACCGGCGGCCGCACCGAGCGGGCCGGCGGGGAGTTCCATCACCACGCCGGCGACCTTCGCATCCCACTGGGTGTTGACCGAGTCGGTCAGCTGCCGGGCTTGCACCGCGGCGGTCTGCAGCGCCTTGGCGTTGTCCCAGTTGTAGGTGATACCGCCAATGGTTGCCGTGCCCTTGGAACCGGCCAGGGCGAACGGGTTGAAGTTGCCCAGCTGCACCTGCGCATCCAGCACCGGGAGCGAGGGGACGCCGGTGTCGAGCTGGCGGAACTGCTGGTTGTCCACCGTGTAGGTGACATCCCAGTTCCAGCCGGTGTCAGCAATTTCGCCCTTCAGGCCGGCGATATATTTGAAGTCATTGAAGACCTGCTCATTCGCGCGGTTGCCGAGCTCGACCGAGCGGTAACGCGTCAGGTCGGTATTGTCCTCGTTCAGCGCGAAGGCGCCAAGGAGCTGATTGTAGGGACCCCAGTGCGTAAGGTCACCGATCGCCGGTCCACGCGGATCGGCAAACAAAGCGAACGGCGCCGGGGCCAGGCCGTTGAGCGACCGCAGCTGCGAGTAGAAGAAGCTGCCGTAGAACTCCAGCGCTTTGCCGGCGATCTGGTGGTCGATATTGAAGTAGAGCGAATTGCGCTTCTGGCCGGGAGCCGAAGGTGAATACTGCCGGAAGTTGAACAGCTGGTTTGAGCTGAACGTGTTCTGATCCATCGCGACAAAGTCTGCCGCGCTCGTAGGCGTGGCCGAGCTGCTGAAGCCGGGCTTCAGGATGACGGGAAGACCGCCGCTTGCAGCGGAGGTTAGATTTCCGGCGAAGGTCGGGGAACCACCGTTGGTGCCCCCGAAACGGCGGTTGTCCGAATTCGCGGAATTCGGGCGGTCACCGGCATACAGCGTGCGCTTGTTGTAGAAGCTGCCCGTGATGACGATCGAGGTCTTGTCGTTGGACGCACCCGCGACGAAATCGGCGGTGGAGCGATCCGCGGTGCCCGGGCTGCGCGTGGCCGCCTGCCCCCCAACGTTCACGGTCAGGCCGGAATAGTGCTTTTTCAGGATGATGTTCACGGCGCCACCGATGGCGGCGGAACCGTAGATGATGCCCGCGCCGTCGCGCATCACTTCAATGCGCTCGATCGCCTCGATCGGCAGCATGTTGATGTTGGACTGATTGCCAGCCGGCAGGCCGTCGAGCAGCACCAGCGTCTGGCTGGCACCGACGCCGCGCAAGCTAACGAACGCGGCGCCAGTGCCGCCGTTGGAGTCGTTTTCGTTCGAGTTCGCCCCGCTGCTGACGAACGACGGCAGGCTGCGCAGGGCTTCGATCGGGGTCGCCGCACCGGAGGCGCGGATGTCCGCCTCGGTGAAGATCGCCACCGGGGCAATCGGCTCCGCGGAGGCTTGAGGAATGAAGGAGCCGGTGACGACAAACTTCTCGAGTTTGACCGTGTCGTTGGCGGGCTGCTGGGCAAAAGCGGCCGTAGCCGCGAGCGCCGGAAGGGTGAGCGCGAGCAGTCGCGCCAGCCCCCACGTGCGTGGTGTGCGTGTTGAGTTCATGCGGTTTTACTGGTGTGTGTCGCGAGCGCGGCGGTAAGCCGGCACCTCGTTATGACACAACAGTTAGGCTCGTTTCCCGGGAACGGGACAATGGCCGTGCGACGAAACTACAGCCCGTCGATTCCAACTCCATCCGGCCGGCGCCGGGACGCTACCCTGCTGCGATGAAGCGCCTCGCGGCCTAGAGATGTGCTTTCAAGTCGTGCACAAAAGTGCGGCTGACCTTGAGGCGCGCGCCGTTGGTCAGCTCCACCGTGTATTCGCCGTAGAGTGCGGGGCTGGCCTTCTTCATGTGGCGCAGGTTCACGATGGTCGAGCGGTGGATGCGCACGAAATGCGCCGGGTCGAGCTTCTCCATCATCTTGTGCAGCGACATCCGCACGAAGCGCGACTTGTCGCTGGCGTGCAGGCGCACGTAGTCGCCGTCCGACTCGATCCACAGGATGTCCTCCGGCGCCATCACATGGATCTCGCCGTCGCAGCGGATGAAGAGCCGGCCGTCGCCCTCGCGCGGCTTGGCGGCGGCGGCCCCATCCTCGGGTGCACCCTCGCGCAGTTTTTGCAGCGCCGACATCACCTCGTCGAGCCGCTTGGCGAAATCGCGCTTGTCCAGACTGCGCACCGCCCCCTTCGCCCGGGCCAGCGCCTCGGCAAACCGGGCGCGGTTGAAGGGCTTCAACAGATAGTCCACCGCCTGCACCTCGAAGGCCTGCAGCGCGAAATGGTCGTAGGCGGTCACGAAGACGACCTGGGGCAGCAAGGCGGCCGGCAGCTTGGCCAGCACCTCGAAGCCGGTCATGCCCGGCATCTGCACGTCCAGGAAGAGCAGGTCGGGCTGGTGCTGCTTGATGGCCTCGACGGCCTGGGCGCCGTTGTTGCATTGAGCGACAATCAAAATGTCGGGATCGGAGCGCAGGAGCGCCTCGACGTTCTGGCGGGCAAGGACCTCGTCGTCGACGATCATGGTCCGAATGGTGGCAGTTGTGGTATTCATGGGGATGGACTCGGGCGGAAAGGCAAAATGATCTCCGCGCGGACACCATGCGGGGGCGTGTCGCGCAGGCGCAGGCGGGCCTCGTCGCCATACAGCATCAGCAGGCGGGCGTGGCTGTTCTGGAGGCCGATGCCAAGGTTGAGCGCGGCCTCGTCCTTGGGCAGCGGCGGTCCGTCGTTGTAGACGGTAAGCACCAGGCGGGTGCCGTCGCGCGCGGCGCTGATGCGTAGCAACCGGGCGGCCGGGTCCTTGGAGATACCGTGCTTCATGGCGTTCTCGGCCAATGGCTGGAGCAGCAGGCTCGGCACCTCGGCGCGCAGGCACTTGGGGTCGATTTCATACTCCACCTTGAGGCGGTCCTGGAAACGGATGCTCTCGATCTCGAAATACCGGCGGAGAAAATCGAGTTCGTGCTCCAGCGTGTCCATCGCCTCCTGGCGGTGGTCGAGCGAACGACGGAGTAGGCCCCCCAGCCCGGCGACAATGTCCTCCGCCTCGCGCGTGCGGTTGTTGCGGATCAGGCTGGTGATGGAGTTGAGGGTGTTGAAGAGAAAGTGCGGGTGCAGCTGCATCTTCAAGGCGTCAAGGCTGGCGCGCACGAGCCGCGTTTCCAGCTGGGCGTTGGCCACCTGCAACTGGTGGGTCAGACGCTGGCCCGCGCGCCATTCGCGGTAATAGCCAAAGGCATAGAGGGCCAGGATCACGGCCAGATAGATGAGCGCCGGCAGATAGCTCCACTCTCCCAGCCAGCGCATATCGTCCACCACGACCGGGAGGAAGGAGACGGGGAGATGGTTGACCAATAGCAGCCGGCCGGCCTGGGCGATGATGAACAAGCCCGTGATCACGGCGGCGAGGAGCCCGTGCAAGCCGAGCGCCCAGGGCCAATGCCGGTCCACGCGGGTCAGGCTCCTTTGCACCAGCAGGATGGCCGGGACAAACAGCCACCAGAGAATTTCCAGCGGCCAGAGATTCAGCTTGGTGGTGCGAAAGGTGGCCTGCGGGGCATCCTGCAGCCAAGCGCGGGCATCCCACCACAGGAAAGCCACCAGCGCGATGGTTCCCACCAGCCAAAGGCCCCACCCCCAACGCGCGTTGCGCCACCCGGCCTCTGTTCCACTGCCAGTTGAATGCTTCATGTGCCGGGAGTGGGATCACCAGGCGACATGGCCGGCACCAATTCCAGCCAGAGGCGCTTGGGTGACTGCCGGGCGAGCGGATCGCCATACCAGCCCTGCACTTCACTCGAACGCAGCGTGTGGCGCCGCTCAAACATGAGGGGCACCGCCGGCACCGCCGCCATGGCGCGCCGCTCGGCCTGTTCGAGCAGCGCCAGCCGCTCGACGCCGGTCTTATGGTTGGCGGCCGCGAGGAGGCGGCTGGTCTCGTCGTCGTGCCACTTGGTTTCGGTATATTCCGCCGGCATGGTAAAGGTGCTGAGCAAATCGGCCGCATCCGGCACCGTGGCGACGAGCGAACCATAAGTAATATCGTAATCCCCCGCGTTGAGCCGCTCGTTGCGCGCGGCGGGGGCTTCGTAGGCAACATAGGTGCGGACCCCCAATTCCCGGAACCATCGTTCCGTGGAGGCCACCGCGTAGGTGTCGCCCTCCATCCAGAGCGGCAGCGACATCCGCAAAACGGGCAGGCCCCGGCCTCCTGGGTATCCGGCCTCGGCCAGCAGTTGGCGGGCTTGCGCGCTGTTTTCCTCAAACAACGCCAGGCCTTTCCGCCCCGGCATATCGGGCACCCACGACCACGCCGGCACCATCCGCGTCCGGTCGGACTCCTCGATCAGATTTTCGCGGTTCAAGGCCAGCGCCAGCGCCCGCCGCACCCGCAGATCGCGGAGCGGGCCGCGCGTCACGTTGAAAAAATTGGCCGCCACCCCCAGGGTCAGCTCTGATTCCACCACAGTCGGCCGGTTGGAGGGCCACTCCCGTTCCGGGGCGTAGCTCATGGAGGGCACCACATCGGCCTCGCCCGCGGCGACCATCAGGGCGCCCGTCATCGCATAGGTCGCCCGGATGAATTGCACCCCGGCCAGACGCACCTGGGCCCGCCCGTGATAAAACGGACAGCTCTCCAGACGATAGCCGTCCCCACTGACGCCGATCAGCCGGAAGGGACCATTCGTGACCAAGCTGGCGGGCTGCTTATAGAAGCGATATTCTGCCAGCACTTTCTCCGTAGATTCATGCAGGGGCGCCAGCAAGGGGTCCGCGAGTTCCGCGACCAGGCTGGTCCGGGGCTCATCCAGTTCCACCTGGAGGGTGAAATCATCCAGGGCCCGCAGGCCCACCGCTGCCGGTTTGTCCCTGGCACCGCGATGGTAAGCCTCCGCATTCTTTACCGGAAAAAGCGCATAGGCGAGGGCCACGCGCTGACGCAGGAGGCGCAGCCAGCCGCGCACAAAATCCGCTGCCGTCACCCGGTCGCCATTGCTCCAGCGGGCGTCCGGCCGGAGCTTTAAGGTCAGCGTTCGGTAGTCGGACGACCAGCTCCAGCTGGCTGCGGCCGCGGGCCGGGGCTCCCCTGTCGCCGGGTCACATTCCACCAGGGGCTCCCACAGGCTCAGGATGAAAAGATTGTAGCTCGAGATCGGCGCGGGACGCACGTGGGGATCCGGCCGGAGCGCCTGGCTATAAACGATGCGCAGGACATTTTCGTCCCCGGCCGGGCGGGCGCGCACCGGCAGAAACTTCTGCGGCCCCAGGAACACCACCACAACGCCCCCGCACAAAGCCAGCAACGCCAAGCTGAGCCACCAGTGCAAGCGGGGGGTCGTAGTCATTGTGTTTCAGTTCCCTAACTAGCAGACGAGCCAAGCCAACGCAATGCGGGCCTCCCCCACAACCTGCGTGTGGCCAGTAGGCAGATGGACGCGACGAGCCTGCATAATTTCGCGCCGAAGCGCACGGTCGTGAAAAAGGCGGCCCGCAAAGGCCGCCTCGTTTCCGGGGGAAATCCCTACGCCTTATGTCTTGGGCCCGCCCTGGGCGAGATTGCGCGCGCGCAGGCGCAGGCCGTTGAGGCGGATGAAGCCGGTGGCGTCGCTCTGGTTATACCAGCCCTTCACGCCCTCCATCGACGCAATCTTGTCGTCGTAGAGGGTATACTTCGACTTCCGGCCGCAGGTGATGATGTTACCCTTGTAGAGCTTGAGTCGAACGGTGCCGGTGACGAAGCGCTGGCTCTCGTCAATCATCGCCTGGAGCATTTCACGCTCGGGCGCGAACCAGAAGCCGTTGTAGACGAGCTCGGCGTATTTCGGGATGAAACCGTCGCGCAGGTGCAGCACCTCGCGGTCCAGCGTAAGCGACTCCACCTGGCGGTGCGCCTGCATGAGGATCGTGCCACCCGGGGTCTCGTAGACGCCGCGGGACTTCATGCCGACAAAGCGGTTCTCAACGAGGTCGACGCGGCCGATGCCGTGCTTGCCGCCGAGCCTGTTCAGCGCCTTCAACACGCCGCCGGGCGTGAGTTTTTGCCCATTTACGGCGACGGCGTTGCCCTTCACGAAATCAATTTCGACATACTCGGGCTTGTTCGGCGCGTCCTCCGGGGCGACGGAAAGCTTGAACATTGCCTTGTTCGCCTTGGTGGTCGGATCGAACCACGGGTCCTCCAGGATGCCCGCCTCGTAGGAAATATGGAGAAGGTTGCGATCCATCGAATACGGCTTCTTGAGCGAAGCCTCGACGGGAATCTTGTGCTTCGCGCAATAGGCGATCATCTCGGCACGGCCGGGAAAGAGCTCGCGGTAGGCCTCGATTTTCCACGGGGCGATGATCTGGAGATTGGGCGCGAGCGCCATGTAGGTCAGCTCGAAGCGGCACTGGTCGTTGCCCTTGCCAGTGGCGCCGTGCGCGACGGTGTCGGCCTTTTCCTTCTTCGCGATGGCCACCTGGGCCTTGGCGATGAGCGGACGCGCGATCGAGGTGCCGAGGTAATACTGGCCCTCGTAAATCGCGTTGGCGCGGATCATCGGGTAGATGAAATCGCGGGCGAATTCCTCGACGAGATCGAGCGTGTAATGCTTGGACGCGCCCGTCTTCAGCGCCTTCTTGTCCAAGCCCTTAAGCTCTTCTTCCTGGCCGACGTCGGCCGCAAAGGTGACGATCTCGGCGTCGTAGGTTTCCTTCAGCCACTTGACGATGACGGAGGTGTCGAGACCCCCTGAGTATGCGAGCACGATCTTCATGATAGACTTTACATTGTTGGTAATCATCCCGCCTGCGCAAAGTAAAAAACAGGTATTTGGGGCACTGTTACCTCTCAGGGATTGCCTTCACCTCCGGCCAATGAGACCCTCCGTTCCAGCCGCATGAGCACAACCCCACACCGGTTCCGCCATGTTTCCGCGCGCGGTTTCACGCTCGTGGAAATCATGATTGTCGTCGTGATCATCGGCCTCTTGGCGGCCCTGGCCATCCCTGCTTTCCAGCGCGTGCAACGGGCCTCGCAAAACGCCCGCGCCGTGAATGACTTTCGTGTCTTCAGCCAGGCCTTTGAGATTTATAATTCCCAAAACGGCGCCTGGCCGGCCAACGTCGGCCCCGGGGTAGTGCCGACCTCACCAGTGCCAATGAACGGCGACTTCAAGGTAGCCACCTGGCAGGCGACAACCGTGTTGGGCGGCCACTGGAATTGGGACAATTCCATGGCCTCCGGCGGCAACGCCGGCATTTCCATTTCCGGCTACACCTGCACCGACGCCCAAATGCAGGAAATCGACGCCAAGATAGACGACGGGGATTTGACGACCGGTAATTTCGTGCAGGTCAATCCTACCCGCGTCATGTGGATTCTCGCCAAGCCTTGAGGCTCAGGCCCGGCTGCGGGCGAGCATGGCGAGAATGGCTTTCTGGACATGCAGGCGGTTTTCCGCCTCGTCGAAGATCACGCAACGCGGATGGTCGAGCACTTCCTGGGTCACTTCCTCGCCCGCGTGGGCCGGGAGGCAGTGCATGAACAACGCATCCGGCTTGGCTGCCTCGAAAAGTTTTTTGTTCACCTGGAACGGCATCATCCGCTTCTGGCGTTCGGCCGACTCACTCTCCTGCCCCATGCTGGCCCAGACATCGGTGTAGACGATGTCGGCGCCGGTCACCGCTTCGTAGGGATCGGACGTGAAATGAAACGAACCACCCATCTTCGCGGCCAGCGCCCGGATCTCCGGGCCCGGTCCGTCGCTCGCCGGGCCGCCCAGCGAGACCTTCATGCCAAACATATTCGCGCCAAGGATCCAGGAGTTGGCCATGTTGAAGCCGGTGTCGCCGAGAAACGCCACCTTGCGCCCCTGGAGCGAGGCGAACAGATCGCCGTTTGGTCCGGCCCAGCGCTCGGCCGCGGTGAAAGCGTCAGTATAAATCTGGCACGGGTGCAGGAAATCCGTCAGCGCGTTAACCACCGGCCGGCCGCCGTGCTGCGCCAGCCCCACGAGATCGGCATGCGCGTAGGTGCGTACCACCAACCCATGCACAAACCGGCTGAGCACTTTTGCCGTGTCGCTGATGGGCTCGCCTCGACCAATCTGGATGTCGTTGGTGTTAAGGAAAAGCGGGTTGCCGCCGAGTTCGTGGATGCCGACCTCGAACGACACGCGGGTGCGCGTGCTCGACTTGGCGAAGATCATCGCCCAGGTCTGGCCAGCCAGCGGCCGCTCGTGATGACCCCGCTCCTGCTTGAACCGGCGGGCCAGGGCAAAAATCTGCGCGACCTCGTCGCGGGAAAAATCGGTTTCCGAAAGGAAGTGTTTCATGGCGGGATCAGTTTTTCTTGGTGAACACCGCGTGGATGATCGCCGTCGCGCGATCGAGGTGTTCCTTGGTGGCGATCAGCGGCGGCAGCAACCGGACGGTGTTGGTGCCGGCCTGCGGCGCCAGCAGCCCGGCGTCACGCAAGGCGGCGACATAGGGGCCCGGCTCGCCGTGCAGCAACAGGCCGAGCATGTAGCCGCGGCCGGTGACGGCCTTCAGCTGCTTGGGAAATTCCGTGATGAAATTCTCCAGCTGCGCTTTCCACACCGTGCCGTTTGCCGTCACCCTCTGCAGGATGTTTTCCCGTTCGAGCACATCAAGGACCGCGAGCGCCGCCGCGCAGGCCAGGGGCGTGCCGCCGAAAGTCGAGCCGTGCGAACCGGGGGTGAACAGGTCGGCATGTTTTTCCGCCGCCCAGATGGCGCCCATCGGATAGCCGCCGCCGAGGCCCTTGGCCATGCCGATGGCGTCGGCCCGCACGCCGGAATGCTGGAAGGCGTAGAAGGTTCCCGTGCGCCCGAGCCCGCACTGCACCTCGTCGAGCATGAGCAGCAGGTTGTGCTGGTCGCACAGCCGGCGCACACCCCAGAGGAATTCGTCCGTGCAGGGCGTAACGCCGCCCTCGCCCTGGATGGTCTCGAGGAAGATGGCCGCGGTGTTTTCGTCGATGAGATCGGCGAAGCTCTGCAGGTTGTTCAGCTCGCCGAAGGCGAAGCCGGTCAGCATCGGCCGGAAACCCTTCTGGATTTTTTCCTGCGGCGTGGCGCTCATGCCGCCGAAGGTGCGGCCGTGAAACGCGTTCATGGCGCCGATGATCCCGATGCACTTCCCTTCCACGCCCGCCTTCCGCATCCCGTGCAAACGCGCGAGCTTGATCAGGCCCTCGTTGGCCTCGGTGCCGCTGTTGCAGAAGAAAACCCGGCCCGGCCCGGCCTGCTGCACCAAACGCCGCGCCAGCTCCCCTTGGTTGGGGTGGCGGAAAAGATTGCTGCAATGAATGAGCTCGCCGGCCTGGCGGCGGATGGCCTCGACCCAGACCGGATGACAGTGCCCGAGCGCCGCCACGGCGACGCCCGAGGTGAAGTCGAGATACTCGCGGCCGGTGTCATCCCACACGTTGACCCCCGCCCCGCGCACGATCGTCAGCGGCGCGCGGCCGTAGTTCTTCATGACGTAGGCGTCGTAAAGCTCGGCGGTGTTGGTGCGGACGATGGTCGGCAGGCTCATGGAAAAGAAGGAAGACGGAAGTTTACGGATCCGGGTGGCAAATGCACGCGCGCAATGCGCCGCGTGCCGGCGCTCAGCCTTGCACGATTTCGGTCCCCACGCCCCTGTCGGTAAAAATCTCGAGCAGCAGACTGTGCGGCATGCGGCCGTCCACGAAGTGCACGCGCTGAACGCCCTCCTGCAGGGCGCGCACCGCGCTCTGCACCTTCGGGCGCATGCCCTTGTCGATGATACCCTTCTTCTTGAGGCCTTCCACTTCGCCGACCTTGACCGTGGAGAGAAGCGTCGCGGGATTCTTCGGGTCGGCCAGCAGGCCGGGCACGTCGCTCATGTAGACCAGGCGGCGGGCCCGCAGCGC
>JANYAM010000047.1 GCA_025361365.1 Opitutus sp. | reverse complement strand
TTTCCATTACGACCCTTCCGCCTCGCTCGACGTCCATGAGCTCGGCGTCGAGCCGCGTGGGGACGCCACGGTGCACGATCTCACCTTCGTCGGCGTCAAGGACCCGATCAAGGCCTACCTCGTCACGCCCGGCCAGCCCGGGCCGCACGCCGCCATCCTCTACGTGCACTGGCTCGGCGACCCCGCGACGACCAACCGCACCGAGTTCCTCGACGAAGCGGTTGCCCTCGCCGGCCGCGGCGTGGTCTCGCTGCTCGTCGACACGATGTGGGCCAAGCCCAAGTGGTATGGCCAGCGCGTGCCGGAGGAGGATTACGACCGCTCCGTGCAGCAGGTGATCGAGCTGCGCCGGGCCATGGACCTGTTGCTCGCCCAACCCGGCATTGATCCGTCGCGCGTCGCCTATGTCGGCCATGATTTCGGCGCGATGTATGGCATGATTGCGGGCGGACTGGACCGGCGCGCAAAGACCTATGTCTTCATGGCCGGCGTGCCGCATTTCATCGACTGGGCGCTCTTCGCCCACCAGCCAAAGGACCTGGCGGCCTACCGGCAACAGATCGCCCCGCTGGACCCGGTTAACTTTGTGCCCGCCCTCGCTCCGGCCACGGTTTTCTTCCAGTTTGCGAACAGGGATGAATACGTGAGCGCGGCCCAAGCCTCCGAATCTTACGTCGCCGCCGGCGTGCGCAAACAGATGACGACCTACGCGGCCGGCCACGATCTGCACACCGCGGAGGTCGCCGCCGACCGGGTGGCGTGGCTCGCGAAGGAACTGGGGTTGAAGTAGGGTCTCTACTGCAGACCAAGCGGCGTGGCTTTAGTGAAAGCGCTCAAGTCCATCCCATGACGAGCGAGTTGGCTCACGAAACAGGGGATTGAGCAGGCCAAGCTCATCCAGTGTGTAATGCATTCGAGCGCAGTTGCACGGCTGACACGCGATCACCATGTTATCTCGATCACTGGTACCCTTGCGCGAGTGAGGCAAAAGGTGATCATAGGTGGCCCACATCAACTGAAACGCGGTATGCTGATCCGCATTCTTTCTACCCCAGCGCAGTGCATCGGGATAAAATTTCAGAATGCGCCCCCTAATCTCGCTCCGGATAACAGGAATACCGCAAAACCTGCAATGGTAGCCATCGCGTTGGAATAGCTCACTCTTTTCACGTGGTGTTGGCATCCGCGCTTTCGCGCGACTTGCGCGGTCCATATATGCCGGCGCGTTAGCGACAACACGGAGCTGGAGGTAACGCCTTTCGGCGCCCCAAAGCGACTCAGTGTAGGCGCGAAGCACCGGCATGTCTGCAAGGCGGATATACTGTTCCGCGATATCGCGCTTGCCCGCAAGGTGCGCCGTAACTGCCGCATCCAAGGTGCGCGCGGCATCAGCGATTTCACTGATCGGAACTCGCAAGCACTGGCGATTAATTGCGAGAGGCAATGACTGGACGCTTTTTGTAGTAGGCTTCACATTATCCGCCCTCGAGAATATCAGCCTTTCTTTTTCGCAATCCAAGCGCGGACGTTTTCCTCGAGGATGTCGAGGGGCACGGAGCCGTTTTTCAGCACGAGGTCGTGGTATTGGCGGAGATCGAACGCGGTGC
This sequence comes from Opitutus sp., assembly GCA_025361365.1. Lineage (GTDB taxonomy): Bacteria > Verrucomicrobiota > Verrucomicrobiia > Opitutales > Opitutaceae > Lacunisphaera. Next base: position 1,953 of record JANYAM010000047.1, on the reverse strand, counting down.
CGAGTTGCTTCTTCGCCAGTTCGCGGAGCTCCACGATCTTCAGCATGCCGATCTTGTAGGAGGTGGCCTGCGCCGGCCACACGATGTAGCGGTTGGTCTCGGTGAAGATGTCACGCTCCGGGTTCGGCGTGTTGTCGCGGAAATACTGCATGACCTGGTCGCGCGTCCAGTGCTTCGAGTGAATGCCGGTGTCGACGACGAGGCGAACGGCGCGCAGCAGCTCGTCGTTGAGCCGGCCGAAGTCCATGTAGGAATCGGCATAGAAGCCGAATTCTTTCGGGAAATACTCGCAGTAGAGCGCCCAGCCCTCGACGTAGGCGTTGTTGCCGCCATACATCCGGAATTTCGGAATGCCCTGCAGTTCCTGCGCGATGGCGATCTGCATGTGGTGGCCGGGGATCGCCTCGTGGTGAGCGAGCGTCTCCATCTCAAAGATCGGCACGCCGCGCATGTCGACCGTGTTGACGTAATAGGTGCCCGGACGTGAGCCGTCAGCTGATGGCTGCTCATAGAAAGCCCCGGCTGCGCCCTGCTCGCGGAACGGCTCGACCTGCTTCACGATGAGCGGGGCCTTCGGCTTGGTGATGAAGAACTCGTCGAGGCGCACGCGCATGTCGTCGATGATCTGTGTCGCGCGCTTCAGGTAGGCGGCCTTCCCCTCGGGTGTCGTCGGGTAGTAGAACTGCGGGTCCTCCTTGATGAACTTGAAGAAGGCCTTCAGGTCGCCCTTGAAGCCGACCTTGGTCATGATCGCCTGCATGTCGCGGTGGATGCGCGCCACCTCGCTCAGGCCCAGCTGGTGGATCTGGTCGGCGGTCATCCGCGTGGTCGTCGCGCCGCGGAGGGCGAAGGCGTAGAACTCGTCGCCCTCGGAGAATTTCCAGGCGCCGTCGTCGTCGGTCGCGATCTTCTGCTGGACGGCCAGCACGGCGAGGAGCCTTTCGTAGGCCGGCTTCACCGCGTCGAGCAAGGCCGCGCGGGCGTCGGCCAGGAGCTTCGCCTTCGTGGCGGCATCGACGTCCTTCAGCGCGCCGACCTTGCCCTCAAAATCCTCCCACAGCGCGCTCTTCTTGGCCGAGCCGTCGAACGGCTGGCCGCTGATGACCTCCTTGACGGAGTCGGTGACCAACGGGAAGACGAAGCGCGGCGGGATGATGTTCTTCGTTTCGCGAATCTTCACGCCTGCGATGAGCTGGTCGAACATCGGGCCCATGCCGCGAAGCCGGGCGATGTAGGCGCGGGCATCGGCGGCATCGGCGATGGGATGGTAGTTAATGAGGAACGCCGGCGCCTCCGAGTGGAGGCCCGACATCTGGTTGAGCGGGTAGTTGTGGAAGCGCCAGCGCCAGCCCTCGATGCTGCGCTCGGCGTCGTTGACGAACATCCGGTAGCTCACCTTGGCCTGGTCGTCCAGCGCCTCGAAGTCGACGGAGCGCTTCAGCTCGGCGAGATTCTGGACGGTGATGACGAGATCCTCGAGCGCGCGGGCGTCGGAGATGTCGTCCCACTTGTCGGTGTCTTTCTTGATGCCGAGCTGGGCTTCGAACATCGGGCTGCGGGCCACGGCTTCGTCAAACACGCGGTCGAAGAACGCGTTGGCCTTGGCGGATTCGGCCTTGATCGCCTCGGTCGGGGCGGCGGAAACGAAAACGGTAACGAGCAAAGTGGCCGCGCACGCGGCCAGGAGTCGGGAGCGGTTTTGCATAGGGGGAATGCTGGTTTGCGGCGAAATCCCGCCCGGCGCAAGCCCTACACCTCGCCGTCGTATTTCACCCCGACCGCGGCCCGCCAGGTATCGAGCACGGCCATGTTGCCGAGCGAGTCGGCGTGGCTCATGACCGCCGCCTCCAATTCCCCGCGCGCAATGGCATCGCCGACGGTGTCCGCCTCGGTTGCATAAAGGTCCCCGCCCGGCCCGAACGTGATTTCCTCGGCCGCGACCCCGGGCCGGTG
>JANYAM010000042.1 GCA_025361365.1 Opitutus sp. | reverse complement strand
GCGTCACAAACTCGTGCCGTCGCCCGATGATGTCTTGAATGTCCCAGCTCATGCTCCGAGGGCCATGGCCCTCGGAGCATGACTTGGAAAGTGTTACCTCCAACCCGGGACACCTGTTACCCACAACCCCGGACGATACAGAGGGCAAGCGCCCTACCATCAGACAGTGACCGGAAACGGCGGCGTGCTTTCCGCCTGCGCGGCCTGCGCCGCCACCAGCATGGCGCTGAGCTCGGTGGCGCAGCGGGCAAACTGTCCATAGGCGCTGTGCTCGAGCGGCGTGGCCCCGGCGGGCGGGGTGAGGGCGAGAGTGTCGAGCGCCGTCCGCAACGCGGTGAGGCGCGCGACGTCGGTCCGCCCGGTCTCGGCGATGACGGCGAGGGTTTCGAGCGTCTCAACCGCCGCCGTCACAAACCGGCCGGTCTCGGGGCGCTGCAGGGCGCTGCCGGGCGAGAGGTGCAGGGCGACGACGGTGAACGCGCGGGTCAGCCGCTGGTTGCCGTTGGCGAGCGTGCCCGCGACCTCAATGCCCTCCTGCTGGGCCTTCGGGTCGCCGGACATGCGTTGCAGCGAGGAGAAGACGGTGCTGTTGGCCTTTTCCGCGGCGCGCTTGAGTGCGATGGCCCCGGCGTCGTAGCCGCCGCCATTGGTCAGCCGGTCGCCGAGCACGCGCACGTAGTCGCGGTTGGCCCGCAGGGCTCGGGCTAGGATGCCGGGGAAGAATTTCCGCTCCCACGCGGGCCAGAACAGCTGCGCCGCCAGCAGCGCGAGCAGCCCGCCGGCCGCGGTCACCGCGAGCCGCTCGACCGTGAAGCCGAGCGTAACCTTGCTCGAGGTCTCGGTGATGAGCACCACGAACAAGGTGATGAAGATGACCGCGTAGCCGTAGTTGCGCTTCAGGAAGAAGGCGAAGGCGAACATGGTCACGGCCATCGCGACGATCAGCACCGCCGGCGGCAAGGCCAGCCACAGCAGCAGGCTCGCGAGCACGCTGCCCGCGAGTGTGCCCAAGACGCGCTGCCCGGCGCGCAGCCGGGTGGAGCCGTAGTCGGGCTGCAGCACGACGAGCACCGTCAGCGGCAGCCAGTAGCCGTGCTCGAGGTTGAGCAGCTTGAAGGCCGCCACGCCGGCCATCTCGAGCACCGCGAGCCGGGCGATGAAGCGCACGAGGGCGGGGTCAACCCGCCACGAGAAATTCAACGCCGAAGCCAGCGGGCGCATGGTCCAGGTATGCAGGTCGAAAAGCTCCACGGAGAACGCCGCGTGCTCGTTCGCCCGGTCCACCGTCGCGCGGAGCGTGGTGCCGAGTGGCGGGATGAGGTTGGCGACCTGTTGCAGGATGAAGGTCAGTTGCACGGCGTCGGGCGCCCGGTCCGTCTGCGTCAGCACGCGGTCCTGCAGCGCCTGGATGAGGTTGCCGACCCGGCGGAGGCGCACCTCGGCGGCGATGAGGTGTGAGGGCTGGCGCGACACAATCGTGACGGCAGTGTTGCGCGCGAGGTTCGTCAGGGAAGTCAGGACCGGGCCGAAACTGGGGGCCAGTGCCGGGAAGTCCGGCCGGGCCATCAGGGTCTCGAGCGCGGTGTTGAAGGCCACGAGTCGCGTCGCGAAGCGCGCCGCGGCTTGGTTGAGTTCGTCCAGCTCGCGCAGATGGGGTCGCTGCTTGCCAGCGTGGGCCGCCGCGAGGGTGGCGGTGGTCTGGTCGAGCGCGGTGCGCAGGAGTGCTTCCTGCGTCGCGATGCGCCGGTGGCGGCCGGCCGGGTCGGGGGTTTCCTCGGGCGCCAGGGCAGCGACCAGATCGGACAGGGCGAGCCAGGTGTCCGCCACGGCGCGGCGCAGCGGATGCTGCGCACGGAACGGCCAGAGCGACACCTGCACAAACACGCCCCACAGGCTGCCGCCCAGGGCGGCGAGAAAATGCTGGTTGGCGGCCGTCTCGCCGCCCGGCTGCGCCAGCGCCAGCAACAGCAGGAACGCCGAGTTGATCGCCAGCGACATGCCGTAGTCGGGACTGATACCAACGTCCGTTAGCTATTAGACTTTACTAGGGAGACGGAAATCGCTGAGATGAAGGCATGGCCCGCACGTTTCCACCGTTAGGAGCAGAGTTGATCAAACAGATCGAGGCGGCGTGGGCGCAGCCCCAGCCG
>JANYAM010000018.1 GCA_025361365.1 Opitutus sp. | reverse complement strand
CCGATTCCCAGCAACTCAACGTCGAAGACGAGGGTGGCGTTCGGCGGGATGGCGCCGGGATAACCGTTGGCCCCGTAGCCGAGGTGAGGCGGGATGGTCAGCTTCACCTTGTCGCCGATCTTCATCTGCGCGACACCGAGGTCCCAGCCGGCGATGACCATGCCGGCGCCGAGCACAAACTGGAACGGCTCGTCGCGATCGACGGAGCTGTCGAATTTTTCGCCGGTGGTGAACCAGCCGGTGTAATGCACGGTGACCAGCTCGCCCTGCTTGGGCGCCGCGCCGGTGCCGGTGGTGAGCTTTTCGATCTTAAGGTCGGAGGAAGGCATGGGGAAGTTGGTTTGGGTATGTCATCCTGAGTGCAGCGAAGGATCCACGGCAACGAGCGTGGCGTCACGGGCGAACGCGTGGATTCTTCACTTCGTTCAGAATGACAGGAATGGGGTTAGGCGAGGGCCACCACGAGCGTCTTGCCGTCGTAGGTGACCTGGTCGCCGGCGAGCAGCTTCTTGCGCTTCTGGGTCTCGACCGTGCCGTTGAGCGTCACGAGTCCCGAGCTGATGACCTGCTTGGCCTCACCGCCGGTGCCGGTGAGCCCGCCAAACTTGAGGAACTGGCAGAGCTCGATCGGGACGGCGCGAACGACGACGGGTTGGGGAACAGGAGAGCGCGGAGGCATGAGAGTTTAGACAGAATTAACAGAATTGGGATGAGGAATGTCCTTGGGAAAAGGCGACGGAGAATTCAGATATTTAATTCTGTCAATTCTGTCCACCTTCCGCTGCCACGAGGTGAATGCCATCGGGCTCGATGCGGATGAGCCGGTCCTTGTAGAGGGCGCCGATGGCCTGCTTGAAGGCCTTCTTGCTGAGGCCGAACGCGTCGCGGATTTCCTCGGGCAGGCTGCCGTCGTGGAAGGGGAGGCGGCCGCCCGCGGCCGTGAGTTTGGCGAGGACGGTCTCGCGGGCGTCGGCGATGCGCCGGTAACCGGCGCGACCGAGGGCGAGATCGATTTTGCCGTCCGGCCGGATATTGCGCACGTAGCCCTCGACGACCTGGCCGACCTTCAACGGACCGGACAGGTCGGTGTTGTAGACGAGGCCGCGGTGGGCGTGGTTGATGATGAGATTGTAGCCGAGGGGGCTCTTGCTGGCGACGAGCAGGTGCACCGCCTCGCCCTCATGGTAAGGCGGGGGCACGAGGTCGAGCCGGCGGTTGAGGCGGGCGCTGGCGATCAGGCGGTCGGACTTGTCGTCGACAATCACCTGCACGACGACCCAGTCGCCGGGATTCAAGGGACCATCCTGTTCGCGCGCCGGCAGCAGCAGATCCTTGCCGAGACCCCAGTCGAGGAAAAGGCCGATGCGCGGGTTGACGCCGATGACTTTCAGGTAGGCAAACTCGCCGACGACGGCGTAAGGTTTCTCGGTGGTGGCGACGAGCCGGTCCTCGGAGTCGCGGTAGACGAACACCTCGAGCTTGCCGCCGGGCACTGCGCCCGCCGGAATATATTTGGCGGGCAGGAGGATCTCCCCGTGCGAGCCGCCGTCCAGATACAAGCCGGGCGGCGCGGCGCGGGTGATGGGGAGGAGGTTGCGTTTGCCGAGTTGGGCCATGGTGCGGGTGAAAAACCCGCCTACGCCCTACGGGCTTCGGCGCGGCTCGTCCAGACGCTTCGCGTCAGGCGAGGAGGACGGGCCAAGGCAATATGGGAATGCGCGGGCGGCTGGCTGGCCGTCGTGGGCGATCCAGTTACGCTGTAGTTCTAAAAGGGTGGGAGGGGCTTTATGCCCCGACGGGTCATTCGCGCCGCTTGCAGTCGGGGCATAAAGCCCCTCCCACCTTAAATGCAGTAAAATTGCGGGCTGCAGCTTTGAGTGGCTCGACAGGCTAAGGGTGGTGCTGCACGCTGCGCGCCCATGAACGAAGCCGAACTCGCGGAATGCCACGCGGCCCTGGGCGTGTCAGCCGGGGTGACGCTGGAGGAACTGGAGCGCGTGTTCATGAAAAAGAACTTCGCGCTGATCAAGGGCAAGGCCGGCGCGGCCGACGAGGCGAACCCCGCGCTCGATGCGCAGCGGGCAGCCCTCCGCGCCGCCTACGAGAAACTGGCGGAGCACCTGCGCGAGAAACAGCGGTCGGCGGAGGCGGCGGAGCCACGGAAGCGGCCGACGCTGACGGTTCCGCCCATGACCGCCAAGGCGACGCGGACACGTCCGCCGATGACACCGCTCACCGCGCCGCCGATGCCGGACGGACTGCGGGACGGGGGCGTCCCGCCTCCATTAATCCTGCGCGACCCGGCCGACGACGAGTTCGCACTGTTTCGCTTCGATCTCTGGAAGGTGAACGTCTTCGTGCCGCCGCTGTTGCTCGGGTTCGTGCTACTCGTGAACCTCAGTCCGCTCGGTTTTTTCCTGAAAGGCTTCCACGTGTGGATGCATGAGTTCGGCCACGCGACGGCGGCGTGGATGTGTGGCTTCCGCGCGACGCCGTTGCCGCTGGGTTGGACGCCCGTGGAGCCGGTCTATTCGCACTTCGTCTACTGGGGCCTGCTGCTCATGTTCGTGATCCTGTTCCTGGCGGCGTGGAAGGAGCGCAAGGCCTGGGCGCTGGGCGCGGCGATCGTGCTCGCCGGCCTGCAATACTACATGACTTGGCGGATGCCGCAGCTTACGCAGGAGTTCTGGTGGAGCGCGTTCGGCGGCGTCGGCGGGGAGTTCTACCTCAGCACGCTGTTCATGATGTTTTTCTGGATGCAGCTGCCGGAGAAATTCAAGTGGGGCGCCTGCCGCTACCTGTTCTTCTTCATCGGGGCTACGGCGTTCCTCAACATCTGGCTGCGCTGGCGCGACATTTACCACGGCCTGGAGGAGATCCCGTTCGGCTCGATGATCAACGGCGAGGATGACCAGGGCGGCGATATGAACAAACTGATGGACGGCTTCGGCTGGAAGAAATTCACCATCCGGCGCAACTACCTGCTGCTCGGCTACGGGTGCTGGGCGGCGCTCGGCCTCATGTGGGCGATCTTCGCGCTGAATCTGAACAAGGTGGCGGACCGGGTGGCCGGCAAGTTCAGCCAGGCGGAGTGAAAGAAGGTGGAACCCGGCCTCCGGACGGGTTGTTCGGCGCGCGCCCTGAAAAACGCGTCCGGAGGCCGCGTTCCACCTTAATCGCTATTTCGCGGCGAGCCCGGCCTGCCACTTCGCGTAGGCGTCGGGCAGGCCGGCGGCGCGGGTGTTGAACCACGCGTAGCCGTGGCGGCGCTCGACGGAGATCTCAGTCACGACGTAGTGGATGGTGCGGTCGCGGTCGCCGAAGACGGGGCGACCGGTGCCGATTTCGTAGAAGCGGGCCCAGAGGTCGGGCGCGCCGGGTTTTTCCACGAGACCCGGGCCCGTGGTGGCGTTGCGGTCCCAGGCGACGCCGTGCAGCGCCCGCTGCTTGAACCAGGCCACGGCACCGTCGACGGCGGCGACGACCTTGGGCGAGGGATGCGGGATGCTCATCAGGAACTGGGTGAGGCCGACGCTCTCGTTCGAGCACTCGGAGATGGGCTCGAAGTTGCGCGCCGCGCAGGGCTTGAGGGTGAGCGCATCAATCTGCTGGCCCCAGACGGTGAGCCGGCCCTGCGCGTCCTTCAATTGGGAGGCGAGCACGCAGGCGGTGCCGCGCTCGAGGCGTGCGGCGGCCTCGGCGGCGAGTGCGGCGGGCACGAAGGCGAATTCCTTCCCGCGGCCGGCGACGTCGCGCAGCAGCTCAAGGATGTGCACCATGGCGTCGTCGTTGTAGGTGATGGCGTCGTGATACCAGCCG
>JANYAM010000010.1 GCA_025361365.1 Opitutus sp. | reverse complement strand
CCGGCGTAATCGTTGCGCGGCTAGTCTTCCATCCTCACCCTTTGAATTCCGTGAAACCGCTTAAAACCTGCCTCTTGGTCGCCCTCGCGCTGCTGATCGGCGGTTGTGCCACCTACCGGCGGCAGCCACTCGACGCCGCGGCCGTGGAGGCCGCGCTGCATCCCGCGCTGGCGGAAGCCCGGGTCACCGCGGCAAAGTTCCAGCACCCGCTGATCAAACCGCTCGTGATCGATGGTCGCGACGGATTCACGCCGGACGAGATTGCCCTGCTGACCGTGATCACCAGCCCGCAGTTGCGCGCGTTGCGCGACCAGCGCGGGGTGGCACAGGCGCAGGTGGTGCAAGCCGGACTGCTGCCGAATCCGCAGCTGGGCTACACCCTCGACAAGCAGTCGGGCAACACCGATCCCTCACTCATCAACGGGGGGGGCCTCGGCCTGAGCTGGGAGGTCACCTCGCTGCTGGGCTACCGGGACCGCGTCGCTGCCGCCAAGTCCACCGCCAGCGCGCTCGATTTGGACATTGCCTGGCAAGAATGGCAGGCCGCCCAAGCCGCGCGGCTCACGGCCTACCGCGTCGTTTCCCTTGAATCCCGCCTGCCACTGGCGCAGGCGACCGAAGCCGAACTGGCGGACGCCCTCGCGCTGGCCCGGCAAGCGCATGCCCAAGGTCATGTGACCACCGTCGAACTCGCCGCGGCCACCGAGGCCTGGAGTGCGGCCCAGGACGCACGCTTCGCCCTCGAACAGGACCTGACCGCGCAGCGGCTTTCCCTCAACCTGGCGCTGAACCAGCCGGCGGACGCCCCGCTAAAAATGAAGGCGGGCGCGAACCCGCCGGAGTTGCCGCCGACGGCGGTCGCTGCGTTGCTCGATGGCCTGGAACAACGCCGGCTCGACCTGGTTGCGCTCACCCTCGGCTATGAAAGCAGCGAAGCCAGCCTGCGCGCGGCCGTGAAGGCGCAGTTCCCCAAGATCGGCCTCAGCTTCACGAAGGCGCACGATACCAGTGATGTGAAGACCCACAGCTACGGGGTCAGCGTCGACCTGCCGCTGTTCGACCGCAACCAGGGGGCCATCGCCGCCGGCCAGGCGACGCGCCAGCAGCTTTTCGACGAGTATGTCGCGCGTGTCGCAGAGGCGCGCGCCAACGTGGTGCAGATCCTCTCCAATCTCGCGGTGGCCCGCACCCAGCTCCACACCCTCGAGGCCGAGCTGCCCGAGCTGGAGCAGATTGCCACCGCACTCGACCGGGCGATGCAAACGCGCAACGCGGACGCCGCCGCGTGGCGCGATGCCCGCGGCGCGCTGCTCGCCCGTCGCGCCGAACAGGCGCGAATGCGACAGGACATTCTCGAGCTCGGGGTGGCCCTCGAACTGGCCACCGGTCGCCCCCTCCTCAGCTCCAACTGATTTCCGTCATGAAAAAAACTCTGATCATAGTGTCCGCCCTGGCCGTGGTTCTGCTCGGCTGGTATTTCCTCAAACCGCATAGCGCGGCCGCCGGCGAGGAAAGCGCCAAGCCCGCCGCCAAGGTCGAGACCGTCGCGCTCGCGGACCAAGCCATCGCCCAGACCATCGAGGTGTTCGGGGTCGTGGCTGCCGCGCCGTCGGGCGAGCAGGTCCTGTCCGCGCCCTACGACCTCATCGTGCGCAAGGTCCATGTCAGCGCCGGAGCCCAGGTGGCGGCCGGCGACGTGCTGCTGGAGGTCGAGCCGAGCCCGGATGCGAAGCTCGCGGCCGACTCCGCCCAGAGCTTACTCGCGCTGACGGAGAAGGCCCGGGCGGCCGCCCAGGAACGCTACGACCTCAAGCTGGCCAACCGCCAGGAGCTCCTCACCGCCGAGCAGGCCGCGGCGGACGCGAAGCTCAAGGCCGACAGTTTCACCGCGCGGGGCCTGGGCGGCGATGGCCGCATCACCGCAGCCGCGGCGGGGGTGGTCAGCAAGCTCGACCTGTTTGCGGGGGCGCTGGTCCCCGCCGGCACCGCGCTGGTCACCGTTTCCGAGGGCGGTCAGCTCGAGGCGCGTCTCGGCGTGGAGGCGGCCGACCTCGGCACGGTCGCCGCCGGCCAGGCGGTGACGCTCGGGTCCTCCCACCGCGGCGAGCCGGAGAAGGTCGCGACCACGGTGCGCTCCGTCGGCGCCACGCTTGATCCTGCCACGGGCGCCGCCGAGGTGCGCGCCGCCGTTCCCGCCGGTGCCGCGCTCCTGCTCGGCGAGCATGTGCGGGCCCAGATTGAATTACAGAAGAAGGACCATGCGCTGGTCGTGCCGCGCAGCGCCGTGCTGCCGGATGATGACAAGCAGGTCATCTTCACCGTGAAGGACGGCAAGGCGGTCCGGCACGAGGTGAAGCTCGGGCTCGCCACCGATGAGTTGCAGGAGGTTATTGCCGAAGGCCTGCACGCGGGCGACCTCGTTGTTATCCTGGGCAACTACGAGCTGGAGGACGGCATGGCGATCCAGCCGCCGGAGAAGGAAGAAAAGAAGGACGACGCCAAGGCAGCTGCGAAGCCCGCGCCGGAGGCGAAGCCGTGAGTTTCGTCGCATGGATGCAGGCGCACCGGCGCTCGGTGCTGTTTCTCCTCGGCCTGCTGGTGCTGGGCGGCATCGCCGCGGCCTGGACCCTGCCGGTGGCGCTGTTTCCGCACGTGGATTTCCCGCGCATCGTGGTGAGCCTCGACGCCGGCGACCGCCCGGCTGAGCGCATGACCGTCGAGGTCACAATGCCGGTGGAGGAGGCGGTGCGCTCCGTGCCCGGCCTGCGCAGCCTCCGCTCCAACTCGAGCCGGGGCAGCTCCGAGATCTCCATCAACTTCGACTGGGGCCAGGACATGATCTCCGCCATGCTGCAGGTCGAGTCGGCGATCAACCAGACGCTCTCGGCCTTGCCGGCCGGCACCAAGTTCGAGGTGCGGCGCATGGACCCGACGGTTTTCCCCACCGTCGCCTACTCCCTCACCTCCGAAAAACAGTCGCTCACCACGCTGCGCGACATCGCCTATTACCAGCTGCGACCCTTGCTTTCCACCGTGGCCGGCGTCGCCAAAGTCGCCGTGCTCGGCGGCACGGAGGCTGAATACCGCGTGACGGTCGACCCGGCGCGGCTTGAGGCCCACGGCCTCACCCTGGACGATGTCGCCAAGGCCCTCTCCGCGGCCAACACCATCAGCGCGGTTGGCAAGCTGGAGGACCACTACAAGCTTTACCTGGCCCTCGCCGACAGCCGCTTCCTCACGGCCGACCAGCTCGGAGAAACCGTCCTGAAGAAAGGCCCGGCCGGACTCCTGCGCGTCGAGGATGTCGCGACGGTCGAGCTCGGCACGGTGCCGCAGTGGAAGCGCGTGACGGCCGACGGCCGCGACGCGGTCATCTTCCAAGTCTACCAGCAGCCCGATGCCAACACCGTGCAGATCGCCGCCGACGTGCGGGCGAAGCTGCGCGACTACGCCGGCCAGCTCCCGCACGGGGTGAAGCTGGCCAGTTGGTATGACCAGAGCGAGCTCATCGTCGCCTCCGCGGACAGCGTGCGCGACGCGGTGTTTATCGGCGTGCTGCTCGCCGGCGCGGTGCTGCTGCTGTTCCTCCGCAACGGCAAGATCACCCTGATCGCCATGGTCTGCGTCCCGGCCACGCTCGCGGCCACGGTGCTGCTGCTCAAGGTGCTCCACAGCAGCTTTAACATCATGACCCTCGGTGGCATGGCCGCGGCGGTCGGCCTCATCATCGACGATGCCATCGTGATGGTGGAGCATGTCGTGCGGCGGCTGCGCGGCGTGCACGGCGCCCATCACGGGCGGGTGTGGGCCGCCGCCGCCGAGTTCACCCGGCCGCTCGTGGGCTCTTCGCTCTCGACCATCGTGATCTTTGCGCCGCTGGCCTTCCTGTCGGGCGTGACCGGCGCCTTCTTCAAGGCGCTGTCGCTTACGATGGCGGCGAGCCTGGTCATCTCCTTTCTCATCGCCTGGCTCGCGGTGCCCATCCTGGCCGATCATTTCCTCGGCGAGAAGGATGCCGAACAGGAGGAGGGCGGGAAGCTGACGGAAAAATTCCACCGCGGGTATGCCGCGCTCATGCGCCGCGTGCTCGGCCGGCCGGTGCTCGTGCTGCTGGGCGTGGTGCCGCTGCTGGTGGCCGCGGGGCTTTGTTACCAGCGCGTCGGCACGGGTTTCATGCCCTCGATGGACGAGGGTGGCTTCATCCTCGATTATCGCGCACCTTCAGGCACCTCGCTCACCGAGACCGACCGGCTGCTCCGGCAGGTGGAGGCCGTGCTGCAGGAGACGCCCGAGGTGCAGACCTACTCGCGTCGCACCGGGCTTCAGCTCGGCGGCGGCCTGACCGAGGCGAACGAGGGCGA
>JANYAM010000280.1 GCA_025361365.1 Opitutus sp. | reverse complement strand
ACGAACAACCTCACCATGCGGCTGCTGCTGCAGAAGGACAGTTTCCTCGCGGGCAAGCTCGACGTGCTGAAAGGCGAGCTGAAGGAGTTCTGCCCGCAGATCGACGAGGCCTTCTGGGCGAAGACCGCGAAGAATTTCTAGGACCAGACCATCGTGGAAACGCGAAGTAGCGAATGGGCCAACAATTTAGTTAGCTGGATCGGCAATAGCTGTAGTCGGTCAACAAATGGGAATATCGCTAATCTTGTTATTTCGTTTTCCTGAAGAAAATAAGCGCTGCAAGTAAAGATCCAACGCTATGTCCCCAAACGGCCTGCTCACTCATGGAGCCGACTGAAGCTAAAGATGCATCGAACAGAACGGTGAACCCAAAGAGAACCCATACAGAAATCCAGCGGATTTGCTTTTGGGCCATTGAGCAAAGCCAAACAAAGATGAAAGAAGTGGCTGCGCTACCCACAGAATCGACCAGGAAGAAATACTTCCAATCCGGCGAGTGTTTAGCTCCCTGATAAAAACCACTGAGAGCTGACTCCCACAGGATTCCTAGGACGCGCGCAAAAATCTGAGCAGGAATCACAGCCAAGGCTACTATGGCAGCCGATTTGAAGCTCAGCTGTGTGCTTGCTGCTGATTCTGCAGGCTCGAGCATAAAGTCAGGGGCTCAAGGGAGTGTGAGCACTGCGTAAGATTTCTTCCCCTTTCGCAGTAGTAGAAATTTCCCGAATAAGAGATCCGCCGAAGTGATGCTTCGGTTGTGGTCGGGAATGCGAACGTTGTTCAGATAGATTCCTCCAGCATCGACATCTTTGCGTGCTTGGCCTTTTGATGGCGAAAGGCCTGAGGCAATGAGTAGGTCGAGCAATGCAGCGCCGAGAGAATTGCTTTGTTGATTTGCTGGTGCCAGCCCGAGTAGTGCAGCACCAAGGCTTTGATCGAGTTTTTTCGTAGGAACCTCGCCGGCGACGTCGTTGAAGATTTCCTCGGTGATGCCGTCGAGCGAGCCACCGAAAAGAATCTCGCTGGCCTTGAGGGCGGCGGCGAGGGCCTCGGCGCCGTGGACGAGCACGGTCATCTCCTTGGCGAGGGCCTTTTGCGCGGCGCGGGCGCCGGGGTTGGCCTTCAGTTCCTTCTCCAGCGCAGCGATCTCCTCTTGGGAGAGGAGGGTGAGTGTCTTGAGCAGCTTGACGACGTCGGCGTCGTCCGCATTCACGAAGAATTGGTAGAAACTATAGGAACTGGTCTTTTTCGGATCCAACCAGACGGTGCCGGTGGCGGTCTTGCCGTATTTCGAGCCGTCGGCTTTCGTCAGCAGCGGGAACACGAGGCCCCAGACGGTGGCGCCGAGTTTCTTGCGGGTCAGCTCGGTGCCGACGGTGATGTTGCCCCACTGGTCAGTGGCGCCGACCTGCAGCTCGCAGTTGAAGGTTTTACGCAGATGGTAGAAATCGAAACCCTGCAGCAGCATATAACTGAACTCGGTAAAGCTGATGCCCGAAGTCTGCCTGTTGGGATTTTCATTCTCCATGCGCGAACGGACAGAGTCCTTCGCGATCATGGAGTTCACCGTGATGTGCTTGCCCGTGTCGCGCAGGAATTCGAGGAAACTGATCGAGCCGGTCCAGTCGTAGTTGTTGACGAGGCGGGCGGGATTCTTCGCGCCGGTGAAATCGAGGAAGCGCGCGAGCTGGGGCTTGATGCAGTCGAGATTGTGCTGGAGCTGGTCGGGCGTGAGCAGGTTGCGCTCGTCGGACTTGCCGGAGGGATCGCCGACCATGCCGGTGGCGCCGCCGGCGAGCGCGATGGGCAGGTGGCCGTATTGCTGGAAGCGCTTGAGGGCGAGAAGCGGCACCAGGTTGCCGACATGGAGCGAGTCGGCGGTGGGATCGAAGCCGCAGTAGAGCGTGGTCGGACCCTCGGCGAGGCGCTTGGCCAGGGCGGCACGGTCGGTGCAGTCGGCGTAGAGGCCGCGCCATTCGAGTTCTGCGAGGATGTCGCTCATGGAGTGGCCGCCGTTATCGGCGGCAAGTGAACAAGTGACAAGTGACAAGTGGCCGGAGCAGGGATGGTGGAGGGCGCGCGTCCCTGCGCGCCGTGGTCCGCGGCATGGCGTTTTTTCGACCAAGACACGGCCCGCAGGGACGCGGGCCCTCCCAGCCGCGGTCCGGCGACAAGCGCCGACCCTACAGCGGAACTAATGAGGCCCGCTGCCAATTTAGTAAGAGCCTTCATACCTACCTGAAATGGGTTGCCCGGGAAGCGCCGGCGGCTCTACTTGTCAGGTTCCCAACGACGGCCCGCCGTCGAACCAATCCAGCCCTCAACTCCTGTTTTTTTATGCCTCTCGCCGTCGGATCCAAAGCCCCTGATTTCACCCTCAAGACCAAAACCGCCGACGGCCTCAAGGACGTCAAGTTGAGCGACAATTTCGGCAAGAAGCAGACCGTGCTGCTTTTCTTCCCGCTGGCCTACACCGGCGTCTGCACCGCCGAGATGTGCGATATCTCCAACGGCCTGTCCGGTTATGCGAACCTCGGCGCCGACGTGATCGCGATCAGCGTCGACAGCCCTTTCACCCAGGAAGCCTGGGCCAAGGCCAACAAGATCACGGTGACGCTGGTCAGCGACCTCAACAAGACTGTCACCAAGGCTTACGACGTCGTGTTTCCGATGCTCGCCGGCGTGGGCGACACGTCCGCGCGCGCGGCGTTCGTTATCGGCGCGGACGGCGTCATCAAATACGCCGAGCAGACCCCGACGCCGAAGGACCTGCCGGATTTCGTGAAAGTGAAGGCCGCGCTGGCGAAGTAAACTTCGCCAAGGAAACCTGAGACCTGAAACCTGAAACCTGAAAAAATCCCGATCAATTCATTGCTGACCGCGATCCGAAAGTCTGGGGCCTGATTCAGGTCTCAGGTTTCAGGTCTCAGGTCTCTGCCTTCCCTCCCATGTCCCTCCCGAATCCCTTCAACACCCTGCAGTCCTTCGAGGGCGGCAAGAAGTTCTACTCGCTGCCCGAGCTGGCCAAGCAGTTCCCGGGCGTCGCCCGCCTGCCGGTGAGCATCCGCCTCGTGCTCGAGGCCGTGCTGCGCAACTGCGACGGCAAGCGCGTCATGGAATCCAACATCAAGGAGCTGGCCAACTGGAAGCCGACCGAGGCCCGCACGGCGGAGATCCCCTTCGTCGTCGCCCGCATCGTGCTGCAGGATTTCACCGGCGTGCCGCTGCTCGTCGACCTCGCCGCCATGCGCTCGGCCGTGGCCAAGCTCGGCAAGAACCCCAAGATCATCGAGCCGCTCGTGCCGGTGGACCTCGTGGTGGACCACTCCGTGCAGGTGGATTTCTCTGGCAACGCCGAGGCCCTGGCCAAGAACCTCGACCTCGAGTTCAAGCGCAACCGCGAGCGCTACCAGTTCCTCAAGTGGGGCATGCAGGCGTTCGACACCTTCAAGGTCGTCCCGCCGGGCATCGGCATCGTCCACCAGGTCAATCTCGAGTATCTCGCCAAGGGCGTGCTCAACGCCGGCGAGGTCTATTATCCCGACACGCTCGTCGGGACCGACTCGCACACGACGATGATCAACGGCATCGGCATCGTAGGCTGGGGCGTCGGCGGCATCGAGGCCGAGGCCGGCATGCTCGGCCAGCCCGTCTATTTCCTCACACCGGACGTCGTCGGCGTGCACCTGACCGGCGCGCTGAAGGAAGGCGTCACCGCCACCGACCTCGCGCTCACCGTTACGCAGATCATGCGCAAGGCCAAGGTCGTCGGCAAATTCGTCGAGTTCTTCGGCCCCGGCGCCGCGGCGCTGCCGGTCGTCGACCGGGCGACCATTGCCAACATGGCGCCCGAATACGGCGCGACCATGGGTTTCTTCCCGATCGATGCCGAGGCGACCAACTACCTCCGCGCCACGGGCCGCGACGAGAAGCACATCGCCACCTACGAGGCCTACTACAAGGCGCAGGGCCTGTGGGGTATCCCGGCGAAGGGGGCGATCGACTACTCGCAGATTGTGGACCTCGACCTCTCCACCGTCGTCCCGAGCGTCGCTGGCCCGAAGCGTCCCCAAGACCGCATCGAGCTGCAGAATCTCAAGAAGGAGTTCACCGCGGCGTTTGCCAAGCCCGTCACGGAGGCCGGCTTTGGCAAGAAGGCCGAGGACATGGCGGCCAAGACCCACGTCGCGGCGGCCGGTTCCTTCCACGGTGGCGGGGGCGGCAGCCAGGCCCCCAGCGTGACGGGCGACATCGGCCACGGCTCCGTGCTCATCGCCGCCATCACGAGCTGCACGAATACGTCCAACCCGAGCGTCATGCTCGCGGCCGGCCTGCTGGCCAAGAAAGCCGTCGAGAAGGGGCTCACCGTCAACCCGGTCGTGAAGTCCTCGCTGGCCCCCGGCTCGCGCGTCGTCACCGATTACCTCAACAAGACCGGGCTCACGCCCTACCTGGACCAGCTCGGCTTCCAGACCGTCGGCTACGGCTGCACGACTTGCATCGGCAACTCCGGCCCGCTGCACCCGGCGATCGAGGAGGCCATCGTGAAGAACGACCTCGTCGCCGCGTCCGTGCTCTCGGGCAACCGCAACTTCGAGGCCCGCGTCCACCAGAACATCAAGGCTAACTTCCTGATGTCGCCGCCGCTCGTCGTCGCCTTCGCGCTCGCCGGCCGGGTGGACATCGACATGTCGACCGACCCGATCGGCACCGGCAGCGACGGCAAGAGCGTCTTCCTGAAGGATATCTGGCCGACCCTGCAGGAGGTCCGCGACCAGATGGCTGCGGCGCTCAAGCCCGAGGTGTTCCGCCGGCTCTACACCGACTTCGCCGCGCAGAATCCGAAGTGGAACGAGATCCCCTCGACCACGGGCAACGTCTACGCCTTCGACGCCCAGTCCACTTACATCCAGGAGCCGCCGTTCTTCACCGGCTTCTCACTCACGCCGGGCAGCATCCAGCCGATCAACGGCGCGCGCGCGCTCGGCATCTTCGGCGACTCCGTCACCACCGACCACATCTCGCCGGCCGGCGCCATCAAGAAGTCTTCCCCTGCAGGCAAATACCTGCTCGATAACGGCGTGACCTTCGAGGACTTCAACTCCTACGGTTCCCGCCGCGGCAACGACCGCGTGATGACCCGCGGCACCTTCGCGAACGTCCGCATCAAGAACCTGATGCTCGGCGGCAAGGAAGGCGGCAATACCCTCGGGCCGGACGGCGCCGAGACCTCCATCTACGACGCCTCGATGGCCTACCAGAAGGCCGGCGTGCCGCTGATCGTCCTGGCCGGCCAGGAATACGGCACGGGTTCCTCGCGTGACTGGGCCGCCAAGGGCACCAAACTGCTCGGCGTGAAGGTCGTCGTGGCGCAGAGCTTCGAGCGCATCCACCGTTCCAACCTCGTCGGCATGGGCGTGCTGCCCCTGCAGTTCAAGGAAGGCACGACGGCCCAGACGCTGAAGCTCGACGGTTCCGAGACCTACGACATCGTCGGCCTGACGGCGGCGATCAAGCCGCAGCAGGACTTGACGCTCAAGATCACCCGCAAGAGCGGGGCGGTCGAGCAGGTGCCGGTGCGCTGCCGCATCGATACCCCCATCGAGATCGATTATTACCAGCACGGCGGCATTTTGCCCTACGTGCTTCGCCAGATTGTCGCGAAGAGCTGATTGACTTGTCCCGGGGCGCGGCGGTGGAATACCGTCGCGCTTCTGCTTTTGCACACCATGTCCGAGCCGACCAAACCGACCTTCCTTGTCGATGCCTACGCCAACCCGGTGCTGGTGCGGATCGACGGCCGGGCGTCGTTTGCCAACAGCGGTGGGCTGCGGGATTTCTTCGCCGAGATGTTCAAGCACGGGCGCAAGAGCTTCGTGGTGGATTTCAAGGACTGCACGAGCATGGACAGCACTTTCCTGGGCGTGCTGGCCGGGGCGGCGCTGGAGCTCCGCCGGCAGGTGCCGCCGGGCACGCTGACCCTCGTGCGAGTGGCGGAGCGCAACCTTGAGCTGATCCGCAACCTCGGGCTGCACCGGCTGGCCACGGTGGACGCGGGGGAGTTCCAGATGAACTTCCACGGCGGCACCACCGGCCTCGACACCCGGGCCAAGACCGAGATCGAGAGCGCCCGCCTGATCCTGGAGGCGCACGAGAACCTTGTGAGCGCCGACGCGGCCAATGCGGCGAAGTTCCAGGACGTGCTGGCCTTCTTGCGCAACCGGGTGGATTCACGCTAACCTGCCGCCATGGTGACTTTCGTCCTTGGCGGTATCCTTGGTGCTTTGCTGGTCTATGCGCTCTACTGGCGCGCCCAGCACGCCGCGGCCCGCCTCGAGGAGGAGAAGCAGGCGCTGATGGAGGAGCGGCAGATGGTGCTGGATTACATGCACACCATGGTGGACGCCGTCGGCGAGCGGCTGCCGCGCGAGGAGCTGTTCCAGCGGATCGTGCACGCCGCCATCCTGAGCACCGGCGCGCTGAGCGCGTGCATCTTCGAGAAGGGCACCGACGACATGATGCGCGGCGCGGCGGTCGAGGGCCTGTTCCCGCCGCACCGGCCCATTCCGGACACCCAGAAAATGAAGCTCGGTTCGCGCGCCAAATTCATCGAGCAGGTGCTGAAGTCCGAGTCTTTTCCCGTAGGCGAGGGTGTGGTCGGCCGGGTCGCCGCCACCGGCCGCGGCGAGCTGGTCACCGCGGCGGCGGACGATCCGCGCATCGTGAAGCACCAGGACGAGGCGCTGATGGTGCGTTCGGTCATCGCCGCGCCCATCACGGTGCGCCAGCGGCTCATCGGCGTGCTCTGCGTCTGCAACGCCTCCGACGGCCTGCCCTTTTCCGAGACCGACTACTCGCTCGTCGAGGCGCTGGCCGAGCAGGCCGGCCTGGCGGTGCACAATGCGGACTTTCTCTCGCTCCAAGTGGAGAAGCAGCGCCTCGACCTCGACCTCGCGCTGGCCAGCGACGTCCAGCAGATGCTGCTGCCGCGGACCATGCCGGTGGTGCCGGGGCTCGACATCGACGCCCGCTACCTTGCCGCACAGAAGGTCAGTGGTGACCTTTACGACGTGTTCAAGCTCGGCTTCGACCGGGTCGGCGTGGCGGTGGCTGATGTGTCGGGCAAGGGCATGTCGGCGTCGCTGCTGATGGCGATCTGCCGGACCACGCTGCGGCAGATCGCGCCGTTGCACACCTCGCCGGCTCGCGTGCTGGCCGAGTTGAACCGGTCGCTGGCCGGGGACATGCGCGAGGGCATGTATATCACCATGACCTACGCCGTGGTGGATGCCGGCAGGAGCCAGGTGACCGTGGCCCGCGCCGGCCATGAGCTGACGCTGCTCTCGCGCCGCGACCCGGCCACCGGGGCTTACCTGAGCGAGTATGTGGGCTCCGAGGGCATGCCCGTCGGGTTGGTGGACGCGGAGCTCTTTGATGCCACCATCGAGGACCGGACGCTTGGGTTCGCGCCGGGCTCGACGCTGGTGCTCTACACCGACGGCCTGACGGAGGCGCCCAATGCCGCGGAGCAGGAGTTCGGCGGGGCGCGCCTGGCCGACGCGCTGCGGACCGGCCACGCCGGCACAGCGCGGGAGATAAACGACACCATTCTGCACGCGGTGGAGCAATTCGCCGGCTCGGCCGGGCTGCGCGACGATTACACGCTGCTGACGATCAAGCGGACGTAACCGCCGGAGCGGCGGCAAATCCCAAACGCCAGCGGCCAAGCTCCAAATGCAGGCTAGATAGACAGCACAGATTGGAGATTTGTTTGTGATTTGGCGTTTGGAGTTTGGCGTTTAAACGTAGAAATCCCGTTTGCCTTCACTCCGGCACTGGCTTTCCATCACCGCCCATGTCCGTCGCCGCCAAGCCCGCTCCCGTCACTCCCGACCAGCTGCCCGATGCCACGGGGCATTTCGGCCGTTATGGCGGCGTGTTCGTGCCGGAAACCCTGATGACGGCCCTGGCCGAGCTCACCGCCGCCTACGAGCAGGCGCGCAACGACCCGGCCTTCCAGGCGGAGCTTCGGCACCACCTGAAGGAGTTCGCCGGCCGGCCGACCGAGCTCTATTTCGCCGAGCGCCTGACCCAGCACTGCGGCGGGGCGAAGATCTATTTCAAGCGCGAGGACCTGCTGCACACCGGGGCGCACAAGATCAACAACGCCCTCGGCCAGGCCCTGCTCGCCAAGCGCATGGGCAAGAAGCGCATCATCGCCGAGACCGGCGCCGGCCAGCACGGCGTGGCCACGGCCGCGGTCTGCGCGAAGTTCGGCCTCGAGTGCACCGTCTACATGGGCGCCGTCGACATGGAACGGCAGGCCCTGAATGTCTTCCGCATGCGCCTCATGGGCGCCAAGGTCACCTCGGTCGAGGCCGGCCAGAAAACGCTCAAGGACGCCGTCAACGAGGCGATGCGCGACTGGGTGACCAATGTCCGCGGCACGCACTACATCCTCGGCTCGGCGCTCGGGGCACACCCGTATCCGATGATGGTCCGCGATTTTCACCGGGTCATCGGCCAGGAGCTGCGCGAGCAGATCATGGCCCGCGAAGGCCGGCTGCCCGACGAGATGGTCGCGTGCGTCGGCGGCGGCAGCAACGCCATCGGTTGCTTCTACGATTTTCTCGACGACAAGGGCGTGAAGCTCATCGGCGTCGAGGCCGGTGGCCGCGGCATCAAGCGCGGCGAGCACGCGGCCCGCTTCGAGGGCGGCAAGCTCGGCGTCCTGCAGGGCAGCAAGACCTACATTCTCCAGAATCCCGACGGCCAGATCGAGTTGACCCATTCGGTGTCGGCCGGGCTCGACTACGCCGCCATTGGCCCGGAGCACGCCTATTACCGCGACACGGGCCGCATCGAGTATGCCTTCGCGACCGATGACGAGGTCATGGAGGCCTTCCAACTCTGCTCGCGCCACGAGGGCATCATTCCGGCGCTCGAATCGACCCATGCGATCGTCCACGGGCTCAAACGCGCCAAGGCGCTGTCCAAGGACAAGATCGTCCTGATCAATCTTTCCGGCCGCGGCGACAAGGATGTCCAGACGGTGCAGAAGCTCCTGACGGAGCAAAGTAACAAGTAGCAGCTTCAAACACCAAATCACAATGGGCCAAACTCCAAACAAAACATGGAAAACAAGCCCGTTGATCTTGAAGAGAGGACCGCGCTGTTTGCGGAAAATGTCCGAAGGTTTGTCCGCCTGCTGCCGCGCACAGTGGCGAACATCGAGGACGTCAAGCAGCTGGTGCGTGCTTCCGGTTCAGTGCCGGCGAACTGCATCGAAGCCAATGAGGCTCTCGGTCACAAGGATCGGGTCATGAAATTTCGCATCAGCCGCAAAGAGGCAAAGGAATGTCAGCTTTGGCTTCGTTTGGTCAACGTGGGCTCGGAGCCGGAAACGGATCTTGAGCGCAAGCGACTGCGTCAGGAAGCGCATGAGCTGAAGTTGATTTTTACGAGCATCATCAAGAAGCTGGAATGAGCACTATTTCCGGCAGATTTGTTTGGCCTTTGGCGCTTTGGCGTTTGGACTTTGCCCTATGAATAGTATGACCGGTTACGGCCGTGCGACGGCCACCCTCGGCACCCAAACCCTGACCGTGCAGGTCAACTCGGTGAACCGCCGCGGGCTCGACCTGTCGATGTCGCTCCCCGACGAATGGCAGCCCTTCGAGCCCGCCGTCGGCGACGCCGTGCGCAAGCAAGTCCAGCGGGGCAAGGTGCACGTTGCCGTGGAAGTGGCGGGGCAGGGTGCGACGGCAGCCGAGTGGGACGCGGATGCCCTGACGGCCACGCTCGCTCAGCTGACGAAGTTCGCTCGCGCCAAGCACATCAATTTCGAGGTGACCGGCGAGTTGCTCTGGTCGATTGCCAGCGCCCAGCGCAGCGGCACGAAGCTGCCGGCAGATGACGAAACGTCGGCACTGTTGCTCAAGACCCTCGGCCAGGCCCTGCGCGGGTTGGGGGCCATGCGGGCCAAGGAAGGCGAGGCACTGCTCATCGATTTCCTCGGCCGGTTGGAGAAGCTGCACGCCGGGGTCGAGGCGATCGCCCACCGGGCGCCCCAGATCACCGGTGTCTACAAGGAACAGCTGCTGCAGCGCCTGCGCACGGCCGGCCTCGCGCTCGACGTGAGCGACGAGCGCGTGCTGAAGGAAGTGGCGCTGTTCGCCGACCGGTCGGACATCACTGAGGAAATCACCCGGCTGCGCCACCATCTGACTTCGCTCACGGAGCTGCTACGCGGCGACGGCGAGGTTGGCCGCAAGGCGGAGTTTATTTTACAAGAGATCGGCCGCGAGATCCACACCATCGGCAGCAAGGCCAATGACTTGGCAATCTCGCAGCGCGTGATCGAGTTCAAGAACGAGCTCGAGCGCATCCGCGAGCAGGTGGCGAACGTGGAGTAGGGTGGAGGGCGCGCGTCCCTGCGCGCCGTGGCCCGGAGAGACGCGGGCCCTCCAATTAAGAAGCCGGTGCCGCCGGCTGGCGCAGCGACCAGAGCACATACCAGAAGACGCCGACACAGATGCCGGAGTCCGCGACGTTGAAGGTCGGGTAGGTGTAGGTGCCGAAATGGAAGTCCAGGAAGTCGATCACGTGATGGTGCACGATCCGGTCGACCAGGTTGCCCAGGATGCCGCCGCAGAGCAGCCCGAAGGCGGCCTGGGCGGAAGGCGAGCGGAGGCCGAGCGGCCGGCGCCAGACGAAGACCGCCACCAGCGTGCCCGCGGCGAGGAGGGCGAGCCACAGGCTGGCGCCCGGGAACATGCTCCAGGCCGCGCCCGTGTTGCCGACGTGCACCAGGTAGAAGAAATTCGGAAAGATCTGGATGCTGGCGCCGGGGCCGTAGCTGCCAAAGGGCAGGCGGGCGTTGATCCAGTATTTCGTCAGCTGATCCAGCGCGAAGACAATGACGCCTAGCAACCACAGGCGCCGGTAGGCGAAGATCCGCTGAATTGCGGATTGGGGATTGCGGATTGCGGATTGGCCAGCGCGGGCACCAAGCCCCGATTCTGGCGCGGAATTGGTATGGCTTGAGTTCAATCCGAAATCCGCAATCTCAAATCCGCAATTGAATCACTCGTCGTCGCCGCCGTCGGAGATCTTGCCGCCTTCCTCCTCGGCGCCGTCGCCGAACAGGCCGCCGCGCTCGACGGAGCGGTGGGAGTGGCGTTCGACCTCGCGTTTCGCCTCGGTCGAGTAGCGGGTGAAGGGCACGGCGAGCAGGCGCTCCTTCGAGATCGGCTTTTGGGTCGTCTCGCAGATGCCGTAGGTGCCGGCGTGGATCCGCTTGATCGCGGCCTCGATCTCGGAGAGGGCCTCCTGCTCGTTGGAGACGAGGCTCAGGGCGAAGTCGCGGTCAAAGGTGTCGGTGCCCGCGTCGGCCATGTGCTGGCCGTAGCCGGAAAGGTCGCCCGAATCATCCTTGGCGGACTTCAGCAGCGTCTCCTCGGTGTGTTCGCCGAGCTGGACGAGGACGTGGTGGCGCAGCTCGAGGAGCAGGCGGTAGTAGCGGCGATATTTCTCCGGCACCTCGGACTCGTCGATCATGGCGGCCGGGGCCTTCTTGCCCTTGGTGGGGTTGAAGCCGAGGATGTCCGCCAGCGAGGCGGTCTTCACGTGGTGCGGCTTGTGGGGCTTGGCCAGGTCGGCGTTGAGATTGGTGTGCTTGGCGCCGGGGCCGTTCTTGCCGTTCTTGCCGTTCTTGGCGGAGCTTTCGACCTGCTTCTCGTTCTTCTTCGCGATCTCGCGGACCTCATCGAGGCTGAAGGCGATGGCCTTGGGCGCGGCCTTGCGCTCGAGGAGCAGGCGCTTGAGATCGGCGGCGGACACTGCCTTGCCCTTGGCGGCCGGGGCGGGTTTGCCGGCGGGGGCGGCGGCCTTGGGCGCGGGTTTCGCGGCGGGCTTGGCCGCGGATTTGGCGGCCGCCACTGGCTTGGCCGGAGCCTTCGCCGGCTTGTGGGCGGGGGCTTTCTTGGCGGCGGGCTTCTTCGCGGGAGTCTTTTTCTTCGTGGCCATAGAGGGTCGGGTTAGGAGTTAAGGGCTTCTGCGCACCGAGGGCAAACTTCTCCGTGCGGGCTGTGAACAACTTTCGGCACCCATCGCCAGCAGCGCGGGCAGCGGGTGTGGCCAGTTTCCTTGGCGTGGCGGGCAGTGGGCGCCGCGCCGGGACCGGCGACGAGACTGACATCCGAGACAATAAAGAGTTCGGGTAGAAATCCCTGATGCTTTTCCAGCACGCGGAAGGCGGCCTCGTCCGTGGCGCCGGTCAGCGTCACGACGGCGTCCAGCGACTTGCCGATGGTGCCGGCCTGGCGGAGTGGCTCGAGCGCCTCGGTGACCTTGGCGCGCAATTGGAACAGGGTGGCGAAATCAGCTTCAACCTCACTGCTGCGCCAGCCGGCGGGCGCGACCGGCCAGTCCTGCAGGTGGATGGACTCGGCGGAGTATTCCTGGTTGGTCTTGGCGTAGCTCCAAGCTTCGTCGGTCGTGAAGGTGATGAACGGCGCCAGGATCTTCACGAGGGCGTCGAAGATGGCGTGGATCGCGGTCTGCGACGAGCGGCGGAGCGGGTGCGCGGCGCCGAGCGTGTAGAGCCGGTCCTTCAGGATGTCGTGATAAGTGGCCGACAGCGTGACCGAACAGAACTGGTTGCAGAGCTGGTAGACGCGGTGGAACTCGTAGGCGTCGTAGGCCTTCGTGCACTCCTCGATGAGGACGGCAGTCTGGTGCAGCGCCCAGCGGTCGAGTACGTCCATCTTCTCGATCGGCACGGCGTGTTTCGTGGCGTCGAAGTCGAACAGGTTGGAAAGCTGGAAGCGGAGGGTGTTGCGGAAAAGACGGTAGGCTTCGCCCACGTGCTTGAGGATCTCGTCGTCCACCGGGATGTCGTCGCGGAAGTCCTGGGAGGCGATCCAGAGGCGGATGACGTCGGCGCCGTGCTGCGCGATGTAGGCGTCGGCGGTCTGCGGCTTCTGGTAGGTCGAACTCTTCGAGATTTTCTGGCGGTTCTTGTCGACGATGAAGCCGTGGGTGAGGACGGCCTTGTAGGGCGCGGCGCCCCAGGAGATGACGCTGCACCAAAGCGAGGACTGGAACCAGCCGCGGTGCTGGTCGCTGCCCTCGAGATAGAGATCGGCCGGCCATTGGGTGCCGCCCTGGCCGCGCTTGAGCACGGCGGCCTGGGTGGAACCGGAGTCGATCCAAACGTCGAGTGTGTCGCGACCGCAGGTGAGCGTGTCGGCCGCGGGCCAGCCGGCGGGAAGCTGCACCCCGGCGAGAATCTCGGCCGGCTTGGCGTCATACCAGAAATTGGTGCCCTTGGTGGCGACCTTGTCAGCGACGGCACGGACCACGCCGGCATCGAGATAGGGTTTCTTGTCCGGACCGTAGAAGGCAATGATCGGCACACCCCACGAGCGCTGGCGGCTGATGCACCAGTCGGGGCGTGATTCGACGGCGCCGCGGATGCGGGCCTCACCCCAGGCCGGGATCCAGCCCTGGTGCTCGGCGATCTTGGTGATTTCCTTGAGGGCGATCTGGCGGTGGCCGGCCTTGTCGAGCGACACGAACCACTGGTCGACGGCGCGGAAGATGATCGGCGTCTTGGAGCGCCAGCAATGCGGGTAGCTGTGCGGATACTTGGCCTTGGCGAGCAACGCGCCGGCGTCGGCGAGCTTCTTCAACACGCCGAGGTTGGCGGGCGCGGGCTTCTTGGCGGCGAGATCCTCGACCGTCTCAAGCGTGGTCAGGCCGACGAGGTCGGCGGGGACGCGGCCGTCGTCGAGGTATTTGCCGTCGTCGCCGACCGGGCAGTAGATCTCGAGCTTGTAGTTGAGGCCGGTGAGATAGTCCTCCGCGCCGTGGCCGGGCGCGGTATGGACGGCGCCGGTGCCGCTGTCGGTCGTGACGTAATCGGCGAGCACGACGGGCGAGGCGCGGTCAATGAAGGGATGGCGGGCCTGAAGGCCTTCGAGCTTGGCGCCGAGGAGGGTCAGCACGACGGAGGGCTGGGGCTCGAGTTTCGCGGCAGTGGCGACGGCGCCGAGCAGGGCAGAAGCGACGATGAGGCGGTCGGCGCCGGTGTCAGTGACGACGTAGTCCACCGTAGGATGCAGGGCGATCGCGAGATTGGCGGGGATCGTCCACGGGGTGGTCGTCCAGATGACGATGTAGAGCGGCTTGTCGGTGGGCAGGCCGAACTTCTTCGCCTCTTCCACCGGCACGAGAAACTTCACCCAGATGGCGATCGAGGTGTGGTCCTTGTATTCAATCTCCGCCTCGGCGAGGGCGGTCTCGAAGGGGATGGACCAGTAGACGGGTTTCTTACTGCGGTAGACGAGCCCCTGCTCGACGAACGCGGCGAAGGTGCGGAGGATGTCGGCCTCGAAGGCCGGCGCCTTGGTCTTGTATTCGTTCTTCCAGTCCGCGAGGACGCCGATACGCTTGAACTGCGCGGTCTGCTTGCCGATCCAGCTCTCGGAAAACTCGTCGCACTTGGCGCGCAGCTGTGCCGTGGTGAGCGTGAGGTTCTGCTCCTTGATCTCCTTGCTGACCTTCTGCTCGATCGGCAGGCCGTGGCAGTCCCAGCCCGGCACGTAGGGCGTGCGGAAGCCGCGCATGGACTTGTAGCGGTTGACGATGTCCTTGAGCGTCTTGTTGAGCGCGGTGCCGATGTGGACGTCGCCGTTGGTGAACGGCGGGCCGTCATGCAGCACGAAGGCGGGGCGGCCGGCGCGGGCCTGCTGGATCTGGTTGTAGAGATCGGTCTTCTCCCAATGCGCGACCCGGCCCGGCTCGCGTTGGACCAAGCCTGCCCGCATGGGTAAATCGGTCTTGGGCAGCAGGAGGGTGTCTTTGAGTTCGGTCGCCATCGGAAATAAGGGGCGGGAAGCTACCTGACCGAAGGGGGGAGTCAAGTGGCGAGACCGTCAACTGTGGGAGGGGCTTTATGCCCCGACAAACGTCCTGGTCGGGGCATAAAGCCCCTCCCACAAAAGGAAGGCACTCCCTATAACTTCGCCACGAACTCACCCGTTTTCCGGGCCAGTTCTGTCCCGGATTTCAGGCAATCCGGGAGTGAAATCCCGTCGCGGGCGTTGCCGCCGATGAAGAGCCCGGGATGCTTGGCCTCGCAGCGGGTGAGTGGCTCCAGGAAGCGCTCGTGGCCGAGGTTGTATTGGGGAATGGCCTTGGGCCAGAACGTGTGGTGGGTGAACACCGGGTCGCCGGTGACGCCGAGCAGGTCGCGCAGGTCGGGCAGCACGCGGGCCAGCAGTTGCGGCGTCGCCAGCCGGCCGGTCTCGGGCTGGCGCATGCCGCCGGCGAACACCGTAAGCGCCACGTGGCCGTCGGGCGCGCGGCCGGCGAAGAGCGACGACGAGAACAGCACACCGAGGAGACTGCGCTGCTCAAGGGCCGGCACGAGCGCGCCGAAGCCGTCGAGTGGGTGCGTCACTTGCTCGCGCTTGAAACCGAGAAAGAGCGAACTGACCGGCGGGTGGGGCTGGTGATCGAGTGAGGCGAGGATGCGTTCGCCGAGCGTGCTGAAGACCAGCTGCGCGAGCCCCGTGGCCGGCAACGCGAGCACGACCGCGTCGAATTCGGTCGTCGTCACCGCGTCGGCGCGGGTCCAGATCAACTTCCACGGCCGGCCCGGGATCAGGCTGGTGACGGTGGCGTCGGTCTGCACGGTGCCGGCGGGCAGGGCGGCGGCGAGGGCGCGCGGCAGGGCTTGCAGGCCGTGTTGGAACGAGATGATTGGCACGACGCCCGTTGCTTCGCCGCGCGCCCGGCGCTCGGCCGCTTGAGCGCGGTAGCCGCGCAACAGCGAACCATGGGTGCGCTCCAGCTGCCATATGTTGGGAAAGGCGTAGCGGGCGGAGAGTTTTTCCGGGTCGCCGGCATAGACACCCGCGACGAACGGATTCAGGCCGTAGTCCACGATCTCACGGCCGAAGTGGGAGGCGACGAAAGCGGCAAGGTTGACATCGGTGGTGCGCACGCGCGGCCGGGTGAGCAGCTCGATGAACACCCGCAGCCGGGCGCCGAGGGAAAACAACGGCGACGTCAGCAGGCCGGCGGGGGAGAGCGGCACCATGACCGGGCGGCCGTCGCGAACGATGAAGCGTTTCTTGGCGTCGGGATTCACCAAGGTCCGCTGGTCCGTCAGGCCGAGCTCGGCGACCACGGCAGCGACCTCGGGAGTTTCCTGCAGCGAATTCGGCCCGCCCTCGATGAGCCAGCCGTCCTTTTCGGTGGTGACGATGGCACCGCCGACCTGCGGGGCCTTTTCGAAGACGGTGACGCGATGGCCGGCCCGGTGCAGGCGCCACGCGGCGGTCAGGCCGGTGAGGCCGCCGCCGACAACTGCGACATTTTTTAACACAGAGGACACGGAGGTTTAGACAGAATGAACAGAATTGACGGAATGAAATCCTGACGAGGGGGGCATGCTTGGAGATTTCAGCATGATTTTGTTCATTTTGTTAATTCTGTCCCAACGGCCTTAGCCTTCAGGCATCATTTCCAGGTCGTAACGGTTTCAACCAGCGCCTCGACGCATTCGATCTTCGCCTGCGGCATGATGCCGTGGCCGAGGTTGAAAATATGACCGTTGGTGCCGCGCATGGTTTCCAGCAAATGGGCGGTTTCGCGGCGGACGATTTCCGGGGTGGTATTCATGAGCACCGGATCGAGGTTGCCCTGCAGTGCGATGTTGCCCGGCACGAGCCGGCGGACGACCCCGAGGTCGACCGTCCAGTCCACGCCCAGCACGCTCGCCCCGCTGAAGGCCTGGTCAGTCAGCTGCGAGGGTGTGCCCTTGGCGTAGAGGATCACGGGAAAACCCTTCGGCAGCGCACTGATGATGGCGCGGATCCAGCGCAGCGAGGCGGCCTCGTAGTCCTGGCCCGCCACGATGCCGCCCCACGAGTCGAAGATCTGGATGGCGTCGGCCCCGGCGCGGATCTGCATTTGGAAATACTCGATGAGCGCGGCGGTGAGTTTCTCCATCAGGGCGGTGAACAACGGGCGGTCGGAGTAGAACACGGCCTTGCTGCGCTCGAAGTCATCAGCGCTGCCGCCTTCCAGCATGTAGGTGGCGAGCGTCCACGGCGAGCCGCCAAAGCCTAGCAGGGCCTTCTCGCCCTTCAGGGCGGTCTTCACTCTTGTCAGCGCCTGGCCGACATAGTCGAGCCGCGCGGCCACGCCCACCGGGTCGAGCCGGTCGAGCTGGGCTTTGGTCTCCAGGCGGAAATCCATCGCGATGCCGCCCTCGTCGCGGAACTTGTAGCCCTGGCCCATGGCCTCGGGGATGACGAGGATGTCCGAGAAAATGATCGCGGCATCGAGCGCGAAGCGCCGCAGCGGCTGCAGCGTGACCTCGGCGGCCAGCTCGGGGGTCTTCACCATCTCAAGGAAGGAGGACTTGGCCTTGAGGGCGCGATATTCGGGCAGGTAGCGTCCGGCTTGGCGCATGATCCAGACCGGCGGGCGGTCGAGGGGAGTGCAGCTGGCGGCGGCGAGGAAACGTTCGCGGGAGTTCATGCGGAATGGTTGGCCCAGTCGCGGGGCTTCAGGAAGACATCGTAGAGCCGCGCCTCGGGGGAGCCGGGTTCGGGTTTCCAGTCGTAGCGCCACGCGACGAGTGGCGGGAGGGACATGAGGATGGACTCGGTGCGGCCGCCGCTCTGCAGGCCGAAGATCGTGCCGCGGTCCTGGACAAGGTTGAACTCAACATAGCGGCCGCGCCGGTAGAGCTGAAAGTCGCGCTCGCGTTCGCCGAAGGGTGTCGCCTTGCGCTTTTGCACGATCGGCAGGTAGGCCGGGACGAAAGCGTCGCCCACACTGCGCAGGAAAGCGAACGCGGCGGCGAAGCCGGGGGCGTTGAAGTCGTCGAAGAAAATGCCGCCGACGCCGCGCGGCTCACCGCGGTGTTTGAGGAAGAAGTAGTCGTCGCACCACTTTTTGAACTTCGGATAAAGCTCGCGGCCATGCGGGTCGCACGCGGCGCGGGCGGTGCGGTGCCAGTGCGCGGCATCCTCCTCGAAGCCGTAGTAGGGCGTCAGGTCGAACCCGCCGCCGAACCACCAGACCGCCCGGTCGCCCTCGCCGGCGGTGAAGAAGCGGACGTTGGCGTGGCTCGTCGGGACATAGGGGTTGCGCGGATGGATGACCAGCGACACGCCCAGCGCGCTGAAGGGCTGGCCGGCCAGCTCGGGGCGCGTGGCAGTGGCGGAAGGCGGCAGCGAGCGGCCGGACACATGGGAAAAGCCGACCCCGGCTTTCTCGAACACCACGCCGTCGGCCAGCACGCGAGACCGGCCGCCGCCACCCTCGGGGCGGGACCAGCGGTCCTCCTGGAACTTTCCGCCGCCATCCCCGCGCTCCAGCGCACAGCAGATATCCTCCTGCAGGGCGACCAGGTAGGTGCTGACGGCGTTGAGGTCGGGTGGCATGGTGGAAAGAGGGTGTTAGGTAGTCAGAAAGCCGCGCAGAAATACACGAAAAAGCTCAACCAGCTCCTGCCAAAAACTGCGCGTCCCTTGTCCGCACCCTTGACGGCTTTGCTATGGTTCGGGGTCGACAGGGTCCGGGGCCCCGTCTTTTCTCGCCCACCCGCCGCCCATGAACTCCGCCGTGCTCACCACTGTCGCCGCCACGGGTTTCACCGTGGCGTTCTTCCATGCGGCGATCCCGACCCACTGGCTGCCGTTTGTGCTCGTGTCGCGGGCGCGGGGCTGGAGCCGGGGCAAGACGCTGTTCGTGGCGGCGCTGGCCGGGCTGGGTCACGTGGCGTTGACGACCCTGCTCGGGCTGGCCATCGCGTGGTTCGGTTTCCAACTCGACGAAAAGCTCGGGCGGCTTTTCCCGTGGATCGCGGGCGGCATCCTGCTCGCGATCGGCCTGTATTATTTCTGGCGCCAGTGGCGTGGCGGGGTGGTGCACCATCACGTCCTCGGCGCGCACCACCATCCCAGCGAGCACTGCGGCCACGGCCACGAGCGCAGCCATTGGGACGAGGAATTGAAGGACAGCCGGCTGGTCGAGACCAAGGAGGGCGACTGGACCGCCATCAGCGGGTTGTTCGTGATGTTGACGCTGTCACCCTGCGAGGGCTTCCTCCCGGTCTATCTCTCCGGTGTGCAGTTCGGCTGGCGCGGTTTCGTGGTGCTGAGCCTGATCCTCGCGGTGGCAACGCTGGGCGGCATGATGCTCTTCACCTGGTTGACGCTGGTCGGGTTGGAGAAGTTCGAGGTGAAAAATTTCGAGCGCTACGAGGCCGGGCTGCTCGGGGCGCTCTTCACGCTGCTCGGGGTGCTGTTGATCGTGCTGGAACACTGAGCCGCGTGGCTCACTCCATCCGCTCGGCCGGCTCGGCCGTCAGGTTGTTCTTCACGATCTGTCCGCCTTTCATGACGAAGCCGACGTGCTCGAGCACCGTGACATCGGCGAGCGGGTCGCCTGACACGGCGATGAGGTCGGCATAGAAACCCGGCGCCAGCTGGCCGACCTTGTCCGGCCAGCCGAGCAGGTCGGCGGCGGTGGTGGTGGCGGACTGGATCGCCTGCATCGGTGTCATGCCCCAAACGACCATGGTGTGGAATTGCTTGGCGTTCCAGCCGTGCGGGTAGACGCCGGCGTCGGTGCCGAAGGCGAGCTTGCAGCCGGCCTTGAGCGCCTTGGTGAAGTTCTCCCGCTGCGTGCGGCCGACGAGGCGCTCCTTGGCGAGGATCTTGTCCGGGTAGCCGAGGCGGCCGTATTCGGCCATGATGTAGTCGTCGTTGTAGATGTCCATGACCAGCCAGGTGCCGTGCTCCTTGGCGAGGGCGATACCCTCGTCGTCGATGAAGCTGGCATGTTCGACTGAGGTGACGCCGGCGCGGATGGCCATCTTGATGCCCTCGGTCCCGTGCGCGTGGGCGGCGACGCGCTTGCCCCACAGGTGGGCCTCGTCGACGATGGCGTTCATCTCGGCTTGGGTGTATTGCGGCGCGCCGACGGCCTCTTCTTCGGAAAGCACGCCGGCGGTGGCCAGCATTTTGATGACATCGGCACCATATTTGATGTTTTCGCGGACCTTCTTGCGCACGGCGTCCACGCCGTCTGCGATGCCGTCGATGTTGCCCGCGAAGTGCACGTAAGGCGACATGCCATTGAGGTCGCCGTGGCCGCCGGTGGCGCTCAGCGCCGGGCCGCTGGCCAGCATGCGGGGGCCGGGGATCTTGCCGGCCTCGATTGCGTTGCGCAGGGCGAAGTCAATGTAGTTGTCGGCGCCGACGTTGCGGATGGTCGTGAACCCGGCCTCGAGAGTGCGCCGGGCGTAGAGGTGCGCCGTGACCGCTTCGTCAATCGGACTCTTGCGGAAGATGTCCTCGTAGAAATTCTCGGGCTGGCTGGTGACGTGGGTGTGGCAGTCGATCAGGCCGGGCAGGAGGGTGGCGGCGCCGAGATCAACGACGCGGGCGCTGGTGCCGGCGGGGATGATTTTCGCGAGGTCGGCCACAGCGACGACCGCCTTGACGCGGTCGCCCTCGATGACGACGGCTTGGTTGGCGAGAACCCGGCCGGTGGCGGGGTCGACGAGGTGCGCTGCTTTCACGACGAGGAGTGGCAGGACCTTGGTTTCGACGGCGCCGGGTTGCGGGGCCGCGGACAGGGCGGTGGCGAGACCCACGGCCAGGAAGAGCGAGGGGAGGAAGGAACGCATGGCGGCACTTTGGCCGGTGTCGCCCGACAGACAAAGCAAAAGTCGCGGAATGTCCGTCCGGTGGGCGGCCCAGATGCCACTTGCGAGCCGGCGCCGGGCGGGCTAGCTTCCCGCCAGCAGGTCACCCTATCCTTGGAGATTATCCCATGAAAAACCTCCCACTTTTCGCCCCGATTGCGGCTGTGGTCGCCACGGTCCTATTCCTCGCCGGTTGCGCCGCCCCGCAATCCGCCCGCGTCACGCGGGTCCAGGCTGTCCCGGATTTCACCGTGGTCGAGAGCTTCACGCAGAAGGAGCTGACCCCGGCGCAGCTCGCGGAGCTGAGGGAGGCCGTGATCAACTACCTTCAGGAGCAGGGGCTCGCGAGCAACCGCTTGTATTACGTGAAGGTCAGCTTCCCCGCCGAGAATGCCGGCGACGAGGCCCAGTGGGCCATCGTGCGGATCGGCAATCTCCCGACGCGCACCTACACGATCCTCGCGGCCTATCCGGGGCCGGATGACTATTTTCCCAACGACTATTACCGCTACGGCTACTACACCGGCTACGACGGCTTTGCCCGGTATGGTTACTACGATCCCTTTGACTACAACTATGGTGGCTACTCCCGCCCGGTGCCGCCGCCCCGGGATCATGGCAAGCCCGACTATCCGACGGGCACGCGCACCCGGTGGGACGGCACCCCGCGCACCGATCCGGACAATTCGCGTGGCAGCAACAATCCCCCGCGAACAGGGAATACTGATCGCGGGCCCCGCGACCCGGACCGCAACCGCCACGACGATGGCAACCGCTCCTGGGGCGGTTCCTCCTCTCCGCGCGGCGACAGTGGCAACTCTTACACGCCGCCGCCCGCCCCCGTGCGCTCGGACCCGGCGCCGCGGAACGAATCGCCCAGCCCGGCGCCGAGCAGCCGGGACAAGTCCGACACGCCGACGAACGAGAAGTAACCGCGCCTACGCTGGTCGCGGTTGCAGGGCATCAATGGATGCCGAGCAGCAGGTTGGCGAGGGCTTCGGGCTGGCGCCACTGCGGGTTGTGGTCGCCTTCCATGATGAGCACCGGCCAGCCGCGGGCGCGGGCGCGCTCGGATGCGGCATAGAAGTCATCGCCCTCGGGCTTGCCGCCTTTCTCGACGGTAAGGATGTAGGTCGCGGGGACTTTCGCCGCCGCTGCCTGGTGCTGGAGCACGATCGGATCGGTGAAGGATTTGAGCGGATGAGGCACGTCGATCGGGAAGGGCTTGCCGGGCTTGACCCAGTTGGGAACGACAAACCCGTCCTTGGTCATCTTCTCCAGGTCGAACGAGCCGCCGGGTTTGTGGAGGGAAAGCAGGCTTTCGCCATCCACCGGCAGGGAAGCATCAAGGTAGACGAGCCGCGCAATGCGCTCGGGGATGCGGTCGGCCACGCCGGTGATGACCATACCGCCATAGCTGTGGCCGAGCAGGATGACATCGTGCAAGTCCTCGAAGAGAATCAAGTTCACGATGTCGTCGATGTGTGTCTGCAGGCCGATGTCGGGACGCGCGGTGTTGAAGTGTTCGCCGAGTCCGCTCAGCGAGGGCCGGTAAACCTTCCAGCCCTTCTCCTCGAGGAGTGGGGCTATTTTCTTGAAATGCCAACCACCGGCCCACGCGCCGTGGACGGCGACGAGGATGGGTTGTTTGGCGACCGGGGCGGGCTCCGCCGCCGGCACCAGCACACCGCAGGTAAACCCGAACAGCGCGAGCAACAGACGGAGCTTCATGCCAGACTAGTGCTCCAACAATTCACGGCGGTCAACCCGCGCAATGTGACATATCCCGTGGGGAGAATTACTTCGTCTGCTCCAGCGGCAGTGCGTGCAATTTTAGTTCCGGATTTTTCTCCTGAAAGTAGCGCATGGTCCACTCGTTCGGGAAGAGGACGACGGGGTTCTCAAACTTGTCGGCACCGAAGCTGACGCCCGTGGCGACGACGAGGCGTGTCGGATCCTTGAGCAGCGGGTGCGGTTCGACCCAACGGAGGATCGTCCATGGGGCGGGCGTGAGGCGCGACTCAGCGCCGTATTCGCTCTGGAGGCGCCACTGTACGACTTCGAACTGCAGCGGGCCGACGGCCGCGAGCAGCGTGGCGCCGGACGGGGCGCTCTTGGCGGTGAAGGACTGGACGACGCCCTCCTGCAGGAGCTGCTCGAGGCCGGCGCGGTATTTCTTGGAGTCGCCGGTGTTGGGGTTGGCGATGTAGGTGAAGACCTCGGACGGGAAGCGCGGAATCTCGTCGTAGCAGATGCTGCGGTCCTGCGTGAGCGTGTCGCCGATGCCGAACTCGCTGTGGCCGACGAGGCCGATGACGTCACCCGGCCAGGCCTCGTCCACCGTCTCGCGCTCGCGGCCGAAGAGCTTGTGGGAGGAGGAGAGGCGGACGGATTTGCCGGTGCGCTGGTGGGTGACCACCATGTCGCGGTCGAACTTGCCCGAACACACGCGGCAGAAGGCGATACGGTCGCGGTGCTTCGCGTCCATGTTGGCCTGGATTTTGAAGATGAAGCCGGAGAACTTCGGGTCGTCGACGGGCACCACGCGCGCGGTGGTCGGCTGGGGAAAGCCCGGCACGGTGATGCTGACGGATTTGCGCGGCGCGGGCGGCACGGAGTCCTTAAGGAAACCGTCGAGCAGGAGCTGGATGCCGAAGTTGTTCACGGCGGAGCCGAAGTAGACGGGCGTCTGCTGGCCGGCCTGCACGGCCTTGAGGTCGAACGGGTGCCCCGCGCCGTCGAGCATCGCGAGCTGGTCCTTGACCTGCTCAAAGGTGTAGTCGTCGAGCTTGCTGCGGACGGCGTCGTCCTCGAGCGAAGTGACGTTGACCGGCGCCTGGAACTTGCCGCCCGGGACGCGCTCGAAGAGATGGACTTCCTTGGAGCGGCGGTCGAACACGCCCTTGAAGGTCGGGCCGTTGCCCAGCGGCCAGATGACGGGCGCCGATTGCAGGCCGAGGACGTTCTCGAGTTCGTCGAGCAGGTCGATCGGGCTGCGCGTGGGCCGGTCGCACTTGTTCATGAACGTGAAGATCGGCACGCCGCGGCGCCGGCAGACCTCGAAGAGCTTGCGGGTCTGCGTCTCCACGCCCTTGGCGGCGTCGATGACCATGAGGGCCGCGTCCACGGCGGTGAGCACGCGGTAGGTGTCCTCGGAGAAATCCTTGTGGCCGGGGGTGTCGAGCAGGTTGACGGCGCAGCCGGCGTAGTCGAACTGGAGGACGGTGGACGAAATGGAAATGCCGCGCTGTTTCTCGAGTTCCATCCAGTCGGAGGCGGTGGCGCGCTGGTTCTTGCGGTCCTTGACGGCGCCGGCGAGGTGGATGGCGTTGCCGTAGAGCAGGAACTTCTCGGTCAGGGTCGTCTTGCCCGCATCCGGGTGCGAGATGATCGCAAAGGTGCGGCGGCGGGCGATCTCCTGGGCAGGCGTGGACATGAAGGGGTCACGCAAAGCCGCAACGGCCCGGAGGGAAAGCCTTTTCTGAAGCTTCGCCCCAGCCGCGCTCCCACGGGTCTGCCAAGGATATTTTTACACTACGGGCTTTCCGTAGGTCAGGTTACGTCCCGGGCCGGATAGGCCGCCGGGGCCTTTTTGGGTAGATTTAACCTACAACCCAACCATCTCCCATGCTTCTCGCCGCCATCGTCATCCTTTTTTCCGCCCTCACGCTGGGCATGCTGTCGCTGCTGGAGCGCTATCAGTCGGCTGAAGACAAAGCCCACGTTGATCGCCGCACCAGCACTCCGAAGCAGCACATTTATTATGATGCTTTCGCGGATCGCCGCCAGACGCCGGCGCGTCGGAAGACCGATGAACCGCAACTGGCCGCCTGAACTGGGTCATGATCTCCTCGATGAGCACTTGGATTTTGTTGGCCTGCACCGGATGCGCGATTCACGCCATCAGCCTTTGGGCCTTGGCGGCCCGGGTCAGGGCGCCCCGGCAGGTTGTCGTGCGCATTCAGCTTCATGGCGATCCGGCCGAGCGCGACTAGGCAGGCCGGAACGGAGTAGACGGCCGCGCGCCGACATTTTGAGCTTCTAAGCGCCGGCAAACCCCGGGAGAGTCCGGGGATGTCTGCCAGCCTCAAGCTCAAGCCCAACGCCACTTCCCGCGTGCTCGGCGGCCACCCGTGGGTGTTCGCCAACGAGTGCGAGGCCCTGCTGCCGGCCGAACACGATGGCGAGGTGGTGGAATGCCGGGACCGCACCGGGCGTTTCCTCGGCACGGGCATCTACAACAGCAAGTCGCAGATCGTCTGGCGACGGCTGAGCCGCGACCGGGTGACGCTCGATGCGGCCTACCTGCGCACGGCGCTGGAGCGGGCCCTCGCGCGCCGGGCCGGCCTGGGCGACTTCAAGCGCGTGGTCTGGTCCGAGTCCGACGACCTGCCCGGCGTGGTGGCCGACCAGTTCGGCGACACGCTGGTGGTGCAGGTCCAGACTTTGGCGATGGAGAAGCGCGCGGCGGCGCTGGGCGACCTGCTCGCCGAGCTGACCGGCGCCAAGGAGATTATTTTCCGCAACGACGCCAACATCCGGAAACTCGAGGGGCTGCCGTCCGAGGTGCACACGCGCTCGGGCACGGCGTGGGCACCGCGCTGGGTGAAGATTGATGACCTCGACTACTGGCTCGACCTGCAGGGCGGGCAGAAGACGGGATTCTACCTTGACCAGCGGCTCCAGCACGCGGCGGTGGCGAAATATGCCGCGGGCAAGCGCGTGCTCGACGCGTTTTGCAACCAGGGCTCGTTCGCATTGCATTGCGCCAAGGCCGGGGCGGCCAGCGTGCTCGGGCTCGACAGCGCGTTCGACGCCGTCGGGCAGGCCAAGAAGAACGCCGACCGCAACGGATTGAAGGCGGAGTTCACCGGGGCCAATGTCTTCGACTGGTTCACGGCGCAGCGCGACGCTGCGCCGGCGTGGGACCTGATCATTCTCGACCCGCCGCCGTTCGCGAAGTCGAAGTCGGCCCTCGAGGGTGCGCTGCGCGGCTACAAGGAGCTCAACCTGCGGGCGATGAAGTCGCTCACGTCGGGCGGCGTGCTGGCGACCTACACCTGCTCGCACCACATGCAGGATGCCCAGCTGCGCGAAATTCTCGCTGACGCCGCGTCCGACGCGAAACGGCGCGTGCATGTGCTGGAGTTCTGTCACCAGCCGGTGGACCATCCGGTGCTGGTGACCATGCCGGAGAGCGAATATCTCCGCGGATATATTCTCAGAGTGGAATAAAATGGAGGGCCCAGCTCCAGCTGGGCCGCGGCTCAGCTGGAGCTGAGCCCTCCAAAACAAAACCCGGCCAGAGGCCGGGTTTCACCTCGCTGACTCACCGCTGCTTCGCGGCGTCGTCCAGGTTCCGGCGCGTCTCGCGGATGTTCACGAGTTCCTTCTCGATCAGGGCGCGGTCTTCCTCGGTCCGAGGGAACTTGAGCCGCTCGAGCATCGAGCGCTCATTCTCGAGCAGCGCGACGCGGGTGGCGGCGACGGCCTCCATGTGCGAGGCGGAGTTGCCGCCGAAGACCGCGGCGGACTTGGAGAGCTTGTCGCTGTTGAGCGACTTGTCCAAGTCGGTCCCCTTGATGTTCTTTTTCTCGCGGGCGATCTGCTTGTCGATTTTCTTCAGCTCGGCATCGATGGCTTTGACGCGAGCGGAGGTCACTTCGACCTTGGGCAGCTTGAGCACCTCCTGGTCCGCGGGAGTGAGGGCATCCGACTTGGCGGGCTCGGCCGGTTTGGGCGCTTCCGCGGGCTTGGCCGGCTCGGCGGCGGGAAGCAGCACGGCCGTGCTGGCGGCGATAAGGACAAGCAGGCGGCGGGGCAAGGGGAGTTGGTTCACGGGGGGAGGCGGATTTGAGTGGAAGGTCGGACCAGTGCAGACATTTGCCACGGGCAGAGGTTTCGCCAATAGAAAAGGCCGGACCTTGCGGTCCGGCCTTTCCCGGTGTGTGTGTTGGCGAAGCTTGGTGTTAGGTCGGCTTCGTAGCCTGTAGTCGATAGCAGGCGACGTGCCGCGGGCAAGCCTTAGATTCGGCCGCCGTAGATGGCGCTGGCCCCCAATTCCTCCTCGATGCGGAGGAGCTGGTTGTATTTGGCGACGCGGTCGGTGCGCGAGGCGGAGCCGGTCTTGATCTGGCCGGCGTTCGTCGCGACGGCGATGTCGGCGATGGTTACGTCCTCGGTCTCGCCGGAGCGGTGCGAGATGATGGTCGTGTATTTGTTCTTCTGCGCGAGCTCAATGGCGTCGAGGGTCTCGGTGAGGGAGCCGATCTGGTTGACCTTGACGAGAATCGAGTTGGCCGTGCCGGTATCGATGCCCTTCTGTAGGAACGCGACATTGGTGACGAAGAGATCGTCGCCGACGAGCTGCACCTTGGCGCCGAGCGCGTCGGTGAGTTTCTTCCATGTGCCCCAGTCGTTCTCGGCGCAGCCGTCCTCGATCGAGACGATCGGGTATTTCGCGACGAGCTCCTTATAGTAGGAGACGAACTGGTCGCCGGTGAAGGAGCGGCCGTCGGACTTCTTGAAGACGTAGGTCTTGGACTCCTTAACGTAGAACTCGGAGGCGGCGACGTCGAGGGCGAGGAAGATGTCCTTGCCGAGCTTGTAGCCGGCGCCCTTCACGGCCTCGGCGATGGCGTCGAGCGCGTCGGTGGTGGAGGCGAGGTTCGGGGCGAAGCCGCCCTCGTCGCCGACGGCGGTCTGGAGGCCCTTCGACTTGAGAACCTTCTTGAGCGAGTGGAAGACCTCGGCGCCGGCGCGGAGGGCCTCGGCGAACGTGTCGAAGTTCTTCGGCACGATCATGAATTCCTGGAAGTCGATCGGGGCGTCGGAGTGCGCGCCGCCGTTCATGATGTTCATGAGCGGAACCGGCAGGACCTTGGCGTTCGGGCCGCCGAGGTATTTGTAGAGGGGGACGCCGGACGCGGCGGCGGCGGCCTTGGCGGTGGCGAGGGAAACGCCGAGGATGGCGTTGGCGCCGAGCTTCGACTTGGTGGCGGTGCCGTCGAGCTTGAGCATGGCGCGGTCGACGCCGAGCTGGTCGAAGGCGTCGTAGCCGAGGAGGGCGGGGGCGATCTTGCCCTTCACGTTGGCGACAGCCTTGAGGGTGCCCTTGCCACCGTAGCGGGCCTTGTCGCCGTCGCGGAGCTCAATGGCCTCGTGCTCGCCGGTGGAGGCGCCCGAGGGCACGGCGGCGCGGCCGAAGGCGCCGCTGGCGAGCTTGACGTCGACCTCGACGGTGGGATTGCCGCGGGAGTCGATGATCTCGCGCGCGGTGATGGCGGTAATGGTGGTGTTCAT
Source organism: Opitutus sp. (assembly GCA_025361365.1). Classification (GTDB taxonomy): domain Bacteria; phylum Verrucomicrobiota; class Verrucomicrobiia; order Opitutales; family Opitutaceae; genus Lacunisphaera. The sequence goes on along the minus strand of JANYAM010000280.1, from coordinate 7,126 downwards.
GCGGTTAAAGGAATGGAACGGACAGCAAAGGCACGTTTGGTGCCAGTGACAACCCGCGGCTGTGTCACAACCGCCCGGCGTGGTCTAGCCGAAAGGCGGGCGGGAGACGCCGAGCTGGTAGAGGAACTTCTGGAAGGCGCTCGGCGGCTTGGGAATGAACTCCGGCGGCAGCTGGTCGGCGTGGCCGTAGCGGATGGCGGCGCCCAGGGGCGTGCCGCCGTTGTAATTGCGGATGAGCAGGGTCGCGCGGTTGAGGAACTCGCGGGGAATATCCTTGAGGTGGCCCTCCACGGCGGCGGCGTGCAGGGGCGTGTCGCCAAAGTCGTTGCGGCTGATGAGCAGGTCGACGGTCAAGCGGTCGCGCGGGATCTGCTGGATGTAACCGGCCTCGGCGGCGGCGTGGATCGGCGTGTGGCCGGATTTGCTGGGGAGCACGAGATGGTCGTGGGTGAGGACCTCGGCGGGGATCTGGTCGAGATGGCCCGCTATGGCCGCGGCGTGCAGGCAGGTGTCGTGATTCGAGGTCTTGGTCAGAAGGTTCTCCGCCGTCAGCAGGGCGCGCGGGACCTGGTCGAGGTGGCCGTTAAAGACGGCGACGTGCAACACGGTCTCGCCGCTGATGTTGGGATTGGTCAGCGTCTCTCGCGTGAGAAAGGGGGCGGGGAAGCGGTCGAGCGTCCCATGCTCGGCGGCCTCGTGCAGCAGCGTGTTGCCCGTGTCGGTCTTGGTCAGGACCAGGTCGGTGGTAAGCAGGCCGGCCGGCAACTGGTCCAGCGCGGCACCGGCGGCGGCCTGGTGGAGCGGAGTGTAGCCGCTGTTAGAACGGATAAGGAGGTTTTCGCGAGTGAGCAGGGCGGCGGGGACCTGCTGTAGGTGCCCGTGGCGGGCGGCGAGGTGGAGCGCGGTGTAGCCGGCGTCGTTCTTGCGCAGGAGGTTTTCCCCGGTCAGCAGGTCGGCGGGGACCTGGTCGAGGTGGCCGTATTTGGCGGCGATGTGCAGGGGGGTGTTGCCCGAGGCGTTGCCCTTGGTCAAGGCCACCGCTGTGAGGGCGGTGGGTGACGCGGTGAGGGTGCCAGCGCGGGCGGCGGCGTGCAGATCGGGATTGTCCATGCCAGTGCCTGTCAAAAAAATACGTCACTGCGGGGGCACGCAAACCAAAACCGGCCCACCTGCAAGCGAGCGGCGATTTGGGTTTGCCAAGCAGGGACAGTGAAGCACTGTTTTTGACGTGTCGACCGCCCCAACCACCGAACCGACCGTGACCAAGCCGAAGCTGGGTGCGGTGCTGCTGATCGACGATGAAAAGCCGCTGATCGAGCTGTTCGCCGAGGCACTTTCCCCACACTTCGAGTGCGTGCTGGCCACCAGCACCCGGGAGGCCGGCTACATTCTCCACAAGAAGCCCTTCAAGGTCGTCGTGTGCGACCACCTGATGCCGGGCGGCAACGGCTTGAGCTTTCTCGTTGATGCCCGGGAGGAGTATCCCGACATGCAACGCGTGCTCGTCACCGGCTACATGAAGCCCGAAATGCTGTTGCGCAGCGTGAACGAGGCCGCGCTCTACCGCTACCTGCTCAAGCCCGTCTCGCTGCCGGAGCTGGTCAAGACGGTGCTGGAAGCCGCCAAGCTCCACGACCAGACGGCCGCGGCGCGATCGGCCTGATTTCGCGTGGTGAAGGTGGAACGCGGCCTCTGGACGCGTTTTTCCATTCGCGCATCGTGAAAACCCGTCCGGAGGCCGGGTTCCACCCCGGCAGTCGCAACCTCAATCGTAGCGCCGGCGCAGGTTGCTCGGCAGCAAGCCGAGTTCCTCGCGGTATTTCGCGACAGTGCGCCGGGCGATCTTGAGTCCCTTGGCCTCCAGCAAGCCGACGATTTCCTGGTCGCTGAGCGGCTTGCCGGGATCTTCGCCGGCGATGATGTCGGCGATCATTTCCTTCACGCTCGTGTTGGCCACCGCCTCGCCGGCGTCCGACTGGTAGCCGGAGGTGAAGAAGAACTTCATCTCGAAGACGCCGTGCGGGGTCTTGATGTATTTGTTGGCGAGGGCGCGGCTGACCGTGGTCTCGTGCACGCCGATGATGTCCGCGATCTGTGTCATCGTGAGCGGTTTCAGCTTCGAGACGCCCTCGGCGAAGAACTCGCCCTGGTGCTTGATGATCTCGCGGGTGATGCGCTCGATCGTGCGCTGGCGCTGCTCGATGGCGTTGATGATGAACTTGCCCGAGCGCAGCTTCTCGCGGAGGTAGTCGCCCTCCTGCTTGCTCAGCTTGCCCTTGGCGATGAGCTCCTTGTAGGTGTTGCTGAGCCGCAGCCGCGGGATGTAATCCTGGTTGAGGATGATCTTCCACTCTTCGCCGTCCTTCTCGACGGTGACATCAGGCACGACCACGCGGTTGGCGTCGTCGGCGAACCGTCGGCCGGGCGCGGGGTCGAGGGTGCCGATCTCCTCGATGGCCTCCTGGATGACGTCGGGGGCGAGGCCGGTCTTGCGGGCGAGATCGGGGATGCGGCGGCGGACCAGGAGATCGAAGTGATCGCGGATGATGCGGGCCGCCACGGATTTCTCGCGACCCTTCTGGGCGAGTTGGATGAGCAGGCAGTCGGCGAGACTCTCGGCACCGATGCCGGCCGGCTCGAAGGTCTTCAGCAACTTGGCGGCCTCCTGCATCGTGGACAGCGGTAGGTTGGCCAGCAGGGCGAGGTCGGAAAGCGTCGAGGTGAGGTAGCCGCGGTCATCGAGGCTGCCGACGAGGAAGCGCAGGGCCGTGAGCACCGGGGCCGAGGAGTCGGACTGCTCGGCCTGGCCCATGAGGTGCTCCTGGAGCGAGGTCGTGGTGGTCAGCGAGTCGAAGAAGTGCTGGCGGCGCTCGTCCTCTTCGCTCGTGGTCTGACGCACCCCGCCGGTATCGGACATGTGGTCCTTCCAGTCCTGGCCGATCTTTTCGAGGACTTGGAAGTCCTTCGAGAAGTCCATCTCCTCGCGTTGGTCGTGCTCGGGAGTATTCTTATCGTCGTCGCTCGCTGCGTTTTTCTCGAGGCTGACATCGTCCATCGGCAGCTCCTCGAGGGTGGGGTTGGACTGCAGCTCTTCCTGGACGGTGGCGCGCAGGTCGAGGGCCGCCACCTGCAGGATCTTCAGCGACTGCCGCATCTGGGGCGCCAGCACAAGCTGCTGCGTCTGCCTCTGGTGGAAGCTCTGGTTGAGTCCGGGGCCGCTCATGCGCGCAAGGGGTTACCTCTGGCTTTCGAGCGTGGACACGCGGGGTAGGGCGGAGGTCGGGACGGCGGGGGTTGAGCCGGGTTTGGCGGGCGGGAAAACTTCGGCGAGGTAGACGGCCAGCTTCTCGTTGGTCGGGCCGTAGCGGTCGCTGTAGAGATACATCTCGAGGTCGGTGAGCATCTCGAAGGCGGACTGGTAGCGCTTCTCGCGGTCGCGCTCCAGCGCCCGGTGGAGGATGGCGTTGAGCTTGGGGTCGATGTCGGCGCGGAGCGTGGTGAAGTCCGGGATGGGCAGCGAGAGGATGTTGCGGCGCGACTCGACGCGCGTGGCGCCCCGGAAGAGGTTTTTGCCGAGCAGGATTTCGGTCAGGACGATGCCGAGCGGGAAGAGATCGGAGCGGCCGTCGGTGACGGCGTAGCTGGCGCCCTCGGGGGAGAGATACTCGTCCTTGCCCGGGATCACCTTGCCCTCCTCATTATACATCAGGTCGAGGGCCTTCGCGATGCCGAAGTCCGTGAGCTTCACGTCGCCCTCGATGGCGAGCATGACGTTCTTCGGGTTGACGTCGCGGTGGACGATGCCGAGGAGGCGGTTATCGGCATCGCGCTTGGTGTGGGCGTAGCTGAGGCCGCGGCAGACGCGCGAGGCGATGAAGACGGCCATGTCGATCGGCACCTGCTTGCCCAACTCGAGGTGGCGGTCGATGAACTGCTCGAGGTTCACGCCGCGGACAAATTCCATCGTCATGAAATACTGCCCGCCGATCTGGCCGAGGTGGTAGGTCTGGACGATATTGGTGTGAATGAGGTCGGCCACGAGCTTGGCCTCGCCGATGAAATTCTTCTGGAACTCCGGGATGCTGGAATACTCCTCGCGAATGAGCTTGATGGCGACGGTCTTGCGGAAGTTGCCCGTGCCCTTCTGCACGGCCTCGTAAACCAAGCCCATGCCGCCCTCGGCGAGCTTGTTGGTCAGCTCGTATTGGAGTTCGTTGAAGATGTGCTTAAGGGCGGTCGCGGGCACGACCTCACAAAAACGTCCGGTTTCCTGCGTGGCAAGAACTCATGCGCGAAATTTGCACACTTCCTGCTATGGCCTGGCGCCGGCCGGCGGGAGGTGCCGGTTGACAGCCGGGGTGGCGCGCCTAGGTTGCGCGCATGATCACTCTTTCCAGCCGCGCCGCCCGCCAGGTGCAGACCATGCGCACCGCGCAGGCTGATGCGGCGAAGCAGTTACGCGTCTTCGTCGAAACCGGGGGCTGCTCGGGTTTCGAATACGGCATGTCCTTCGACTTGCCCAAGGCGGACGACAACGTGTTCGAGAGCGAGGGCGTGCAGGTGCTGGTCGATCCGGCGAGCCTGGCTTACCTCAACGGTTGCAGCGTTGACTTTGACGACGGCCTCCGTGGCAAGGGCTTCGAGATCAAGAACCCGAACGCCCAGAGCACCTGCGGCTGCGGGAAATCGTTTAACTAGGCCGCGGCCTCGCCGCGCATGTCACCGCCCCCGCATATCGAAAAGCACTTCACGGCGGGAGAATTGGTGCGAGACATTGTCATCGGCATGTCGGATGGCCTCACGGTGCCGTTCGCCCTGGCCGTGGGACTGACCGGGGCGATCTCGCAGACGCATGTGATCGTCACGGCCGGCGTGGCGGAAATCGCCGCTGGATCGATTGCCATGGGCTTGGGCGGTTACCTGGCGGCCCGGGGCGACGCCGAGCACTACGCCCACGAACTGGCCCGGGAGGAAGCGGAGATAGTGGCCATGCCCGAGGCGGAGGCGCAGGAGGTCACCGACATTTTCAAAACCTATGGCCTCACTGACACCGAGAGCGCGACCGTGGTGGAATCACTCCGCCGCCGACCCAGGGACTGGGTCGCGTTCATGATGCGCTTTGAGCTTGGGCTGGAGGCGCCCGAGCCGGGGCGGGCGTGGAAGAGCGCGCTGACCATCGCCTCGGCCTACATTGTCGGCGGCGTGGTTCCCCTGAGCGCCTACATGCTGCTGACCGATGCCCACCGGGCGCTGCAGCTCTCCGTGATCGTGACGTTGGTAGCCCTGGCTATCTTCGGCGGCATCAAGGCGCGGTTCACCGGGGTTCCGGTGCTGCGTGGCGTGTTGCAAACGACCCTGATTGGCGGCTTGGCGGCAACCGCGGCTTTCCTGATCGCGCGCTGGATCAGTTAGTCTCAGGCCCTGGCCTCGTGCAGTGCGACGATGCCGAACGTCATCGGGGTCGCGCGGACCGAGCTGAAACCGGCGCGGCGGATCTCCTCCGCGATGCCGGCCCGGTCGGGAAACAGCTCAATCGAGCCACAGAGGTATTCGTAAGCCGAGCGGTCGCCCGTCACCACCGCGGCGATGGCGGGCAGCACGAGCTTCAGGTAGGCGTAGTAGAACGGCCGGAACCAAAAGTAGGGCTGGGAGAATTCCAACACGAAGAGCCGGCCGCCGGGCCGCAACACACGGTGCATCTCCGTCAACGCTTGGTGGCGGTCGGCCATGTTGCGCAGGCCGAAGGAAATCGTGACGGCGTCGAATGACCGATCGGGGACGGGCAGGGCCAGGCCGTCGCCTTGCCGGAACTCGATCGCAATCCACCGGGGGCTGCCGGCGCGCTTTTTTACGGCTTCTTCAAGCATCGGTTCGCAGAAATCCATTCCCGTGATGCGGGTGCCGGCCGGCAGGCCGTCCGCCAGGGCAAAGGCCACATCGCCACTCCCGGTGGCCAGGTCGAGCACGGCTCCCGGATGGGCGTCGTGGACAGCCCGGACGAGGCACTGGCGCCATAAATAATCCACCCCCCCGCTCAGGAGGTGGTTGGCGAGGTCATAACGGCCCGCAATACGGGCAAACATGGTGTTTACGGCCTTCGGGTCGGGCATGGTTAAGCCCTAGGCTTTGTGCGGCTTTGCGGTTGACGCAAGCACAGGGTAGTGAATTATTTGCGGCGTAAGACTTAGCACCAAAAAAATTTCACCCCCGCCCAGCCATGTCGACCAACCTGACCAAACGTGAGATCGTGCTCGAAATCTACGAGAAGACCGGCTTCCCGCAGAAGCAAATCCAGGACACGGTGCAAATGACGCTCGATATTGTCATGGATGCACTTGCAGCCGGCCGCAACGTCGAGCTCCGCAACTTCGGCGTCCTCGAGGTGCAGGTCCGCAAGGCCCGCGTGGGCCGCAACCCGAACAAGCCCGAGACCGAGGTCGTGATCCCGGAGCGTGCCGTGGTGAAGTTCAAGTCGGGCAAGATTCTCAAGCAGAAGATCAAACAGCTCAGCCTCGAGAAATTGCGCAGCAACCCGCCGCCCCCGGCCTCGGCCTGAGCGCGCGCCTAGTCGCAGCGAGGCATGGCCGGCTTCCAGTCGCTTCCGGGCTTCCGGGATTTCTATCCCGAGGATTTTTCCCGCCGTCAGCACATCTTCCGCACCTGGCGGCAGGCGGCCGTCGGTTTTGGCTTCCAGGAATACGACGCCCCGATCCTTGAGCCGCTGGAGCTCTACAAGACCAAGTCGGGCGACGAGATCGAGGCCCAGCTCTTCAATTTCACGGACAAAGGCGGCCGCGAGGTCTCGTTGCGGCCGGAAATGACCCCGACGGTCTGCCGGATGGTCGGCGAGAAGGCCGGCGCCCTGAAGCGGCCGATCAAGTGGTTCAGCATCGCCGAGTTTTACCGCTACGAACGCGCCCAGAAGGGCCGGTTGCGGGCCTTCCACCAGTTCAACGCCGATATCTTCGGCGAAGCCGGCCCGGAAGCCGAGATCGAGCTTATCGCCCTGCTCATCCAGTGCCTCGCCGACTTTGGCCTGACCAAGGATGATTTCTACGTCCGCCTGAGCGATCGGAACCTATGGTTCTTTTATCTAGAGGCGCTTGGTTTCAACGACGCCCAGACT
>JANYAM010000272.1 GCA_025361365.1 Opitutus sp. | reverse complement strand
TCTCAGATCCGCCAGCTCTGCAATATCCGGATGTAATTCGCCCGCTCGTGCGCCGCGGGGTCGGGGCAGCGCTTCAGGTTCAGCGCCCCGCGCAATTGGGTCACGTCGCGGTAATCGTGTTCCGCCATCCATACCCGCAGCCCTTCGCGCAGCAGGCCCATGATGCCGGGGCCGTGCTTCAGCAGCACCGACACCAGCTGCACCGTGTCCGCCCCGGCGAGCAGGGCCTTGATCGCGTCCTCCTTGGTGTGGACGCCGCCCGTGCAGGACAGCGAGCCCTTCACGTGCGGCGAAAGCACCGCGAGCCAGCGCAGGCGCAGCAACAGCTCGGTCGAATCCGACAGGCGCAGGCTGGGCTGCACGTCGAGCTCGTCGAGGTTGAAGTCCGGCTGGTAGAACCGGTTGAACAGCACGATCCCCTTGGCGCCGGCATGCTCCAGCGCCAGCGCAAACTGGGCGGGCGCCGTGTGGAAGGCCGAGAGCTTCACCGCCACCGGGATCTTCACCGAGCCGGCGACTTCCCGCACGGTCTGCAGCATGTCAGCCTCGATCTCGTCCCCGCTCTGCGCCGGGTCCGTGATCAGCTGGTAGAGGTTCAGCTCGATGGCGTCGGCCCCGGCCTGCTCCATCTTCACCGCGTAATCGGTCCAGCCGCCCGGGCGGTGGCCGTTGAGCGAGGCGATGACGGGGATGCGCAGCGTTTTCTTCAGCAGCGCGATCTGCTTGAGGTAATAGTCGGGCGCCAGCTGGTATTCCGAGAAGGCCGGAAAATACGACGTGGCCTCGGCGAAGCTTTCCGCCGGGGTGTCGAGCAGGTAGGACAGCGCCTTCTGCTCGTAGTCAATCTGCTCCTCGAACAGCGAGCGCATGATGATGGCGCTGGCCCCGGCGTCCGCCAGCCGGCTGGCCGAGTCGATGTTGTCGCAGAACGGCGAGGCGCCGACGATCAGCGGGCTGCTGAGTTTCAGGCCGAGGTAGTTGGTGGCGAGGTCCGGGGCATACATGGCGGGGATGGGTCAGTTTTTCGCGGCGGGGGGTGTGGGCACCGGCGCCGCGGGGGCGCCATTGGCGTGCGCCGGAGGGGCGGCCAGCTGCTGATAGTAGGCGTAGTGCTGGCGCACCTGGGTCTGCGCCTGCGCGGCCAGCTCGGCGGCCCGCTCGGGCGCGACGTTTTTCAGGATGCCGAAGCGCGTCTCGTTGGCCATGAACCGGGCGAGGTCGCCCTTCGGCGCGGCCGAGTCCAGCTTGAGGCCGGGCTCGCCCTTCGCGGCCACCGCCGGGTTGTAGCGGAAGAGCGGCCAGTAACCGGTTTCCACCGCGAGCTTCTGTTGCTCGAGGCCCAGATGCAGCGGGAAGCCGTGCGCGATGCAGTGCGAGTAGGCGATGATCAGCGCCGGGCCCTGGTGCGCCTCGGCCTCGCGGAAGGCCGTGACCGTCTGGCTGTCCTTGGCGCCGAACGCCACCTTGGCGACGTAAACGTGGCCGTATTGCATGGCCATCAGCGCGAGATCCTTCATCGCCGTGCCCTTGCCGCCCGAAGCGAACTTGGCCACGGCCGCCAGCGGCGTGGACTTGGACGACTGGCCGCCGGTGTTGGAATACACCTCCGTGTCCAGCACGAGCACCTTCACGTTGGCGCCGGAGGCGAGCACGTGGTCGAGGCCGCCGTAGCCGATGTCGTAGGCCCAGCCGTCGCCGCCGATGATCCAGACTGACTTCTTGACGAGGTCGTCAGCGTGCACTTCGAGCAGGCGGGCGGTCTCGCCGGTCAGTCCGGCGAGCACGGTGCGGAGCTCGGTCACGCGCTTACGCTGCGCGGCGAGGCCCGACTCGTCACTCTGGTCGCCATCGCGCAGCAGGTTGGCGAGGTCGAAGCCGACCTGCGGGGCGAGGTCGGCGAGCAGGCGCCGCGCCGTGCGCGTGCGCTGCTCGGTGGCGAGCAGCAAACCGAGGCCGAACTCGGCGTTGTCCTCGAAGAGTGAGTTGGCCCAGGCCGGGCCGCGGCCCTGCTGGTTCGAACAATAGGGCGTGGTCGGCAGGTTGCCGCCGTAGATGGACGAGCAGCCGGTGGCGTTGGCGATGACGAGCCGGTCGCCGACGAGCTGCGTGAGCAGCTTGATGTAGGGCGTCTCGCCGCAGCCGGCGCAGGCCCCGGAGAACTCGATGAGCGGCGGCTGGAATTGCGTGCCCTTGACGGTCGTCATGTCCACCTGGGCGCGGTCGGGATCGGGCAGGCCGAGGAAGAAGTCCCAGTTGGCCTTCTCCTGCGCGAGCAGTGGCGGCTGGGCGACCATGTCGATGGCCTTGTGGCGAGGGTTGCTCTTGTCCTTGGCCGGGCAGACCTGCACGCAGAGCGAGCAGCCGGTGCAATCCTCGGGCGCAACCTGGATGGTGTAACGCTGGCCGGGCAGTTCGGTCGAGCGGAACGCCACGGAGGCGAAACCCTCGGGCGCCGCCGTGAGTTCGCGCGGGTCGTAGAACTTGGCCCGGATCGCGGCGTGCGGG
>JANYAM010000267.1 GCA_025361365.1 Opitutus sp. | reverse complement strand
AACAGGCGCTGCTGGTTGGCGGCGATACCAGGATTCATGCCAAAAGATTCTCCGCGGATCGCGCGGATGAACGCGGATGGATGATAAATTTATCCGGCATTGATCCGTGTAATCCGCGGGGAACTCTTCTCCGGGCTTTCTTAGAATTTCAGGAGTTCGACTTCGATGTTGAGGGCGAAGGAGCTTTCGCGGCGCGGGCCGTTGAACCACGAGACCTCATACTTGATGGCCCAGGTCTGGCCGAGCCGCTGCCAGACGCCGTAGCTCTGCTCGTTGAAGCGGCTGTTGCGCGCGTCGTAGCGCCAGAGCGCGGTGACGTCGTAGACTTCGTTGAGGCGCTGGCGGTATTCGACGAAGTATTCCTCGTAGTCGTTTCGCAGGTAATGTGTGGCGAGGCGGACCGACCACCATTCCTGATCCCTGATCTCCAGTCCGGTGTTGAGCTCCTGCTGGCTGGTGTGGTGCGGGTCGAAGCGCTGGAAGACTTCCCACTTCAGCCACGGCGCGGGCGTGAGGGCGAACTCCGTGTAGATATCGGAGAGCGCGCGCTGGCCGGGATGGTCGAGCCGGTAGTCGGCGGCGAAGTTGAGCGAGGCGAGGTTGCGCGAGCCATAGGACGGGTCGCGGGTCTGGAAGGTGTTGTTGAGCGAGAGGCGGAAAGTGTTGAGCGCGCCGAGGTCGTCGATGTTGCGCGAGTCGGCGATCGAGAGCGGCTGGAGGTAGGTCGAGAACACGCGCGCATCGATCGGCGGGATGTAGGCTTTGCCCCGCTCGGCCTCGGGGGCGTAGCGGTAGGAGAGCTTCGGCTCGACGAGGTGGCGCAGGCCGTCGATTTCCCAGATGGGGTTCTTGTAGTCGAACGTGCCGCTGGCGAGCAGGCGGGCGTCGAAGCCGACCTCGCCGAGCGTGCGCGTATAGGTGTCCTTGCCGCCGAGGGCGTCGGTGTAGTGCGTCACGCGCGCGCCCGTGACGGGCGTGAAGGTGAACCACGGGGTCGGTGTAAGCGGGCGCTCGAGGCCATAGTAGGCGTCGAGCCGGTCGGTGCGGAGCGCGGGGGCCGTGCCGAAGGCGTCAGCCTGCAACACGGCGGCGCTGGCGCTGCCGCGCTCATAGATGCCGACGCCCACCGCGGAGGGCAGGAGATCAAAGCGGACCTCGGGCAGGCGCTCCTGCAGATGCTCCCAGGAATTCGGGTGGACGCGGGCGAAGGCGCTGAGCGAGTAATTGTTGTCGGTCCAGGCGGCCTCGAGGAACGAGTCGGGCTGCTGCACGCGGTCGAATTCCTTGTGGCGGAAATCGCGGAGCACCTCGGAGTCGCTCCAGTAGTTGAACTCGCCGTCGAGCGTGAAGTGGTCGCCCGCGTGCTGCCGGTGTTCCCAGGTCGCAAAGGAACGGTCGCGCGGGACGGGCCGGCCGAGGACGTCGGTCTTGCGGTCGCCGCCATCGCTGATGTAGCCGGAGCGGATGAAGCCGCTGATGTCACTGCTGGCCGATCCGTAGCTGGCGGCCGGCCCAACCATGACGCCGCGGGAAGAGTAGAGGCCGACATCGGCGCCGGCGGAAAGGCCGGGGGCGACGGGCAGGTGCAGCCCGAGTTCGGCAAAGACGCCGAGGTTGCCGCGGTAGCCGAGGTGGCCGCTGACAAAGGAGGCAAAGTCCACGTCGAGCGCCTGCTCGAAGTGCGGGAGGGAAATGACGTGGCCGCCGAGCAGGCCGATGCCCAGGCCGTCGGCGCTGACGATCCGGCCGCGGGCGTAGGTGAGGTGCTCGGCCCGGATGGAAGGGGTGTAGCCGGCGTTCTCGCGGAAGAAGACGAGGGCGTTGGTGAAGACGAGGTTGTCGGGCGTGCCGGTGACGGTGTCGCCGGAGATGTAGATGGGGAACTCGCCGATGCGGAGGTTGCGGACGTTGATCTCGCGGGTGGAGAGATTGTAGGTGCCCTCGTCGGCGATGAGCCGGCGGCGGCCGGAGGTCAGCACGAAATGGCCGGTGGCGGTCGCGATGCTCGTGGTGCCGTTGTAGCGGATGGCGTCGGCGGTGAGGGTGGTGTCGCCATTGACGATGCGGGCGTTGCCGGTGAGCAGGGTTTCCTTGGTCGCGTCGTCGTAGACCGACCTTTCACCGGTGACCTGGAGCTGGGTCGGAACGGCCGGCTGGGCGGAAGCGAGCCCGGCGAGCAGGCACACGGTGCCGAGCAAGGCGGGAAGGCGGCGGGCGAAAAGCATGATGCTTGAAGTGGCGGGCGGGGCGGGCGGGTGCAATGAGATTTCCCAATGATAACCCGGACCGGGCGGCATTGTTCCGTGCGCTTTCGGGCTAGACGCGGGGGACGGGCCCGGCAGTGTGAAGGCACCGCCGTGATCATACCCGCCAACGAGCTGAATGCGTTTCTCGGCAACCACCAAGCCAACCCCCACGGCTGGCTCGGCATGCACCCGCTGACCCACGAGGGCAAAGCCGGCGTGGTGGTGCGGGCGTTCGTGCGCGCGGCGGTGAGCTGCGCGGTCATCGAGCTCGATGCGGCCGGCACGCCCGCGCATGCGATGACCATGATCGCGCCGGAGGGATTCTTCGAGGTGTTCCTCCCCGGCAAGAAAGTTTTCCGCTACCAGCTGCGTTACACGACGTCGTGGGGCGACATTCACCAGGTGCACAACGCCTACTCGTTCCTGCCGTCGCTGTCGGAACAGGACCTCTATCTTTTCAACGAGGGCAACGAGCACCGCATCTACGAGAAACTGGGCGCGCACGAGCGGTTGATGGGCGACGTGCCGGGCGTGGCGTTCGCGGTGTGGGCGCCGGCGGCCTCGCGCGTGTCGTTGGTCGGCAACTTCAACGGCTGGGACGCGCGTTATCACCCGATGCGGCCGCTCGGCGGCTCGGGCGTGTGGGAGCTGTTCGTGCCCGGCGTGGGCCAGGGCGAGCTCTACAAGTTCGCCATCTGGGACCAGGCCGGCCACATGCGGCTGAAGACCGATCCCTACGGCACGTATTTCGAGGCGCCGCCCAACAACGCCGCCATCGTTTGCGACACGACCAAATATAAATGGGGCGACGCCGCGTGGATCGCGCAGCGCGCCACGCAGGCCGGCCAGCCCGACCGGCCGATGTCGATCTACGAGCTGCACCTCGGCTCGTGGAAGCGGAACATGGCGGAGGCCAACCGGCCCTTCAACTACCGCGAGCTGGCGCCGCTGCTGGCGGACTACGTGAGCGACATGGGCTTCACGCACGTCGAGGTGCTGCCCGTGAGCGAGTTCCCCTTCACCGGCTCGTGGGGCTACCAGGTGACGGGCTTTTTCGCCCCGACGCACCGCTGGGGCACGCCGGAGGATTTCCAGTTTTTCGTGGACCACCTCCACCAGCGAGGGATCGGCATCATCGTGGACTGGGTGCCAGCGCATTTCCCGCGCGATGCCTTCGCGCTGGCGCAGTTCGACGGCTCGCACCTTTACGAGCACGCGGACCCGCGCCTCGGCGCCCACATGGACTGGGGCACGCTCATCTTCAACTACGGCCGGCACGAGGTGCGGTGCTTCCTCATCGCCAGCGCGCTGTCGTGGCTCGAGCGCTACCACATCGACGGCCTGCGGGTGGACGCGGTCGCCTCGATGCTCTACCTCGACTACTCGCGCAAGGCCGGCGAATGGATCCCCAACCAATACGGCGGTCGCGAGAACCTCGAGGCCATCAACTTCCTGCGGCAGGTGAACGACCTCGTGCACCACTATTACCCCGGTGCGGTCACAATCGCCGAGGAGTCCACGGCGTTCTCGATGGTGAGCCGGCCGACGAAGGACGGCGGCCTCGGCTTCGACTACAAGTGGAACATGGGCATGATGCACGACACGCTCGCCTATTTCCAAAAGGACCCGATCCACCGCAAGTGGTCGCACGACAAGCTGACCTTCGGGATGATCTACCAGTATTCGGAAAATTTCATCTCGGTCTACTCGCACGACGAGGTGGTGCACCTGAAGGCCTCGATGCTCGGCAAGATGGCGGCCGGCAGCAATGCGGAGAAGGCCGCCAACCTCCGTTCGCTCTACGGCTACATCTGGATGTATCCCGGCAAGAAGCTGCTTTTCATGGGCAGCGAGTTCGGGCAGCTCGCGGAATGGAACCACGACGCGAGCCTCGACTGGGCCCTGCTGCAGCAGCCGGAGCACGAGGGCCTGCGCGCACTGGTGCGCGACCTGAACCGGCTCTACACCGGCGACCCGGTGCTCAGCACGAATGATTTTCGCCCGAGCGGTTTCCGCTGGGTAAACTGCAACGACGGCGATCACAGCGTCATCAGCTTCCTCCGCATGGACGAGGCGCAGAAGTGCGCCTACCTTGTAATGGGCAACTTCACGCCGCTGACGCGCACGCGCTACACCGTCGGCGTGCCTTACCAAGGCTACTGGAAGGAAGTGCTGAACACGAACTCGACGTATTACGGCGGCACGGGCTTCGGCAACCACGGCGGCAAGCAGTCCTCGACGGCGATGGCCGACGGCTACGAGAACTCGCTCAACCTCACGCTGCCCGGGCTTTCTACGCTGGTCTTTAAGTGGACGGCGAAGTGAGGTAGGGCGCGGACTCCGTTCCGCGCCCCGGCGGTGACGGACTCACCGCCCGGCCGTTGCGCGCAAGCGCACAACCAACTACTTCCCGCCCTTCTTCGCCACCAGGTAGGTCGGCATGGGCGAGGAGTTCTTGATCTCGATGACGCCGACGGGCGTAAAGTCGTATTTGCTCTCGATGAGCTTCTTGGTCGCCTCGGAAACCTGGATCTTGCCCGGCTGGCCGTGCGATTCCATGCGGCTGGCGATGTTCACCGTGTCGCCCCAGAGGTCGTAGGAGAACTTCTTCGTGCCGATGATGCCGGCGACGACAGGCCCGCTGTTCATGCCGACGCGGATGGCCCAGTCGAGCTGGTGGCGGCGGTTGAAGGTGCGGACGGCCTCGACGAACTCGAACGCGGCCTCGGCGCAGGCCTCGGCGTGGTCCGGGCGCATGACGGGCACGCCGCTGGCGAGCATGTAGGCGTCGCCGATGGTCTTCACTTTCTCGAGCTCGCGCTGCTCGGCGATGCGGTCGAAGCCGGAGAAGAGCTCGTTGAGCAGCTGCACCGTGCGGTGCGGTGACTGGCGGGCGGCGATGCGGGTGAAGCCGACGATGTCGGCGAAGAGCACGGTCGAGTCGATGAAGCTGTCGACAATGGTGCGCTGGCCGGCCTTGAGGCGCTCGGCGATGGCCTTGGGCAGCACGTTGAGGAGGAGCCGCTCGGACTTGGAGCGCTCGATCTGCAGCTGGGCGAGGAAGGCCTGCTCCTGGTCGCGCAGCCGCTTCTTTTCCAGCGAGGCCGTGATGCGGGCGCGGAGCACGGTCGGGTTGAAGGGCTTCGGCACGTAGTCCTCGGCGCCGGCCTCGATGCAGCGCACAGTGCTGGCGACATCGTCGAGGGCGGTGAGCATGATGACGGGCACGTGGCGGAGGCGCGGGTCGGCCTTCATGAACTCGAGGGTCTGGAAACCGTCGAGGTCGGGCATGAGGATGTCGAGCAGGACCAGGTCGAAGTTGCCGTCCTTGAGTTTCTGCAGCGCCTCGCGGCCGGTGGCGGCATCGGTGACCTCGTAGCCGAGCTTCTCGAGGCGGCGCGAGAGCATGTCGCGGTTCATCGGGTCGTCGTCGACCGCGAGCAGCTTGGCGTTGGGCATGGGCTGGGCGGAAATGCCGAAGTCATCACCACCCGTGCCCCGGGAGAGGACGGCGCCGAGGGGACTCTCCGTGTTGCCTTCGGCGGCCGGCGGGACGACTTGGATTTCCTCGGAATAGGCGTCGCTCTCGAAGAGTTTCTCCAGGTTCTGGGCGGCCGTCAGGATTTTCTCCAGGTCCTTGACGAGTTCGGCGTGGCCGCTGGCGCGGGCCTGGTCGAGGCTGAGGCCGGCCTGGGTGACGACGGCGGCCAGCGGGGCGCGCATGGCCTGGCGCATGGCGGGAAAGTCGATCCGGCCGGTGTCGATCTTCCAAGGAGCGAGGGCGTCGTTGATCACCGCGAGCAGCTGGCCGCCGGACGAGTGGATGCGCTTGAGATCGGGGAGGATGGCCGAGGCGTTGTTCTCCTGGGCCGACTCCATGAGCATCTCGCTGTAGCCAATGATCTGGTTGAGCGGCGTGCGCAGGGCATGGCGCAGCTTGGAGAGGGTCTCAAGGTCGCCCGACCGCAGCGCCTTGAGGAACGGCGTGAGGGAACTCGGCGTCGTGCCGGACTCCGGGGAACTGGCGGCGGGAACGCTCATGCCTTGGGCGGGAATTTCTTCAGCAGTTCCTCGATCTTGGTGAGCAGGCGCGGCAGTTCGACCGGCTTGGTGTCAAAGTCGTCGCACCCGGCGTCGAGGGCCTTCTGGCGGTCGCTTTCCATCGCGTGGGCGGTGAGCGCGATAATCGGGATGCCCTTGGTGACGGGGTCAGCCTTGACCTGCTGCGTGGCCTCCCAGCCGTCGAGGACGGGCAGGCTCATGTCCATGAGGATGAGATCGGGCAGATCGCTCTTGGCCAGGGCGACCCCCTGGCCGCCGTCGACCGCGAGCACCAGCGTGTAGCCGCGCTTCTCCAACCGGCGGGAAAGCATGTCGCGGTTCATCTCGTTATCTTCAACCAACAGGATCTTGGGCATGGCAGGCGGGGGATTAATAATTAGAAATCAGGCTTCGGCAAGCGCACAGGCTTGGAGGGTGGGCCGGATGTGGTCGGCCAGCTGCTCGCGGGTGAACTGGCCCTTGCGGAGGATGCCGAGGGTGCGGGCGGCCAGCACCTCGCGCATCTCCTGCGTGATGTCCATCGAGGTGACGATGACGACGGGGAGCTTGGCCCAGGCGGGGTGCTTGCCCATCACGTCGAGGAGCTCGAGGCCGCTCATGCCCGGCATCTTCAGGTCGAGGACGATCATGGCCGGCAGGCTCTTCTTGAGCACGCGGATGGCCGCGTTGCCGTTGATGGCGGCGCGGAATGGCCAGCCCTCGCGCTCGAGCATGCGGCCGATGAGGGTGCGCGAATCGGCATCGTCCTCGACGAGCAGCACGTAGCATTTCGGCAGGGGACTGAGCTGGGTGGCGATCTCGGCGGTGAGGCGGCTGGCGTCCACCGGCTTGAGCAGCACGCTGGCGGCGCCGAGGGACATGGCCATCTCCACGTCACCCACGGCGCTGAGGACGATGACAGGGACCTCGGCGAGTTTCGGGTTGTCCTGGAGTTTGGAAAGCACGGTCCAGCCGTCGATGCCCGGCATCATGACGTCGAGCAGGATGAGGTCGGGCACCATGCGCGCGGCATGGTCGAGGCCCTGCTGGCCCGAGGCGGCCTCGACGACATCGTAACCGCTCATGCTGAGCAGCTCGGCGATGACGGTGCGGATTTCCTTGTCGTCGTCGATGACGAGGATCTTGGGGCGGTTCTGGCTGGGGAAAGGGGAACGGGTGAGCTTGTTGGTGACGTTGTTGACGACCTTCGGCTGCTTGGTAAGCACCTTCGCCGGCATGCGGATGGTGAAGGTGGAGCCGACGCCCGCCTTGCTGGTGACGGTGATGTCACCCTGCATCATCTGCGCGAACTGCTTGGAGATCGCGAGACCGAGGCCCGTGCCGCCATACTTGCTGGTAGTGGACGCGTCGGCCTGGCTGAATGCTTGGAAGAGGCGGGTCTGTTGCTCGGGGGTCATGCCGATGCCGGTGTCGATGACGGAGAGCTCCATGTAATCGGCGTCCTCCTCGATGACGCGGACGGCCTTGAGGGTGACGGTGCCCTTCTCGGTGAACTTGCTGGCGTTGCTGAGGAGGTTGAGGAGCATTTGCCGGAGCTTCGTGGCGTCGGCGTGCATCGCGCCGATGTCGGCCGGGCAGTCGATGGCGAGGGCGTTGCCCTTCTTGGAAACCAGCGGCGAGGCGGTAGCGATGACCTCGTTGATCAGCTTGGTGAGGTCAAAGGTCTCGAGGAACAGCTCCATCTTGCCGGCCTCGATCTTGGAGATGTCGAGCACGTCGTTGATGAGGCCGAGGAGGTGGCGGGCGGCGTTGAGCACCTTGTCGAGGTCCTCGGCGCGGCGGGTGTCACCGTCGTCCTCGGCGTCCTCCTTCATGATCTCGCTGTAGCCGATGATGGCGTTGAGGGGGGTGCGGAGCTCGTGGCTCATCTTCGCGAGGAAGCTGCTCTTGGCCTTGCTCGCCTCCTCGGCGTCCTTCACGGCCTTGGCCAGCAGGCGGGTGCGGTCGTCGACGCGGGCCTCGAGCGTACGGTTGGCCTCCTCCAGCTGGTCGTGCGCCTGGATGATCTTCTCATGGGCGTCCTCGGCGGCGACGCGGGCGCGCTCGAGCTCGGAGGTGTTGGACTGGATGGTCTCCAGCATGGCGTTGAACGAGTCGATCAACTCGCCGATCTCGCCGCTGGCGGAAGTTTGCACGCGCACGTTGTAGTCGCGGTTGCGCTGCACCGAGCTGGAGACCCGGGCGAGCTCGGTGATCGGCCCGGTGATGCGGCCTTGGAAGCGATAGGCCATGACCACGGCCAGCAAGGCAGAGACGAGGAACACGATGGCGGAGCCGCGCAGCAGGTTGGACAGCCGGTCTTCGTCCGCGGCGCTGAGCTCGGTCTTCAAGTAGAGCGTGCCGAGCTGGCGGTTGAGGGAATGAATCGGGGTCCACAGCACGCCGCGCTGGCTGACGTCCAGCAGGCGAGTGACCCGGGGCAGCGGCGGGATGACCTCGGTGAGCCCGCCGCGGACGTAACGGGCGAGGATCTTGCCGTCGGTGGAGTAGACGGCGGCGGCGGCGATCTGGCCGTCCACGCCGAGGAGATTGAGCTGCAAGTCCGTGGCGTGTGGGTTCTGGTCCAGCAGTGGCGTGATGTTGTCGAGCATCAGCTGCTGGGTCTTGTCCAGGCGCGACTCGACCTCGTTGTTGAACTGGCGGACGTCGTAGAGGTAGAATCCGACAAAAGCCAGAGACAGCGTCACGCCGCAGGTCAGCAGGATGAACAGGATCAGTTGCCAGCGAAACGGGAGGCTTTTCACGTGAGGGATTGCAACAGACCACAAGCCAAAGGATTACGGCACAAAGTCAACGGGATAGCTCCTGAGCCGCCGGGGCCGGTCACGGGGTCCGCGCGAAGTCTGTGTAGGTGAACTCAAGGTTTTCCTCCGTGCCGATGAAGAAGATCCGGCCGAGGAAATGCGAGGACTGCGTCGCGGGCAGACTGGGCCGGTCCGGGCCGGGTGCCGTGAAGCTCATCTGCACCAGCAATTCGCGCATCCGCACTCCGAGGATGGGCGAGTAGGGGGCCGTCAGCTCGAGGGCGAATTTCTCAACGTGCGGCGAGCGCTTACTGATCGTCAGGCGCAGGCGGAGATGTCCAAGCATTTTGTCGGCGCCGGTGGCGGCCGCGCGAAAGCTGCAGCGGAATTCACCGCGCTCGGCGTCCTCGCGCACCAGCTCGACGGTGGCGGGCTCGATGTCGGATTTCTGGAACGTGGCCTGCGGCGTCGAGGCATTCCCGCTGGTGGCGGCTTCGGCGTATTGGGCGGCTTCCTTTGCGGTGGGGGCGCGGCCGTTGTATTCCAGCAGTGTCCACCGTTCGGCGGGCGGCTTGGCGGGGTCGAAGCGCGCCGTGGTCCGCAGTTCGGCGTTGCGCGCCGTGGTCAGGGTGTAGGCCCAGCCCGCGGGTAATTCTGTGCTGAATTTCGCCAGCGCCTCGCGCGCGTAGTCCGGCATCGCCGCCGGGCAGGCGGCCGCCGCGAGGACGGCAGCCAGCAGCAGCGGGCCGGCCTTAAGGCGCCGGCGGCGGCACGCGGGAGATGAACCAGTCGAATTTGCCATGAAACGTCAGCGTGCCGGCGTGATCCTTGAGATCAACCCGGATCACGGCACTGCACCGGCCGCGGGCGGCGAATTCCGCGACGAGATGGTCGCGAGTATTTTCGTCCGGCGCACCGAAGGCCCGCAGGTCGCCGGTGGCGGGTTTGCGGTATTTCACCTCCACGCCGCGGACGACCGCGAACACCTCACCGAGCGCGGCGCCGAAATGCCGTTGCAGGCACTCGGCGCTGGCCGCCTCGGCCAGGGCGAACTGCGCCGCGGCATGCATCGAGCCGAGATGGTTGTGCAAGGCCGCGGTGAGCGGCAGCTCCAGCAGGTGCGCCGCCCCGGCCGGCGCGGCCACCAGGCCGAGCCGCTGGTTGAACGCGAGGTCGGTGGCTTTCACGGCGGAAAAATTCGGACCGGCGGCGGCCGAAGGCAACGGCGTTCTAATAAAGACCTCGCGCCGTCGTCGTAGACTGGGAGGCACATATGAACATCTACAAATATCTGCTACCTGCTTCGCTCGCCGCGACGGTTCACGTTGCGTTGCTGTGGTTCCTGCCCGACGGAACGAGGATTGTTTCCCGACCGATCGACGTCTTGCCGGGATGCACTCTCCCGGTTGTCACCAACGATCCACCGCCGTTGCCACCGGAGAAGCGGGACCCGGACCTCGAGCCGGTGAAGACACTGAGCGGCGGGCCCACGCTGCCTGATATTGATGAACCGCCGCCGTCCACCACCAAGCCGGAGTTCACGGTTCCGTCCCCGGTGCGGCCCAAGGGACTGGAAACGACTTTGGCGCACATCCCCGAGATCGGCGGTCCGGGCGGGCCTGGCATTGGCGGCATTGGGCCGATGAATCCCGGGATCTTCGATGTTAAGTCGCTCGATCACGCGCCCCGCGCTAAAGTGCAACTGCCGCCCGAGTATCCCGCGGCGATGCAGCACGCCGGCATGGGCGGCTCGGTGCTCGTGGAGTTCGATGTCAACGCCGAGGGGCGCGTGGTGCGCGCCGAGGCGATTCGCTTCACGAACCGCGAGTTTGTCGAGCCGGCGGTGCGCGCGGTCCGGAAGTGGCAATTCGAGCCGGGCCGGCGTTACAACAAGGCCGTGCCGTTCCGGATGACTGTGCCGATCGAGTTCGGCCTGGAGAACAACTGAGGCGGTCAGCTGGCGCGCGCGTGCAACAGCTGGTTCACGCGCTCGACCAGCTCCTGCGGACTGAAGGGCTTGGTGATGTAGTCCAGGGCGCCGAGTTCGAGCCCGAGGTTGCGCGAGTCGGTGGAGGCCCACGCCGACACGATGATGATCGGAATGGTGGCGGTCGCCGGATCGCGGCGGAGAATCTCGCAGACCCCGAAGCCGTCGAGATCCGGCAGCATCAGATCCAGCAGGATGATGTCCGGCCGGTTGGCGCGGATGGCGTGGATGGCCTCCCAGCCGTTGGCCGCCGTCGTGACGTCATGCCCGGCCCGCACCAGGTGATAGTGCATGAGGTCGGTCAATTCGGGTTCGTCGTCGACGGCGAGGATTTTGGCAACGGCTGGCATCGCCGAACCATGCCATCACCCGGTGACAGTCCGGTGAGGGCCAGGTGACGATTGGGCAACGACCGGTCCGGTTACCAGCGATGGTAGGCGGGATGGCCGGGTTGTACTGCGACAAAGGTGCCGCGGCAGGTGGCACGGGGTTTGCCGGCGGCGGTGAGCGTGCCCTCGATCGTGGCCCGGTCGGCGGCGGAAGCCACGACGCGCGCGACCAGTTCAACCGGGCCGTCGGTCGGGGTGGGGCGCAGCAGTTTGATGGCGTAGTCGGCTGTGACGGTGCACGGCGGCTTCGGCAAGCTGCCCTGCTGCATGAGATGCCAGGCGGCGGTCCAGTTACAGTGGCAATCGAGAAGGGAACCGATGATGCCGCCGTTGAGCATGCCCGGAAAAGCCTCGTGGTGAGGTTCGGGGCGCCATGTCGCAACGACCTCGTCGCCGCGCACAAAGCTGCGGATACGGAGCCCCTTTGCATTGGCCGGGCCGCAGCCGAAACAACAGCTGACGGGGGAATATTGCTCCTGCAGGCACGGTTCGTTCATGAGGAAAAGTGAGGCGAAAAACGGGTTCCGCAGGAAACCTAAAGTTCGTAAGATTTTTAACTCGCGCCCGTTTCATCGTGTGCCATGGTAGCCCCGGATCATACCACTACACCAATGGCACGCAAGATAGCCTTCCTCAACTACAAGGGCGGTGTCGGCAAGACCTCGCTGATCGTAAATACCGCGGCCAGCCTGGCCAAACGCGGCATGCGGGTTTTGCTGATGGATTTCGACACGCAATCCAACGCAAGCATCTGGCTCATGAAGCTGGAGCGCTGGAACAAGATCAACGCCACCGGCGTGGGCTCTGTCTATTCGATCTTCGATCCCGGCACGGTGCGATTGAAGGATTGCATCATCAAGGACGTCGTCGAGGGCAAGGACGGCGAGAAGCTGCTGCCCGGCCTCGACTTGGTGCCGACCACTTTCAACCTCGTGGATCTCGAGGGCGAGTATAAGCCCGACCCGAAGCGCCCGTCCTACGTCATCTTCCAGGAGCAGCTCGCCGAGATCGAGAGCAACTACGATTTCATCGTGTTCGACTGCCCGCCCAACGTCCTGCGCGCCTCGCAGAACGGTGTCTATTGCGCCGGCGAGATCTACGTGCCCTCCAACCCTGATGCGCTCAGCCTCATCGGCTTCACGCTGCTGGTGGAGAAGATGCTGCGCTTCCAGCAGACCTCGGCGAGTTTCCGCACCACGGCCATGGGCCCGGCCGCGCAGATCTACGGCATCGTTTTCAACTCGATCAAGACGAACACCGACATCGAGGTCCCGAAGATGCGCATGCAGCTTCGCCTGAATCAATTCAAGACCCAGAAGCGCGGTTGCGCCGCGGCGGCGAAGATCTGCACCACGCAGATCCGCGACGCCATGATCGTGCGCCGGGCCGTCACCCTCGGTCTGCCGGTTTTCCTGGTCGGCACGGAGGGCAACGAAGAGGACAGCGTCGCCAACGACTACATGAAGCTCGCCACCGAGATCATTGAGAACGCCCCGCCCGCCTGATTTTTCACCAACCTATACCGTCACTGTCACCATGGCCAAGTTCACCAGCACCGAATGGGATGAGATCCGCAAAAAGTTCCGCCACTCCATTATGGCGGATACCTCACTGGTCAGTCTGGCCCAGAATCTCGACACCAAGGAATGGCCGCACAAGGCCGAGGACGAGAAGCCGTCCAAATACATCGAGTTCGGCTATGACGAGCTGCTGATGCTGCCCGAGATCGCGGGCAATGCGGACAAGGCGGACCATCTCATCGGCATCCTCAAGGAGACGCTGGCCTTCGACGATCCCTTCGGGGACATGGTGACCGAGGTCGAGAAGACTTCCGCGAAGGACAACCCCATCCTTAAGACCCTGGGCCGGCTCAATATTCCCGCGACCTACCCGCTCAGCCTGGCGAATTTCAGCGAGGGTACGCGCATCGTGTGCGCCTCCGAGGGCGTCAAGACCATCGGCGAGTTCGCCAACCTCGGCCAGCAGATGTCCACTCGCGTGGTGCTCGGCGGTGATTTCCGCAACGCGCTCAACGCCCTGACCCACGGCGACGAGGAAGGCATCGGCCAGTTCCTGCCTTTCCGCAAGGGCTCCACCGGCCTGCATCTCCCCGAGGCCATCGGCCTCGTCTCCGCCGGCCTGCCGCGGCCGGAACAGCTGGGGCTCGCCAAGGCCTACGGCGCCAAGCTCAGTCCCACGGACACCGCCGCCGCCAAGGCGCTGACCAAGGAGCAGGTGGAAAAGATCGAGTCCGGCCTGCGGGTCAACTTCGCGGCGACCCTGGAATGGTTCAAGGACCAGCGGCCCGCACTCGAGAAGCATCTGGCGGATGGCGGCACCTACGACCGCTATTTCGTCGTGGTCAACGATCCGGCCCGGGAAGCCATCGCGGTAAAACTGACCGCCGCCGCCGTAAAGGTTTCGAGCAAGCCCTCGGCGGTCACGACCTCCGCCGGCGAGACGAAGAAGAGCGGGCTCTTTGGCCGGCTCTTTGGCAAGGGTTGATCCGGTCGACTTCTTCCAGTGGATCCGCAGACGCCATCTCCTCCCGGGGCGCCCTTTCCGTTGCCGTCACCTTTGTCGGCCCCGTCGCCTTTCCCGACCCCGGGTCCAGCACCCGTGCCCACTTTTCCCCCGCCGCCGAAGTCGGCGGTGCCGGGCCCCGCGTTCCCTCCGCCGGGTGACATCAAGTTTCCGGCCAAGCCCGGCGGCATCAAGCCGCTGGTCCTGCCGCGCCGGCCGAGCCCGCTTCAGCGGGCCCAAGAGGCCAGTCAGGCGACCGCGGAGGCCCGCAAATCGATCAACACGATCATGTCGCAGTCGCGCCCGCCCTGGGGCGGTGCGCCGACGCTGAGCGGTTCGCAGGTCGAGTCGCTGGAGAAGGCCCTGCGGGCCCTGGAAGCCAAGGCCGCCGAGCGCGAGATGGCCTTGGCCGAGGCCGAGAACAAGCTGGCTGAGCGCGACCGCGCGCTCGCCGAGACAGAAGCACTTTTACAAGCCCGTGAGAAGGTCATCGATGCCATACGCAAGGAAAAGCCGGCGCAGGGCGGCGGCACGGGCAACGCCGAGGAACTCGCGGCCCTGACCAAGCTCAAGGAGGAGCTCGACCGGCAGGAGGCCTCCATCAAGGAGCAGCGCGCCGCCCAGCAGGAACGCGAGGATTTCCTCAACGCCAGTGAGACCTCCCTCTTCGAGAAGATGCAGGCCCAGCAGGAAAAGGAAACCGAGCTGGAGCAGAAGGCCGAGGATCTCAAGAAGGGCATGATCAAGGCCGGCATGATCCAGGCCGAGGCCAAGGAAAAGGCCTGAGGGTCCGATGGAACCACGGTCAATTTGGCCTTTCCAAGGGCCCAGCCCGACCCTATGCCCTTACGCTTCATGACCCTCCGTCCGCTCCCATCCCTCGCAGCGCTCACCCTGATCATCCTCCCGGCCTTGCTTCCGGCCCAGACCGCCACCAGCAGCAGCGAGGAGGTGCGCCTCGAGAAGCTCATGGCGGACTCCGCCCAGTGGTATGTCCCCCGCTCAAAGGTTTCCGTCGGCTTCCGCGTGCTCAGCAACGGCGGCAAGGTGCATTTCGGCAACTTGGGCAGCGTGGCGTTCGACCTCACGCAAGCCGCGCCCTCCACCGATGGTTCCGTCAATCGTGACTATGACAACGGTTCCGTGCACACCGACACAGCCCGGCTCAATGAAAAGGATGCGAACGGCAATGTGATCACCACGCCCGGTGGCCGTTACGCTGTCTTCACCACGACCACGACCAATGTCCTGGATTCCTCCGGCAATCCGGTCCTAAATCCGGACGGCACGAAGCAGACGGTGGATGTCACTACGCAAACCGGCGACTTTCGGTCCTTCACTCCCGGGCGGACCCGCAATTGGGCCTACGCCGCCGCCTCGCAGGTGACGGCCGACGGCCGTGTCGCGATGAGCACTTACAGCGCCAGCAGCGAGGGCGCCGGGCTGTCGAAGGATGTGGGCGCCACCGCCGGCGTCGACTTCCAGTTCAATTACACCCTCTCGAAGCCGGCGAGCCGCCTGCAGTGGGGCATGCTGACGGGCATTTCCCTGAACGGCATCAATGCCAAGAACTCGGGTTCGGTCGCGGCCACGCTGCACGCGCGGACGGATTTTTATTCACTGAACGGACAACCGGCCCCGACAGCGCCCTACAACTCGACCCTTGCCTTTGTCGATCTGCTGGACGGCTCGGGTAATGTAGTTGGCGCGAACGGCCTGGAGACGACCGTCCCGCTGGCGGACACGCCCGATGGGCCGACGAAGCTGATCAACACGCCGGGCGGCGCCACGATCAATGGTAAGTGGCAGATCAAGGGCGCCTACTACATGCTGCGCGTGGGGCCCAGCGTCCACACGCAGCTGACCAACAGGCTCGGGCTGAGCGCCAGCATCGGTCTGGCGGGAGCCTATGCCGGCACCACTTATAGCGTAGCCGAGACTTTCCAAGTGCCCGATGCGGCGGATGCGACCCCAGTCGGTAAGACCGTCGGCATCGAGCAGACCACCGAGAGCAAATTTCTCACCGGCTATTATGCCGATTTGAACCTGGAGTGGATGGCCAACGAGCGCACCGGGCTGTTCACCGGGTTCACGGCCCAGAAATTCGACGGCTACGACCAGACGGTCGGCAGCCGCACCGCGCGCATCGACCTCGGCAGTTCGGTCGGCCTCCGCGGCGGCATCAGCATCAGGTTTTGAGCGCCGGCAGCGCGGCCAGCACGGTCTCGATGCGGTGGAGCTGGTCGGGCGGGAAGAAGGAATTGATGCGGGTCACGACCTGCTGGATCAGCCCGTCGGGGCAGGAGGCTCCGCCCGTGATCAGCACGCGCTTGGAGGTGTCGTCCCGCGGCCATAGCGGATGGATTTCGGTATGCCCGCCCTTGCCGTGGCCGGCGGCGGGGAAGACGTAGTGCTCGATCTGGTCCCGTGAGCGGATGTTGGCCTCGGATTGGATGAAGAAGGCCCGGGCGCCCAGCTTCTGCTCGCACAGGCGGTAGAGCTGGTAGGTGTTGGAGCTGTTCTTGCCGCCAAGGATGAAGGCGGCGTCCAGCGGCTCGGCGAGCGCGCGCTGCAGCGCGTCTTGGTTGACCTGCGTCGCGTAGCACAGCGTGTCCTTCTTGCCGGCGCCGCCGACATGCGCCGGGCCCTCCGTCTCGCCGTATTTCGCCACAAAGACCGATTTGAAGTGGTCGATGATCGCGGCGGTCTCGTTCATCAGCAGCGTGGTCTGGTTGACGACGGCGATGCGGTCGAGATCCCGGGCCGGGTCCAGTCCCGGGGTGTGCAGGCCGGCGAACCGGGTGAGCAGCGCGTGGCGTTTCTCCTCGGTGGGCGCGGCGATGAAGTCGCCGAGGAGCCGCGCCTCGTCGAGGTTGCGGATGATGATCGAAGGGGCGTGGCGCCGCGTATTCGAGAAGGTGGCCTTGGTCTCCTCGTGTTCGCTTTTGCCGTGGATGATGACGGTGTAGCCTTCGCGCCCGAAGGTCCGCGCGGCCTTCCAGACCTTTTCCACCAGCATGCAGGTGGCGTCGAACTGGGCGACCCGGATGCCTTTCCGGACCAGCCGTTTCTTGTCCTCGTCGGTCGCCCCGAAGGCGGGAATGATGACGATGTCCTCGCCCGTCAGTGTGTCCCACAGCAGTGGGGTGGCGCCGCCGGGCGTGGCGGCCTGGCCACGGGTATCGAACGCCTGGCCCTTGTCCGTCTGGAGGAACCGGAGTCCGCGGCGCAGGAGGTCCTCGTTGACGAACGGATTGTGGATCAGCTCGCTGAGCATGAAGACGCGCTTGCCGGGGTTTTCGGCCAAGGTCTCGTAGGCGCGTTCGATGGCGTTCTTCACACCGAGGCAAAAGCCGAAATGGCTGGGAATGATATATTGCACGGCGCCGAAATCGAGGCGGGCGGGGCCGCTGGCGTTACGTTCGTTGGTGCGGGCGAGGGCCTTGATCGCCTCGCACAACCGGCTTTGGTAGAGGCCGCGCGCCGCCTCGTCCTGCTGGTAGATGTCGCGGTTGCGATCCCGCTCGACGCGGAACTTGTAGATATAGTCGTTCTCACCGAGGTGCAGGTAGGGGATCTCGATCAGATACGGTTCAAGCTGGTCGAGCACCGCCGCGAGCGACGGCGCCAGGGTGGCCTGCAGGGCCTGCAGTTCATCCAGCGTGCGGAAGACCACCTCGCTGTCGACGGGCGCGCCCTGCACCTGGGTGAAGAACACCCGGCCGGCCGGCCCGCCGGTCGTGGAGGTGAAATGCTCGGCGGGTGGCGTGAAGGTCGGGAAGCTGGCTTGGAGGCGGGCGAGGGCCATGGCTTCGTCGGCGCCGACGAAGGCGTGGCCGAGTCGGGTCCCGGCCAGGCGCACGGCGAGCTGGTTGCTGCCGTTGAAGGCGAGCAAGACGCACAGGGCGGGCGGAGCGGAGAGCAGGGGAGCGGTCATCCTGGAACGATTCCACCATCGTCACCGCGGCCCTTGCGTCAAGTCACCGGGCGAGCCGGGCGCTCTGCTCTTGCTCCTCCTCCGCCCCGGGCCCAGTTTTACGGGGGCTTGTCCACCGCGTTGCCGCCCGCCACTCCGCATGCACCCTCTTCCGGCACCTCCCTTGTCGCCACCCAAGCGGCCGGCCTCCCTCTGGCTGATGGCCGGCAAGGTGGCGGGCATCTACGCGGTGCTCGGCTCGGCCTGGATTATCCTTTCCGATCTGGCGGTGGCCGGACGCACCGGGGTGGCGCCGGGAACCGACTGGCTGCAAACCGCCAAGGGCCTTGGTTTCGTCTGGGTGACGGCCGCCCTGCTGGTGCTGCTGGTGCGGCATTACCTGCGCTCCTTGCAGCAGGCCGAGAGCCTGCGCTGGGCCGGTGAGCCGCAGTTCCGCTCGCTCGTCGAGCAATCCTTGGTCGGCGTGTATCTCATCCAGGACAACCGCTTCGTCTATGTTAACCCCCGCCTCGCGGAAATCTTCGGCTACCCGGCCGACGACATCATCAGCAAGCTGACGGTGCCCGACCTGATCGCCACCTCGGATCGCGCCTTGGTGGCGGAGAATCTCAAGCGGCGGCTGACCGGTGAGGTGGCCGGATTGAACTATTCTTTCCGGGGGCTGCACGCGTTCGGCTGGCCGTTGCAACTTGAGGTCTTTGGCAGCCGCATCGACCACCTCGGGCGGCCGGCGATCATCGGCACCCTGCTGGATGTGACCGACCGGCAGGAAGCGGAGGCGGCGCTGCGCGAAAGCGAGGCGCGCTACCGGCTGCTAATCCAGACGGCGCCCGAGGCCATCGTGGTGCTGGACGTCGAGCAGGGACGCTTTGTCGACTACAACCACCAGGCCGAGCTGTTTTTCGACATGCCGCCCGACCAGATGAATCGTTACGGCCCGGCGGACCTGAGCCCGGAATTCCAGCCGGACGGCCGCCGCTCGCTTGAAATCGGGAGGGCTTACCTGGATCGCGCGGTGGCTGGTGAAACGCCCGCCTTTGAATGGACTCATCGCAGCCTCACCGGCCGGGAGATTCCCTGCGAGATCCGGCTGGTGCGCCTGCCGGCACACGGTCGCACGCTGGTGCGCGGCAGCCTCACCGACATCACCGAGCGGCGGCGCACCGCGGAGGCGCTGGC
The DNA here is from genome assembly GCA_025361365.1 of Opitutus sp. Taxonomy (GTDB): domain Bacteria; phylum Verrucomicrobiota; class Verrucomicrobiia; order Opitutales; family Opitutaceae; genus Lacunisphaera. Next base: position 1,485 of record JANYAM010000267.1, on the reverse strand, counting down.
CCGCAGCCAGGAGGACTACCGCCAGCTGTTCGAGCAGGCCAATGACGCCATTTTCCTTTGCGCGGCCGACGGGCGGCTGGTGGACGTCAACCGGCACGCGGTTAGCATCAGCGGGTTCAGCCGCGAGGAGCTGCTGGCCCGGAGTGCCGTCGATCTCATCGCCCCGGAGGATCACGACTACCTGCGCCACTGCCTCGCCGAGTTGGCGCAGCAGGGCCTGCGGTTCAGCACCTACCGCTTCCGCCGCAAGGATGGTTCCGTCTTTTACGGCGAGACCAGCACCAAGCTCCTGGCAGACGGACGCCTGCTGGCAATGGTTCGCGACATCACGGAGCGGCGCCAGGCCGAGGAGCTGAAGCGAAAGCTCGAGGAAGAGCTGCGACAGGCGCAGAAATTGCAGGCGATCGGCACGCTGGCCGGGGGCATCGCGCACGATTTCAACAACATCCTCGCCGCCATCCTCGGCAATGCCCAGCTCCTGAAGATCCAGCTTGCCACTGAGCACGAGGGCCAGCGCCGGGTTTCGCAGATCCTGACCGCCAGCAACCGGGCCAAGGATCTCGTGCAGCAGATCCTGATGTTCAGCCGCCAGCGTGAGCAGGAGCGCCGCGTGCTGGATCTGGCCGGCATCGTCTCCGAGGCGACCCGGCTGATCGAGGTCACGCTGCCGCCCGCGGTGCGGCTGGAGCTCGCCATCCCGCGCGGGCTGCCGACGGTGCTGGCGGACCCGACGCAGATCCACCAGGTGGTCGTCAATCTCTGCACCAATGCCCAGCACGCCATGCGTGATCATGGCGGCCGCCTCGAGGTGGCACTGGCGGTGGTGTCACTGCCTCAAGAGGCGAGTGAGTCCAAGCCCAGCCTGCCGCCGGGACGCTATGTCTGCCTGCGCGTGGCCGACAACGGCCACGGCATGGATCCCGCGACGCTCCAGCGGATCTACGAGCCCTTTTTCACCACCAAGGGCGTGGGCGACGGCACGGGCCTGGGCCTGGCCGTCGTGCACGGGATCGTCGAGTCACACCACGGCGCCATCGCCGTGACCAGTCAGCCCGGCCGGGGCACCACCTTCCGGCTCTTCTTCCCGGTGCACGACGACCTGCCCGCCCCGCCGGTTAAGCCGGCCGCGAGCGGGGCGGCAGGCCGGAATCAGCACATTATCTTCGTAGATGACGAGACCCCGATCGTGGAAGTGGCCAAGGTCATGCTGCCGCGGCTGGGCTACCGGGTGTCGGTTTTCGACCACCCGCGCGCCGCCTTGGATTTCCTGCGGGAAAATGCGGCGGATGTGGACCTGCTCATGACCGACTTCAGCATGCCCGAGCTGAACGGCATCGACCTGATCCGCGCGGCGACGGAGCTCAAGCCCGACCTGCCCGCCGTGCTGCTCACCGGTTACGGCCGCCCGATCGATTCGCGGGCCGCGACCGGGCTCAACATCCGCGAGACCGTCAACAAGCCCTTCACGATGGAAAACCTGGGCAG
>JANYAM010000255.1 GCA_025361365.1 Opitutus sp. | reverse complement strand
CATCAGCGGGTTCAGGGTGGGTTGCCCGCAGGCCGCACTGACCGTGGCCGGAAGCAGGCCTTGAGCGGCGGCGGCCGACAGATCGAGAATCTGGTCGCCGATGGCCACGCCGATGCGCGGAGTCGCCGCCTCACCGGTCCGGAAAACGCCGAAAGGCAGATTTTGCAGCGGGAAGTCGGTCCCGGGGTGGTTCGCGGACTCAACCCAGCTGCTCCGCTCTGGCACGTGGGTTTGGTTGAGTGGCGGAAGGGGTGTCATAACGGGTGATGGAGCGCCGGGATTTTTTCCCTCCTCCTATAGGATTGGGATAAGGCAGTTGAGTCAACCGGCCTGAAGAGGTCTGGCATCACGATCTGTAAGCCGTTGATACAACCATGCGGGTTCATTACTGCTTGTAGAAGTTGCGATTTTTACAACTCAAGAAATAGATTGCTGTTGGTCGCTGAAATAGTTCATCTCGCCGCAAGAAATTAGCCGGTCACGGGTAGTTTCCTACCAACACAACACACAACCGAATTATGAACCTTAGCTCCGTAAGTAACCTACGGAAGCCTTTGGCGCTGCTTGGCGCCGGGCTTTCCCTGTTCGCGGCTTCTGCCGCTTTTGCCCAGTCGAGCACCACGGCCGAAAAGAAAGATGAAACTGTCAACCTCGACAAGTTCACGGTCACTGGCTCCTATCTCCCGCTGACGTCGGAAGTAAGCGCCAGTCCAGTGGTTATTCTCGAGCGCAGCCAGGTTGGTCTGACCGGTGCGACCGATCCCCTGAAGCTCCTCAAATCCCTGACACCCTTCTTTTCCGGCAACGGCAACGTGGGTCAGGAACTGAACAACGGTGGCAACGGTTCCACCAACATTGCACTCCGCAATCTGACCACCCTGGTGCTGCTCAACGGCCGCCGCACTTCCGGTGACTTGAGCAACATCCCGGTCGCCATGATCGAGCGCGTGGAAATTCTGAAGGACAGCGCCTCCACGGTCTACGGTTCCGATGCCATCGGTGGTGTCGTGAACTTCATCCTCCGCAAGAACTACAACGGTTTCGAGGTTGGCGCCCGCATGAGCCGCGACCGCGGTAACGACTACAGGACCAAGGAGGCTTGGGTGGTCGGCGGCGTTACCATGCCCGGTGGCTTCATCACGGTCGGCGCGCAATACTTCGACAACAGCCAGCTGGGCACCACCAAGCGGCATCTGGCCGTCTTGACGATCGAAGAACTTAACGCCTTGGGGAATTCTCCCGGCAATCCGCCCAATTATTTTTCGGGCTCCTTCCCCGGTCGTGTGAACAATGCCATCTTGGCGGGATCACCCCTGCTCGCAGGCAAGCCAGGTTACAACGCCTCGCTGGTCACCCCTCCCGGCAAGGCGACCCCGCTTGATGCTCCACTGACCCTCACTGATCTCCAAAACGCAGGTATTTATGTGCCGATCCTGACTTCAGCCGGCGGATCTTTTGCAACGACCAGCCTACTCAACACCTCCCTCTTTGACAACGCCTTGATCGTGCCAACCCGCCGCGAACTCTATACGATGACCGGTGAGAAAGAACTCTACGGCAAGAATCTCGTGGCCTTTGGTGATTTCTTCTACTCGGACACGTTGAATGGCGGTACGGTTTTGGCTCCGGCGCCCCTCGCCAGCCTTACGCCCAATACCCTGACGATTCCGGCGAACAATCCGTATAACTTGTTTGGCCGCACCTTGGGTGTGGGTCAGACTTCGGGTGCGCCGAATCCGCGCCAACGTCTGGTCGAGCTCGGCAATCGTTTCGTCGACAATCAGAACTTCGTCACCCGTATCGTCGCTGGTTTCCGTGGCGAGATTAACGACAAATATAACTGGGAGGCGGCATTCTCTTATCGCAAAGAACAGGTGACTTCCCTGACCAACGGCGGGGCCGCTGGCACGGTCATGAATCAGGCGATGATTCCGCTGCTCAGCGCGGACGGCACCCAGTACATCAAGAACGCCAAGGGACAGTATCTTTCGGTGCTGACGGATGCCAATGGCAACAATCTGCCCATCTATAATTACTTCGCGCTGCCCGGCTTCAATGATCCCGCGACCTTGGCGGCCATCAAGACCGACCTGTTCACCACGGGTCTGGCTGACGTCCGCATGGTTGACGCCCGCTTGGTCGGCAAGCCGTTCGAATTGCCCGCGGGAGACTTCACCTTCGTGCTCGGTGGCGAGTCCCGTCGGGAACGCCTGGAAAATCACGCTGATAGTAACTTTACCACCGGTGGCGCCTTGGGCTTCAACAAGCAGGTAGGCTTCCCTGGTGGCCAGCGCAGCACGCGCTCCGTATTTCTCGAGACAGATATTCCTCTCGTGAGCTCGAAAATGAACATGCCCGGCGCTCACACCCTCGACCTCACGGCGGCATTCCGCGCCGAATTCCTAAAGCCGGGCGGCACGGCCAAGACCCCCAAGTTCGGTGTCCTTTGGAAGCCAATTGATAATCAGTTGGTCGTCCGCGCCACTTGGTCCGAAGGTTTCATTGCCCCTTCGATCGGCGCTTTGTTCGGTCCTCCGGGCGGCAATTCTCCCACAGTTAGTGTTCCCGTGAGCGCCACCGGTTCCACCGGTCCGGGCGGAGCCGCCACTCCCATCACATTGGTTTCCGGTCAATTTGTCGGCACCCTTGAAACTAGCAATCCCAACCTGCAGGCTTCCAAGTCGAAGTCCTACACCGGTGGCATTGTCTACTCCCCTAAGGCACTCAAGGGCTTCAGCCTCTCGGTGGACTACTACCACATTAAGCAGGATAAAGTGGGTGGTTTTGATTACAATGCGATCGTCGCTGACATCAATGCCAAGGGCGTCGGCTCCAAGTATGCCGCCGGCCTGACCTTCAACGATGGCACCAAGGTCACTACCGCCACGACCAATCAGGTTACCAGCACGAACGTGTCACAACTCGTGTTGGCGACCGATCCGCAAGGCGATCAAATGACCAGCGGCATCGACATCGATCTTGATTACAAACTTGATACCAGTGCGACCGGATATTTCGACTTCGGTGTGCGGGCTAATTACCTCCTGAGCTACAAGGCCCGGGCCAATCCCGGCGTGGCTTATGCAGAATACGCAGGCGTCTTCACAGATGGGGCCAACGGCCTCGGTCTGGCCAATGGTAACCTGCCCCGCTATGTGCTGAAGCCCTATCTCAATTGGGCTTTCAAGGACCTGAAAGCGTCCCTCTCGGCCACCTACTTGCCTTCAGTCAATGCCCCGGGCGATCTGTTCGGTGGGGCCAGCCCGGTTAACGATTTCCGGGCTGACGGCATGGCCTACAAGCTCAAGTCCTATACGACGGTGGATCTCTCCGCGACCTATACGCTGCCCAACTTCGGGCAGAACTGGGCCAAGGGGATGTCCATCACGGCTGGCGTGCTCAACGTGTTCGATAACCAAGCCTTCTACGTCCCCGGTGGTGGCTCCGGATCGAGCGAGTCTAACACGAATAAGACGACCTATGATATCATCGGCCGCCAGTACTTCTTGGAGCTGAAGAAAAACTTCTAAGCCCGGCGCAATCCGTTCGCTTTGAATGCAACAGCGGCTCCCACAGGAGCCGCTGTTTTTTTGGAAGCCGCGAACCGACTCCTGTCCCCCAGGCAATACAGGATCAAGACGCCACGGCCCCGGTCGGTTACAATCTCATTGCCGCGCGATGAGGGGGGCTGACAATCTTCTTCATGAGAAAAATCTTTCTGACATGGGGACTACTGGCAGTGGCGGCATGGGTGCGGGGCGACGAGGGATTTGTGCGCACAGTGCCGGCGCAGGAATTCGGCGCGGCCGGCCTGCAGAAATTGAGTCCGGCGGAACTCGCCAAATTGGAAGCGCTGGTGCAACGCTACAAGGCGGGTGGCGTGGCAGAAGCGGCGTCGCCGGCACCTCTTGCCATGGTCGTCAGCCCAGCAGAATCCGAGGAGAAGGTCTTGGCTGCCGAGGCCAAGGTCAGGGAGGCCCAGGAAAAAGCACGGCTCGCCGAGGCGAAAGTGCGCGAGGCTGAGGCGAAAATCTCAGCGGCGGAAACAAAGGCCCAGGAAGCGGAGGCCAGGTCGCAGGCGGCTGAATCCAAGAGTGCGGCAGCGGTCTTGAAGGCGTCTGCAGCCCGGCCGGATACGGCCAAGCAGAAGCCCAGCTGGTTTGCCGCGCTGGTCACGCTCACCCATGCTGCCGAAAAGCCCGAGAAGACGGAGCCGCTCGAGAGCCAATTGGTGGGGGACTTCAGCGGGTGGAGCGGTCGGACGGTGTTTACCCTTGAGGATGGGACGAGGTGGATCCAACAGAATAAAACCGACATCTACCAGTACACGCCGGCGATCCGGGCCGCGCACGTGAGAATCACGCCCTCATCCTTCGGCAGCTTCTGGCTGGAGGTGATGGGCGTGAACAACCGGGTGCGGGTGTTGCCGCTATCCTTGCCCGGACAGAAATAATTGCCCGGATTTAGCCGTCGCATTCCACCAGTAGCCCCGGTTCGGCTGGCAGGGCGGGATCGGGCAGGCCACGCTGCGGCGCGCGGCAACCCAGGATGATCTTTCGGCCCAAGGGGCGCATCGCTTGTTTCTCGATCCCGTTGGTCAAGGTCACATGGCTGACGGCCACTTGCCCGACCCCACCGACCACGATGCGTAATTTGGTCGCGGCCGAATCAACCGGCACAGTGTATTCCCGCTTTAACTTGGAGACCGGGCGGGCGGCCGCTGCACGGAATTCGATAGTGTAACGGCTGGCCAATCCACGCCACACCCCGTTGGCGTCCAGCTGTTCCACGCTGACTTTTTGCACCGCAGGAGCGAAATTGTGCACAATGAATTGCAGCTGCCATTTGCCGCACACGGGTGTCGTTTCCATGATCATCGCGGGTATTTTGTAGGCTTTCTTCAACCACTCGCGCCAGGCGGTGAGGCGTAGCGAATCGGCATCAAGGATCGTTTCGTTTTGGCCCCGCACGTGCCGGTCGCGGGTCCGCGACCACATGGCGCGGGCGGCGGTGCGGCCGGCCTTCAGCGCTAGGGCGAACTCGGTGGCGGCTGCCTGTATCTGCTTGAGCTGAAGCGTGGCGTCCCCGCCCCGCCGCCTCAGCTGGAACACGGTGCGGGCCGCCTCCCGCACGAGGACATCGCGCCGGGCCAGATAATGCCGGAAAGCGAGACTGGCCGCCAGAGCCTTCGGCCACGCCAGGTCCGCGGCGAGCAGGCGGTGGAAGAAGCGCTCTTCTTTTTGATAGGGTTTGAGGCTTTCGCTGCCCGCGAAAACATCCCAGCGGTCGTTGATCTGCCAGCGGGCATAGCCGGCGAAGGCGTGCTCGTCGGCGGCCAGCAGCGCGCGGGCAAGGGGCCGGGCGGCCTTGGAATGGAAGGTCCGCTCGAGACCACGGGTCAGCATTGTGGTGGCGTCATCCTGGGTGGGTTCGAGCCAGAGATTCGCCGCGGCGGCGTCCACCAGCGTGGTCGTTTCCAGCGCCAGCCGGTAGGCTTCCCATGAAGTGACAAGAAAGCCCTCGGCCTTGGTCGCGGTGCAGCGTTCCCACCACGAGCGGATATTACCCAGGCGGTCGCCAAAGACGGGCAGCGGTTCGTGGCGGAACGCGCCGTTCATCGGGCAGCCGTAGTAAGCGATGCCCTGCTGGCGCAGCGCCGGCAGCAGGTCGCGCTCGGCAAAATTAAAGAACTCCACGCGCGGCTTCCGCGCGAACGGATAATAATACCAGTCGTAAGCCGTGATGCCGCGGGGCAGCAACGGAATGGCCTCTGGGATAAAGTAGAGCATGTCGGCCCAGATTCCCAGCTGCAGGCTTTGCGTCGCGGCGATGCCGTGCAGCCGGTTGACGTGGCCG
>JANYAM010000246.1 GCA_025361365.1 Opitutus sp. | reverse complement strand
TTATGGCGCCTTGCTGGGACTTGCGATCGGTCTCGTGACGCCGCTGGTGAGCCTGGCCCTCACGGGGCTGCCGGCCTTATCGATGGTGGGCACCATGGGACTTGAGGTGGGCTTTTTCGCGCTCGGCGCCGCCGTGATGATGAGCCGCTGGCCGGCCTTTTGGTTCACGGCCCCGTTGGCCTGGGTCGCGGCCAAGGCGCTGACGATCGCCGTGCAGTTCCTGGTGCCGGCCTTCCCTTATGCCGACCAGCCGGGACAACAACTGCTGCGCTCCATGGAGAACGGCCTCACCGGCCTGGGCGTGCTGGCGGTCATCAACTGGCTGCTCGTGGCGTATTGCCCGAAATCGGAGACCCTCGGGCGCGAGTGAGTTGGTCCCGGCGCGTCCTTACTTGAGGGATAGGGGCGGGCGGGTGGTCGACCGGCGGGGCCGCGGCGGCGGGAAAGACGGTGGCGCGGAAGACGGCGGGGCAAACGAACGGCTGATCGCCTGCTCCGCCGGGGTCCGGGTGCCCTTGATCACTTCTTGCATGAAGGCCTGCACATCGGCCGGCACCACCTTGGTGAAGTTGAGTAACACCCAGCGAAAGAGTTGGCGCACTTCCCCGGTTACGTCCGCGGAGAGATTGTAGGCGGGGTCTGACCGCGCGGTCTTGCCCGTTCCGCCGCCGGCCTGCCGGGCGTAAACCTCCAGCGTCGGGCCCCGGGCCTCACCGCGCAGACAGTGGCCATCGATCACCAGCTCAAAACTGTCAATTTGCCGGGTGGCGGCCTGGCGCCACACGGCCAGCCGCGATTTCGCGTCGGCGCAGTATTGCTCCACGCTCAGGCCTGGTGGGCAGCCGGCGACGGTAGCGGACTTGACCGGGGCCATGGATCCGCCGAGGCACACCGCCTCGAGCAGCTGGAAAAAAGCCTTTTGGGCCGTGAAGTCGGGAAACTCCAGCGTCAGGCCGCACACCGCATGGGTGGACAGCACGCGAAAATGCGCGACGACGCCGGGCAGCCGCAGGGCGTATTGGTCGATCGACAGGCGCAGGGTGGTCTTTTCGCCGCGGGCCGTGATGGTCGCGGGCGGCAGGAACAGGCTGACCCCGTTGGAGGAGAGGTTGGCGGGCGAGCCGGACCAATCACAGGCGGTGGCGGCACCGCCCCGGAGACTGACCGTGCCCTTGAGCGGGAAAGCGGGACCCACGGGGTGCCGGACGCCTTTCCGCTTGTCGCGCAGCCTGGCCAAGGCGGCCTGCTTGAAATCCAAGATGCGCTTGAAAAGGAGCACGCCGGTAATGTGCATTATTCTTCGGATGGTTCAAGGCCGTGCCGAGGCGCGCAGGCCGCGGACGCAAGATTTACGGCGATTCGACGCGGGTTCCGCCAAAACTGGGGCCATGAGGGTGATGTGCTATAGGTGCTTTTGGCCGCAGCCGCTCTGCTGGTGCGCATCGCTGCGGCCGATGCCGACGCGCACGCGCTTCGTGTTCCTGATGCACCCGAAGGAATTCAAGGAGGAGAAGGCCGGCACCGGCCGGCTGACGCATCTTTGCCTGCCGAACAGCGAGATCCACATGGGCACGGGTTTCGACAGCGACGAGGCCGTGCAGGCGCTGATCAACGACCCGGAAAATTATCCGGTGCTGCTTTATCCCGGCAAGGAGGCGCTCAACCTGAGCGCCGCAAATGATCCTCAGGTCTCAGGTTTCCGAGCGTCAGCTCACGGTCTTCCTGCTCGATGCCACCTGGAGCGGTGCGCGCAAGATGCTGCGCCTCAGCCCGAGCCTGCAGCGGCTGCCGCGCCTCATGTTCACGCCGTCGGCGCCGAGCCGCTACATCATCAAGCAGCAGCCGGTCGAGGGCTGCCTGTCCACGCTCGAGGCCGTGCATGAGCTGCTCACCGTGCTCGAGCGGACGGGGCTCGACCATTACCAGGAGCCGGCGCAGCTGCACGGGATTTTCCAGCGCATGCAGGACTTCCAGCTCAGCTGCGCGGCCGATCCGAACCGCGGCGGCTATCGCCGGCGGCCCTACAGCGCGCCGACCGAGCGCACGGCCGCAGCGGTATCTGTCGGGGCCGCTGGTGCCCGGGAAGGGTGGGGTGGAATAAAATCACGAATGCAAGGCCACGACCGAAAGGCGCCGGAATTTTTAGCCACAAAAAGCCACAAAATCCCGTCGGCGAACGATACTCGCAAGGCGCCTATCGGCGCGCGGAAGATTCACGGCGACAGGGCAGGGGCAGTTTTTGCGACTCTTGGTGGCCATACCATCTGGAGGATTGGGTATGAGTGAAACCGAGATGCGGCAGATTTTCATTGGTTGGATTATCGTGGCTAGCGTGTGGACCCTCGTCCTGTTTGGCTTCGACCAGTGGCGGGCCGGGCGTGGTGGCCGGCGTGCGTCAGAGGCATCGCTGTTTTGGGCGAGCGTGCTCGGCGGTTGGCCGGGCGGTTTGCTCGGGATCCTGGTTTTCCGGCACAAGTCCGCGAAGGGATCCTTCCAGCTGAAATTCGCCGCGGCGTTTTTCGTCTGGGCGGCACTGGTGGCCGGCGCGCTGCATTGGTTGTAGGGTCGGCGCTTGCCGCCGGACCGTGTGTCGCGCGGAACGGTCCGCCGACGAGCGGCGACCCTACACGGTCTTACCCGATTCCCAGCAACTCAACGTCGAAGACGAGGGTGGCGTTCGGCGGGATGGCGCCGGGATAACCGTTGGCCCCGTAGCCGAGGTGAGGCGGGATGGTCAGCTTCACCTTGTCGCCGATCTTCATCTGCGCGACACCGAGG
>JANYAM010000234.1 GCA_025361365.1 Opitutus sp. | reverse complement strand
GGCCGCAGCTACGCCAAGGCCCTCGCTTATCTCGGCGGTGCCAGCCAGTTCACCAAGCCTGCGTCGCCTCCGGGCGGATGCGGGGGAGGGCACTGATCGCCGCAACTGAATGCGGAAATCAGGAAGGCTGGAAAAATTCGGTCCGCGCTTCCGTCCTGATTTCCAGTTTTCCAAATAACTTTGTCATGTCGTCCGAAAACAAAATCCCCACCCAAGGCGGCCAGTCGCTCGGCCAGAATCCGTTCGCGGCGCTGAGCGGTGCCGGCCTGCCCAGCGCGCCTTCGAATTCTGCTGGGGGCGGTGCGCCCCATGGCCTCCGTAGCCTTGGCGAAGGAGGCTCGCCCCGCAAGGACGCGCCCGCCAAGAACCGCGGCCGCGTCGACATCAAGCGCACGACCGCCGGACGCGGCGGCAAGACCGTGACGATCGTCACCGGTTTCATGGGCATCCGCCTGCCCGAGAAAGAATCGCTCTGCAAAAAGATGCGCAGCGCCTGCGGCTGCGGCGGCACGGTGAAGGACGGCGAGATCGAGATCCAGGGTGACCAGCGCGAGAAGATCGCGCAGATCTTGACTGACGCGGGCTTCCGGCCGGTGTTCGCGGGGGGATAGTAAAATGAAGCACTGGTTTATCGCCTTGAGTTTCCTCTCGTGCATTTCTTGCAGCGCGGCGGCTGAAGAAAAACAGGTTAACGGTGCTTTTCAGGTTCATGGACGTTTGTCGCTCTACAATGGTAACCCCGGCTTTAGGATTTGGATTGTTGGAACGAAGCGAATCCTCGGCGTCACCGAGATTTCCTCGGAGAAGCCAGTGATGCCGGCAAAGCTGGCAGAATTAGCACGAGGAGAGAATCTAGTGTTCGGTGATTTTACTGTCGTGCCGCTCGGCGAAGATAAGCCGGGTGTGATGCGTATGGTGCGCGTAGTCCGCGCAGAACATCTCGTTATCAGTGATGGTAGCCTCAGAGTTATTCAACGCATCGAGGCACCTATCACAGAAGAAGCTAACCAGTCGGCACAATCAGCTACCGAAAGGTGACCTCTAAGATTACGCTGCCAGTCCCGCCGCGAGAGCCAGCGCGGCTTTCGCGCGGTTCATGATGTAGAGGTGGTAACCCGGCGCGCCGTGCGCGACGAGGTCGCGGATTTGCGTCACGGCCCACTCGTTGCCGACCGATTCGAGGATCTCGGGCGCCTCGCCGGCGGCCTCGAGGCGCTTGGTGAGTTGGGCGGGCAGCGTGGCGCCGCACATCTCGGTAAAGCGCTTGATCTGCTTCAGCGAGAGCACGGGCATGATGCCCGGCACGATCGGGATCGTGATGCCGCGGGCGCGGCACTTTTCCACGAAGCGGTAATAGACTTCGTTGTCGAAAAAGAGCTGCGTGGTGATGAACGCCGCGCCGGCGTCGACCTTGCGCTTCAGGTTGTCCAGGTCGGTCTCAAGCGACGGCGCCTCGGGATGTTTCTCCGGGTAGCCGCCGACGCCGAGGCAGAAGTCCGCATGGCGTGCCTTGAGCAACGCGACGAGATCGCTGCCGTAGCGCAGGCCGTCCTTGTAAGGTACAAACTCGGTCTGCCCTTTCGGCGGGTCGCCGCGGAGCGTCATGATGTTGCGGTAGCCGCCCGCATGGAGCTGGTCGGCGACGCCGTTCAGCTCCTCGCGCGTGTGGCCGACGCAGGTGAGGTGGGGCATGACCGTGAAGCCGATCTCGGTGCGCAGCAGCCGGCTGACCTGCGCGGTGCGTTCGCGCGTGCTGCCGCCGGCGCCGTAGGTGACGGACACGAAGTCCGGCGCGATCTTCTTCAGCGCCGTCGCGGTCTGCCGCAGGGCCTCGACGCCGGCGTCATCCTTGGGCGGGAAAAACTCCAGCGAGCGCAGCGGACGTTGCTGCGCGAAGAGCTCGAAGATGGGCCGGTCGGCGGTCATGAACGCCCATTGCTCTGCGGTGATTTCGCGGCGGCGTCCAGCGTGGATTGCGTCTTACTTCGCGGGCCCGGCCGGCACCGTGGCCTCGAGGATGACGAGGGTGGGTGTTTCGGCGGCCGGCTGCAGCGTGAAATAAGGCGCCCGCCACCGGGCGTGGCTTTGGAGGAAATTGGCGGTCGCCCCGATCTTGACGATCACGACGTAGCGCAGACCGGATTTGCTCCACCGCCGCGCCACTTCCTCGGGCTTGAGCTTCTCGTCGAACAGCCACGCGATCTCCGGGCTCCACAAGGGCGCAACCGGGACGCCGAGCGGCGCGAGCACCCGCGGCAGGCCGGCATAGTCCGAGACGATCATGCCCCCGTGCCCGGGCAGCGCCTGGATTCGCGCCACCAATCCGGCATTGACGTCGCGCACCACGGTGGAAAATTGTCCTGCCGCCTGCGGCCACTCCGGCACGGCGAGCCGGTAGGGATTTTCCGGCAACACAAGCGTCTTGGGCAGGGATTCCAGCAAGACCAGCGCCACGCCCAGGGTCGCGTATCTCACAGCGGCGGGATGCTGCACCCAGAACCCGAGACCATAGCTCGCCACGACAGCGAGCAGCGCCAGCGCCGGGCTCAGGACCCGCAGCGAATAAAACAAACCACCGGCGGTGTAGCCCACGGAGGCCAGCCAGAGCAGGGCCACCAGCGCGACAAAGAGGGCCACGATCCGTGCTTCGCGCAGCCGTTGAATGAGCAAGGCCACCAGGGCCGCCAAGCCCGCGACCGCCGGCAGGGCCCAGAGCACGGTGTAGCGGCCGAGCGAAAGCCAGCTCGCGGGCTTGCCCAGCGCTTCCGCGGAAGGACTGCGCAGCAGGTCATTCCAGGCGGTGAAGACCGGGTTCGTTTTGAAAAGACCGAGGACGTTCAAGCTGTAGACGGGGTTGCCCGTCAGCAGCCACACGCGCAGCGGCCAGGCGAAGGCCACGGGCAACGCCACGGCGGCCAGCAACCAGGTCTGCCGGCGCGGGGCTTGCAGCCATACCGTGGCGGCGACCGCCGTGAGCGGGAAAATCGGGCCATATTCGCGCGTGCTGGTGGCGACGATGGCAAAGATCCCCGCGAGCACGGCCCAGCGGTTGCCATTATCGTCGCGCAGGTGCGACAGGCTCCAGACGAGGCCGACCACCGCAACGGCCGTCAGGCCCGTCTCCTGACCCATGATGACGGACCACGTCAGCAGCGGGCACGCCGCGGCGAGCAGCACCGCCCGGCGGGCAACGACCTCGCCGCCCCAGCGGCTGGCCAGCCGCCAGACGAGCTCATGGACCGCGAGCAATTGCAGCGCGACGACGGGCGAAGTCCACAGCGCCTGCTTGCTGCCGGCGCAGGCATAGGCCCAGGCATAGAGGCTGGCGACACCCGGTGGAATGCTCTCGGCCCAGAAGTAGCGGACAAAATCCGCGCCGCTGCGCGGGGGATAAAAATCCAGGGAGCCGAAGGCCAGCATCTGCTCGGGCAACCAGCTCCAGCGGAAAGTGACATCCGGCCCGTTCAGCGGATAAAAACCGAGTCGCCAGACCACGATGAGCCAGAACGCGCCGTAGAGCGGCAGCCACCAGCCCATCTGCGTGAAGCCGGCGAAAGACGAACTGATCTGCGTGGTGCTGGGGCGCGCCGGCACGAGCCGGGCCAGCAGCGTCACGAGGCCGAGCCCGGCGGCGAGCGTGACCAGCGAGATGACCGCGCCGGTCCACGCAAAAACCAGCACGACCACATACAGGGTGGCGGCGGAAGTGGCGAAGGCCGCGGCCAGCGACCACGGCAGGCGCAGCGCGCGCAGCAGCATCGAGCCCGGCAGCAGCAGGCCCGTTACGAGTAGGATCAATCGAACTGCGGTTTCCATGAAGCCGGAGATGCTCATGTAGAACTCCCGTTCCCCTGGTTGTCATTCTGAGCGAAGCGAAGAATCCAGTTGAGCGAGGCTGGCATCATATTCGGACGGCTGGATTCTTCGCTTCGCTCAGAATGACAGAAATTGGGCATGATGCTTCACGTTGCCGCAGCGGCCTCGCGGGCCCTCTCCGTTTTTAACCGCAACTGGCCGCACGCCGCGTCGATGGCGTGACCTTTTTCGCGGCGGAGCGTGACGGACACGCCGCCGCGGTCGAGCACCTGCGCGAACTTCTCCTGCCGCGTCAGGCTCGGGCGCTTCCACGGCAGGCCCTCGACGGTGTTGTAGGGAATGAGGTTCACGTGGGCGTGCAGGTCGTAGGCGATGTCGCGGAGCTTCGCGGCCTGGTCGAGCGAGTCGTTGATGTCCTCGATGAGGATGAACTCGAGCGTCACCATGCGGCCGTGCTTCGCGGAGAACTCGCGGATGGCGGGAATGAGTTCCGCGAGGGGCCACTTCTTGTTGACCGGCATGATTTGCTCGCGGACCTCGTCGGTGGCGCCGTGGAGGGAGATGGCGAGGCGGATGCCGAGCGGCTCGTCGGCGAGCTGCTTGATCTTCGGCACGAGGCCGGAAGTGGAGAGGGTGATGCGGCGCGCGCCGAAGCCGAGGCCCCACTCGGCGTTGAGGATGGTGAGGGCGCGGATGATGGCGTCGTAGTTGTGCAGCGGTTCGCCCATGCCCATGACGACGAGGTTGTCGAAGGAGACGAG
>JANYAM010000228.1 GCA_025361365.1 Opitutus sp. | reverse complement strand
GGCGGCGATTTTTCATGAGGAAAGAGGAGAAGCCACCCGCCGCCCCTCCGGTCTGATCCCGCGGGAATTTTTCCGCTGGTTCCGGCGCGGGGCGCTGTCTAGCTTCGCCGTCCCCCATGAAAAAAGCCCGCGCCCACTTTCCCAAGATCAAGGCCATCGTCTACGAAGGCCCCCGGTCCGACAACCCGCTCGCATTCCACCACTACAATCCCGCCGAGGTCATTGACGGGAAAACGGTGTCGGCGCACCTGCGCTTCTCCATCGCGTACTGGCACTCGTTCCGCGGCGTGGGCTCTGATCCGTTCGGCCCCGGCACTATCGTCCGCCTGTGGGAAAAAGGCGCCGACGCGATCTCGATTGCGAAGACGCGCCTCGACGCCGCCTTCGAGTTTTTCACCAAGATCCGCGCGCCGTTCTACTGCTTCCACGACCGCGATATCGCACCCGAGGGCAAGTCCCTCGCCGAGTCGAACCGCAACCTCGACCGCGTGGTCGCCCACGCCAAGCAGCTGCAGAAGGCCACCGGGGTGAAGCTGCTCTGGGGCACCGCCAACCTCTTTTCCAACCCGCGCTACATGTGCGGCGCGTCCACCAATCCCGACGCCCACGTCTTCGCCTACGCCGCGGCGCAGGTGAAGAAAGCTCTCGACGTGACCAAGGCCCTCGGCGGCGAGAACTACGTCTTCTGGGGCGGCCGCGAGGGCTACGAGACGCTCCTCAACACCAACCTCAAGCGCGAGCAGGACCATCTGGCGGCGTTCCTGCACATGGCCGTGGACTACGCGAAGAGCATCGGCTTCAAGGGCCAGTTCCTCATCGAGCCCAAGCCGAAGGAGCCGACGAAGCACCAATACGACTTCGACGTCGCCAGCGGCATCGCCTTCCTCCGCACCTACGGGCTGGAGAAACACTTCAAGTTCAACATCGAGACCAACCACGCCACGCTCGCCGGCCACACTTTCGAGCACGAGATCGAGGTCGCGGCCTCGCAGGACATGCTGGGTTCGATCGATGCCAACACCGGGGACCTGCTCCTCGGCTGGGACACCGACCAGTTCAACACCAACGTCAAGGAGCTCACGCTCGCGATGGTCTCCATCCTCCGCGCCGGCGGCCTCGGCACCGGCGGTTTCAACTTCGATGCCAAGCTCCGTCGTCCCTCGATCGACCCGGCGGACCTCTTCCACGCCCACATCGGCGGCATGGACGCCTACGCCCTGGCCTTCAAGCTCGCGCGCCGGATCCTCGCCGAGGGGAAGTTCGAGGCCTTTGTCGCCGAGCGCTACAGCAGCTTCGACACCGGCTACGGCCGCGCGATCGAGAAGCGCCGCACCAATTTCCGCGAGCTGAACAAGCTCGTGCTGACCAAGCTCGGTGAACCCCAGCCGCGCTCCGGGAAGCAGGAATACCTCGAAAACCTGCTCAACACGTATCTCCACGGCTGAAGCCGTTTGCGCGCGTGAGTATTTATCTCGGCATCGACAGCGGCACGCAAAGCACCAAGGCCGTCGCGCTCGACCTCGACACCGGCCGCGTGGTCGCCGAGGCCCGCGCGCCGCACACGCTCATCGCGGGCCTGCCCGCCGGCCACATGGAACAGCACCCGGCCGGGTGGACCGCCGCCCTCGACACTGTGATTGGCGAAGTGGCGGCGAGGATCGACCGCAACCGCGTGCGTGGCCTCGGCGTCTCCGGCCAGCAGCACGGCTTTGTCCCGCTCGACGCCGCGGGCGCCGTGATCCGCCCGGCCAAACTCTGGTGCGACACCAGCACGACGCAGGAATGCGAATTGCTCACGAAGAAGCTCGGCGGCCCGAAGGCTGTCATCCGCACCGCCGGCCTGCCCTTCCTGCCCGGCTACACCGCACCGAAGATCCTCTGGCTGAAACGCCACGAGCCGGCGAACTACCGGCGCCTCCGCCACGTGCTGCTACCGCACGATTATCTCAATTATCATCTCACCGGGAATTATTTCATGGAGCCCGGCGACGCTTCCGGCACCGCGCTCATGGACGTCCGGCAGCGCACCTGGTCGACCAAGGTCATCAATGCCATCGACAAAAACCTGCGCGACTGGCTGCCCCCACTCTCGGCTTCGTCCGCCGCCGCGGGCACGCTGCGGCCGGAGCTGGCGCGGAAATACGGCTTCTCCGCCGACGTGGTCGTCAGCGCCGGCGGCGGCGACAACATGATGGGCGCCATCGGCACCGGCAACGTCGTCCCCGGCGTGGTGAGCGCCAGCTTCGGCACCAGCGGCACCATCTTCGCCTCCAGCGCCAAGCCCGTGGTCGATCCGCACGGGGAGATCGCGGCCTTCTGTTCATCCAGCGGCGGCTGGCTCCCGCTGCTGTGCACGATGAACGTCACACTCGTCACCGAGCAATTCTGCCGGCTCTTCGGCTGGGACCACGCCCAGCTCGATTACGCGGTCTCGAGCGCGCCGGCCGGTGCCGGTGGCCTGGCCCTCCTCCCCTATTTCGACGGCGAGCGCACACCCAACCTGCCCCGCGGCACCGGCGTGCTGGCCGGCCTGAGCCGCGCGACGCTCACGCCCGGCAGCCTGGCGCGCGCCGCCATGGAGGGCGTGACGCTCAACATGAATTACGGCCTGCGCCGGCTCGCCGCCCTCGGCGTGAAGCCGCGCGAGATCCGCCTCACCGGCGGCGGGGCGCGCTCCGCCGTCTGGCGCCAGCTCATGGCGGACATCTTCGGCGTGCCGGTCGTCGCCATGGTGGAGGACGAAGGCGCGGCGCTCGGCGGCGCGCTGCAGGCCGCGTGGTGCGTCGCGTTGCGCGAAGGCCGCAAGGTGAAGCTCACCGATTTCACGGCGAACACCGTGGCCATGGATGAGCGCACCCGCTGCACGCCGCAGGCGAAGCACCGCGCGCTTTATCGCGACCTGCAGGCCAAGCACGACGAGCTCAGCCGCACGCTGCGGCCGTGGTTCGACTTGTAAGGTGGAGGACCCAGCTCCCGCTGGGCCGTGCACACGCAAGTGATATCACGTTCGCGGCCCAGCGGGAGCTGGGCCCTCCATCAGAACGCCGACCCGTCGGCCTTGGTGCCGCAGAACGCGACTTCAATACCAAGCTGGGCCGCGAGCGACGCCTTGGTGTAGGCGGCGAGGTCGGCGGCGGCCGCCGACTTCGCGTAGGCCACCTGGATGTGGTTGGCTTGGTGACGCGCCATCATCAGGTCGCGGTTCACGCCATAGGTGACCGCGTGCATGATCGGCCACTGCGGGGTCGTCTCCTTCCACCGGCGCTCGGTCTCGGCGCGCGGCAGGGCGATGACCTTGGCGCGGCCCAGGTCCATCTTGAGCTTGCCCCCCTGCACGAACACGCGGCTCCAGACAATCTCGCCGGGCTTGGCGATGCCGCGGAGCGTGCCGCCACCGAGCCGGAAATACATCGGCGGCTGCCGCAGCGAGTCCGAGCCCGCCCAGCCGCCGATATGGTGATCGGCCGGCGCGCTGCCGGAAATGAGAAAGACCCAGACGTAGTCGTCGGTCGTGCCGGAATGATCCCAATCGCCCCAGCGCAAGTCGTGCAGCGTGTTGGCGACCGGCTGGCCCAGCGCCGCGTGCACGCGGTTCGTGAACAGGCCGTCGAGGCCAGCGCATTCGTCCACCTCATTGAAATGCACGATGGGCGAGCCCGGGCGGATGACCCGGCCGGCGGCGTTCTTCACCGGCGGCCGGTCGGTCGAGTTGAGCGTGCCCTCGACGAGATCGGAGGCGGGCAGCAGGTCCTTGAGGCCCTGTTGATATTGGATGCCGATGGTCTCGCAGCCGAACTCGTCGGCGATGCGGCAGGCCGCGATGTAGGTTTTGCACTGCCAGAGCACCTGGCGCGGCGTGAGGTCAGTGGCCTCGTTTTGGCCGAAGTGGAACTTGAAGCCTTTCTTAATATACCAGTTGAACACCCCCTTCGCCTCCCGGTCGGTGACCTGGGTGGCGGCGTAGTAGAGCGCGGATTGCGAGAGGCGCTCTTTGCACACGCCTACATTATAGAGGAGGTCGTCAGGGATGATGGCGTTATACATGCCCATGCAGCCCTCGTCGAAGATGCCCATGATGGACTTCTTCACGCGCAGGTCGGTCGCGATTTTTTTTGCGACAGTTTTTGCCTTCGCCGGCACGCGGGCTTTCGCGAATGCCCGCACGTGCGGCGTGCGGTGGGTGGTGACGCCGGTCTTCAGCCAGCGGGCCAGGCCCGTCAGGAAATAAGCGTCGTCGAAGTTGTCACTCCAGAGCGTGGAGTATTTCGCGCCCGCCTTGGTCAGCGAACCATTGAGGTTGAGCATGCCCACGAGGCCCGGCCACTGGCCGCTCCAGTTCGCGACGGTCAGGATAGGGCCGCGGTGACTGATGAGGCCGGCGAGCAGATGATGCGAATATTGCCAGACCGCCTCGGCCACGATGAGCGGCGCCGCGGGATCGAGCTGGGCGAAGACGGCCAGTCCTTCCTTCTGCGAGGAAATGAAGCCATGTTTGATGGCCGGCTTGTAAGGGTGGGCCCGCTGGAGCTGGCGGCCTTGCGCGGCCACAGCGGCGGCGAGCTTCTTTTCCATGGCCGCCTGGGCGGGCCAGCAGACTTGGTTGGCGGACTGGCGCAGGTCGCCATTGGCCACGAGCAGCACGGTCTTTTCGGAACGGGGCATAGGACCGGTAATCGAACAAACCCGCCAATCCTCCGCAAGCCCCCCGGTGCTTTGTATCGTTAAGCGGTGGGCGGACCGCCGGTTTCACTGGGAGGCGACTTCGCCGCCGCCAAGCGTTTCTGCCGGAGGCGCAACAACGCCGCCGCACCCAAGGCCGCCAGGAAGACCGGACTGGTGGCCCCACCGCCGCCGCCACCACTGCTACCGCTGCCGCTGCCGCTGCTGCCACTGGATGTCGTGGTCGGGGCCGGCGTGGACGCCGGCGTGGTGGTCGGAGCCGGCGTGGACGAGGCCTGACCCATAATGCCCAGCGCGTTGCGCCCGGCGAAGCGGCTGCTGAAGGCCGGCAGCACATAGTTCAGATCCGTGCTGCTGATGCCGAACCAGGTGAGCAGGTCGCGCGCATACTCGTCGACCGCCACCCCCGGGATCAGCCGGCCCGACCCGGTGTCGAGCGCGGAGAGATTTTGCATATCGGGATAGTAACCCGACGCCTTGTCCCCGAAAATCTGGCCACCCTTCACGGCGCCGCCGAGCACGAAGTGGTTGCCGCCCCAGGCATGGTCCGAGCCGTCGCCGTTGGAGGTGAGTGTGCGCCCAAAATCCGAGGCCGAGAAAAGGGTGACCTGATCCTGCATGCCAATCTCGCCCAGCGCGGACCAGAAGGTGTTGACGCCCTGGCTGACGGTCTTGAGCAGCGCCGTCTGTCCGGCCAGCAGGTTGTCGTGCAGGTCGAATCCGCCCAACAGCACGAAGAAAACCTGGCGGCGCGCGCCGAGCTTGGCGCGCGCGGAGATGGTGCGGGCCACCATCGCGAGATTGCTGGCCACCGAATTGCCGCCCGGGATGACCGTGCTCAGCGTCACGCCCGACAGGGCGTCCGTGAATTGCTTGTAGGAGTCGATCGCCCCGCGGGAGGTGTTGGCGTAAGTTTGCTCGAAGAGGCTGCGGTATTGCTGGCCCAGCATGCCGTCCACGCCCTTGGTGCGCTGGGCCGTGAGGTTGTTCACGGCCGTGGTGTCGTAGCCGGTCAGTGCCGTGGCGCCGCTGGACCCGACACTATAAGTGAACGCCTTCTGGCCGGTCAGGAAAACATTCTGCCCGGAGAGCGAGATGTTCATCGAAACCTGGCTGGGGTCGTTGAGCGAGGCGATGATATCGGCCGCGCGGCCGCCCCAACCGACGGCGGTGCGCTGGTCGGGGATGCAGGTCTGCCATTGCTTGACCTGGTCCGCATGGGAATAGAGCGAGACCGGCAGCGATTTGCCCGCCTTGTAATCAGCGAGGGTCAGCGGGCGGATCAACGAACCGACGTTGGAAACGAAGCCGAGTTTGCCCTGCGTAAACAGGTCGCGCATCTCGGGCATGGACGGGTGCAGCCCCAGGGTGCGCCCGCCCAGATTGCTCGGCGTGATCGAAAGCAGGCTGTCGCTCGCGATGGCCAGGCCGCTGCGGGCCTTGGCATACGCGGCGTATTCGCCGGCGGTCGTCGGCACGAGCATGTTGAACGAATCGTTGCCGCCGGCCAGGAAAAGGCACACGAGCGCCTTGTAGTCACCGTTGGAGCTGACCGTCTGCGCCGAAAGCGCGTTGGCGAGGCGTAACGTAAGCAGCGTGGAAAACAGGGCCGTGGAACCGACGGCCTTGCAACTGGCCTGGCCCAGAAATTCCCGGCGGCTGATCGGAGGAGAGGAAGGAGTGCTCATGGTGGGCTATTTCTGGATCGCGAAATCCGGGGAGATGGCGACGAGATAGATGGCGAGGCGCGAGCGGGTCAGGCCCAACGTGCTGCCCGAGGGCACCATCGCCTGGGTCACCGCGGTAACGGCCGCGACTACCTTCGTCTTGGTGGCGGAGCTGAGCGTGCCGGAGGTCAGCATCAGGTCCACGTTATCCACCAAGGCCGCCGGATCGGTCAAGGCGGCCTGAGTGGTGAGATCGAGCGAGAAATTGCCCACCGTCGTGTTAGTGAGGTTGTAGTAGACGTTGGGCGTCGCGATGCCGAACACCGCGTTCTGGATCTGGAACTCGGGCCCCACCAGGCCGGCGTCACCAATCGGCCCCTGCGGCTGGTAGTCAGGCGTATAAAAGTTGAAGACCGAGGGGGCGGCCAGCGGGAACTGACCCAGAGTCCCTTCCGTCGTGCTGCCGAGATCGTAGGGCAGGACGCCGGCGGCGACCTTGTAGTTGAAGGCCCGCAGCAACTCGGTCACCCGCAGGTAGGGTTCGCGCAGTTTGCCATGCTCGGGATCCACGATGAAGGGCGCCTGGCGCGCCTCCTGGTCGAGCAGCACCGCCTTGATCACCGCCAGCATGTCCCCGCGCTGGCTGCGGCCATTGTTGACGAACACCCCACTCACCCGGGCGACGTAGGCATTCGAGGGATTCGAGGTGACGAGGCGCTGGATCAGCTGCCGCGAAATGAACGGCGCGGTGTTGGGGTGCTCCACCAAGTTGTCAATCGCGTCACTGACATCCTGGTCCCCGCTCTGGCCGGCCGGCAGGTCCGGCTTGCGGGCGCCGGCATAGTGATAGAGCGACTTGGTGTTCGGGTCATGCTGCCCCTGCCACATCTTCATGGGCTCGGTGTAATTCTGCGCGGCGCTCGGAAAATCCGTGCGCCCAGTGCCGGTGCCCACTGCGTTGGCGTTGTGGTCCTCATCGGTGAAACCGGTGAACACTTTCGCGAACTCCGTGATCTGGGCGTTGGTGTAGGTTTCCAGCGCCCGGCCGGTGCCGTCGGTCTGACTGGTGCCGTCGGCGTTCAGCAGGTAGAGCCCGACGGAGAAAAGCTGCTCCACCTCGCGGGCGTAGTTCTCGTCGGCGCTGGTGTTCTTGGACGGGTCGGCCTTGCGGTTGTGATATTGGTTGAGATAGCGGCCCATCATCGGGTGATAGGTCACATCGAGCAGCAACTGGCGGAAGGTGCCGAAGCTGTCGCGCACCAGCATGTCGTAGTAGCTCGACGAACCCTCGTTGGCGTTGGCGATGGCGCTGTTGTTGTCGGAGATGACAAAGATCTGGCTGAGCGCGTAGGCGACGCGCTGGCGCAGCTGGTCGTTGCCGGAGATCATGACCTCGTTGCGGGCCCGGCGGTTGAAGGCGTTGGTGATGCTCGTGATTCCGCCTGAGCTGCGCGCGGCCACGACCAGCGGGGCCGAGTAGGTCGGCGACTTGGCGGCCTCCCGGTCGATCCAGGCATTGAAATCATAGCCGAGGTTTTTCAGCTCAGTGATCCCGGCGGCCGTCGGCCCGAAAGTCGCCTGCCCGAGGAAACGCGCGGCAAACCCGTCCGGAGTCAGCGCGGCATTGGGCTGAACGACCTGGGCCCCGGCGGAGAGCACCAGTAAAATGGCACTGGCCAGAAGGAGGGAAATGGAGCGGATCATAAAGGGGGGCGGGAGTTGCCGGGACGATGGTCAGGCCGTCACCGGCGTCCGGTATCGGCCAGGTGCTGGGTTAAGGCGGAGGCATCCGCCTCCGGCACGCGCGGAGAGCGGCGGCGCTTTGCCTGTTCCAGCAGTTGGCGGGCATCGGGCGGCAGCTGGCGCACGAATGCATCCCGCTCGTTTTCGCCGGGCCCGGCCGGCTCTAAAACCTCGGGCACGGCCAGCGGCGCGATCTGGACGGGGAGCGAGACATGCCCGCGCTGAAACGCCAGGTCGAGACGCCGCCCGGCGGACACGATGACCAGGTGGTCCGTCACCGGATCATAGGACTCCAACGTGAGATCCCCGCGGGGTGACCCGGGCACGGCGCACCATTCGGCCTTGCGCGAAACGGGGTCATACAGGTTAACCCAGACACCATCCAGGTCGCAGACGAGGCCGCGAAACTCGAGGCCCGCGGGCCTCGACCCCGACCCGGAGGAGAGGGCGCCCCCAAATGGGGAATGGCCGACCAAATCCCCCCACGGATGAGCCGGGCTCGACGCAACCTCACCTGCACTCAGGCCGGACGAAAAAAACAGCGAGGCCACCATCAGCGAAAAATGAGGGATACGGGGCATGGCAACAAGACGGGGGTAGACTGCAGACCGCAACATACACCCTGTCGGGAAGGAGTGACGAGGCATTTAAGGCCCCGTCGCTAATTTTAATCTTCCTTAGCGTTTTTGGGGGCAACCCATCCCGTGAGGGGGAATCCGCCGGCCCTTCTACGCCAAGGCTACCAGCGTATCCGTAGCAACTCGGCATTGCGCGGTTAGAGCCGCTTCTTACTGAAGGCCCGGCCAGAGGATGATTTGAGATATTTCTCGAACGCCGCGGCCTTGTTTCTTTCACGGAAGGCCACGGCGGTCTTGATGCGCCAAGGCCTTCCCTTCGCGGTGTGCGGAACGCCGCCGGCGTTATGCTTGGCCAGCCGGGCGGACAGGTCGTCGGTGAGCCCGACATAGAATCCGACCCCAGGGGCCAAGGACTCCAAAATATAGACGTAGGCGAATTCGTTCATGATATTCGGCCCGTCGTTACCATGCCGTTCTGTAAAAGGCCCAGCAGCCTTCGTCAGGGGCATCACAGGATTTCATCCAAAAGTCCCCTTCTGTTGGCTGGCTTGCCGAGCCCGGCTTCGCGTTCGCTTCGCCGCGGCAGTCTTCGCCCTTCATTTAAGCGGATGCGAAAGCGCATTGATGTGCGATGGGTAGGGCTGGCTTGCCGAGTCGTAGCCCAAAGGGCGAAGACTGGTGGACGC
>JANYAM010000158.1 GCA_025361365.1 Opitutus sp. | reverse complement strand
GCCGCCCCCAGTCCGCCTGCGGCCGCTCCCACGCGGCTTCGATTTCCTTCACCAGTTCTTCTCCCAGCGGCGGTAATTGGCGGGCCATCCCTTCTTCCTGCACGCATTCCCCTGGTTTGGGAAGCGTAAACGCTAGTGGCTATTGGTATTATGCCGCTCGAGGAACTTCGCGACGTAGGAGCAAGCCGGCACCACCTTGCGTCCCTCTGCTCGTGCGTCCGCCAGCGCCGCCCGCACAAGTTTCTCCGCGATGCCCCGGCCGCGCAGCTCAGGCGGCACGACCGTGTGGGTGAAAACCATCTTCCCGCCGGCCAACTCGTATTCGCAAATGGAGAGGTGCCCGTCCACCACCGCCTCATAGCGGTGCGCGGCGGCATTGTGCGTCACTGGGACGTCGGGATCCATCAGCCCAAGCCCACCTTGCGGCGGATCCGGGTCCACAGCGCCGTCAGCTCCTCGCGGCCTTCGATCTTCAGGGCCCACAGCAACGCGCCATAAACCCCGCAGGCCGCCGGGATCAGCCCCGCGACGATCACGAGATCCTGCGCCTTGCCGGTCAGGGGCAACCGGGCCGCCAGCTTCGCGCCGCCCCACACGACCACGCCCATCAGCGCACTCGCGACGACGATCTTGCCCAGGTTGGACCACAGCGGGGCGAAGCCCAGGCCCGCCAGCTTGCGCGACAGCCGCGTCTGCAGATACCAGGCTTGCACGAGCACGGCAAGGTTGCTCGCCGCCGCCAGACCCACGGTGGAAAACCAGTGCATCAGCACCACGCTCAGCACGATGTTCACGATAAAGCTCAGCGCCGCCGCGCGCACCGGCGTGGCCGTGTCTTTCAGCGCGTAGAAACCCCGCAGCGCCACCGTGGTGAACGACAGGAACGGCAGCCCGAGCGCATAGACCGCCAGGATGGGCGCCATCAGCACCGTATCACTCGCATGGAATTCGCCGCGCTGGAACAGCAGCCGGATGATGGGCTCGCTCAGCAGCGCCAGGCCCAGCGCCGCCGGGATGTTGAGGACCAGCACGAGCCGCAGTCCCTTGTGGTAGTCCTCGCCCAGCTTCACCCAGTCGGCGCGCGCGGCATGGAGCGCGATGAGCGGGAAAACCACCGTGGAGATCGCCGCGGCGAAGACGCCGATGGGCAGCTCCATCAACCGCGTGGCCCAGTTCAGCACGGAGACGGCCTGGTCGTTCAGCGACAGGCCGATCAGGCGGGAGACGGAAATGTTCACGAGGTAGATGGCCGAACCGATGACGGTTGGCGCCATCAGTCGGACGATCTCGCGCACGCGGTCGTCCGGGCTCAGGTCAAACCCGGGCCGCCAGCCTTCATTCCACAGGACCGCCGCGGGCACCGCCATCTGGAGAAAGCCACCCACCAGCACGCCGGCACAGAGCAGGTTCATGCGGGCCATGTCCCCCCACGCCCACCAGCCACCCAGGCCGAGCGCGCCGATGATCGTCAGGTTCAGCCACACCGGGGACAGCGCCGGCTCCGCGAAGCGGCCCAGCACCTGGCACGCCGCGCTGAAGGCCGCCGCGAGGCAGACGAAGATCATGTAGGGAAAAAGAATGACCGACAGCTGGGCGCCCAGCAGCAGCCGCTCCACCGCGGCCGGCTTCAGGCTAAAATCACCCGTGAGCCGCAGCAGGGCCGGGGCGCTGGCCATGACCACCATCGCGACCACCACCACTGCGGTCGTCACGACCAGCAGCCAGCTCGACACCTTGGTCACGAGTGAGAACGCCCCGGCGCGCTGCCGGTGCTCGAGTTCGTGGCTCATGGTCGGGACGAAAGCCGCCGTCAGCGCACCCTCACCGAGCAGACGCCGGAACAGGTTGGGCAACGTGAAGGCCGAGACAAAGGCCGAGCTCAGCGCGCTGGTGCCGAACACGGCGGCGATGCAGATCTCCCGCACCAGCCCGAGCACGCGGGACAGCACGGTCGCCGTGGCGACCACGCTGATATTTTTCAGGTTCTGCGACACGGCCGCGGCGGGAACGGGGCCGCGCGGCCTACTGCGCGACGAACTTCAGCGTCGTCCCCTCGATGGTGATGCCGGTGAGCTTCGCCCAGGCGGTATGGACCTCGTCGGGCACCTTGACCCGGGAGATCAGGTGGCTGAGGAGCGCCCCGGAAGCCGCGGGCAGCAGGTGCACCGGGCAGGAGCCGAGGTAGAGCGTTTCGGGCGAATAGACGACCGAGTCGCCGGACTTCTTGAAGGTGCCGGTGGTAACGATCGTGGTCTCATAGGTCAGGCCATACCAGTTGAGCAGGCACTTGCCGCCGACCTGCAGCTTGCCGTCGACGACCTTGAAGTTGGGCCGGCCGGGATTGAAGATACCGTCGACCGCGGGCTTGGGGGCCTCCGCGGGCGGGGCGGCGGGTTTCGCGGGGGGCTTCGCCGGGGGTTTGGCGTCAGGCTTGGGCGCCGGGGCCGTGGGCGCCGCGGCCAGGGTGGAAGCCCACGCGTTGAGTTCCTCCTCGACGAGGTCGAAAGTGAACGTCGGGTTGCTCAGGAACTGCTTTTGCTTGGCCTGCCAGTTCTTGCTCTTGGCGCTGCCCTCGTTGCCGGGGATGTAATAGACCACGCTGCGCGACACCTCCTTGGGCATCTCCTTCACCTGCGACACCGGCTTGAACACGAGGTAGACGCAGGCGGCCAGCACACCGACGATGAGGCCGAGCACGGCCCCGAGGGCGACTTCCGTCATGCTCGGACCGTAGAGCGCTTTTTCCAGTTTTTTGTCAGCCATGGGGATTTATTTGGCGGCCGGGGCGGCCGCGGACTTGGTTTCAGATGACTTGGCGGCGGGCTTGGGATCCGGCGTGCCGGACTTCTTCTTATAGTCGGTGATGTAAAAGCCCGAGCCCTTGAAAATCAACCCCGCACCGCCGCCAACCAGGCGCTTGAGCGCAGGCTTCTTGCAGGCTGGACACTGCTTCAACGGCGCGTCCTTCATCGACTGGAAGGCTTCCATGGCGTGACCGCATTTGGTGCAGACGTATTCGTAGGTGGGCATCCGGAAAAGTGGGGTCAGATATGATTCGGCCCCCGGGGCTTGGCGAGTCTGTTCTTGGCCCCGCCCCGCCGGAATGCCCGCCGGAGCGGCTTGACCCCGAGCCGCTTAGCGCGTTGAGGTCAACGCGCCCCCTCATGGAATTTACCGCCCAGTTACAGGCCTACCGCCAGCGCACCGAGCAGGGCTTGGCCGCGCTGGTGCCGGCCGCCACCACCCGGCCGGCGCGCCTGCACGCCGCCATGCGCTTCAGCCTGGAGGCCGGCGGCAAACGGCTCCGCCCCGTCCTCACGCTCGCCGCCTGTGACCTTTTCCCCGGGGCCGGCGAAAAGGCATCTCAAATCTCAAATTTGAAATCTCAGATGGCCATGGCGGATCCTCTTCCTGCCGCCGTGGCCCTGGAGTGCATCCACACCTATTCGCTGATCCACGACGACCTGCCGTGCATGGACAACGACGATCTGCGCCGCGGCCGGCCCACCGCGCACAAGCAGTTCGATGAAGCCACCGCGCTGCTCGCCGGCGACGCGCTGCTCACCCTCGCCTTCCAGCTCATCGGCCGGCACTACGCCGGCGCCCCCGCTCTCTGCGCCGCGCTCACCCGCGAGATCGCCGACGCCGCCGGCAGCGAACGCCTCATCGGCGGCCAGATGGAGGATCTGCTGGCCGAAAAAAAAGCCAACGCCACCGCGGCCGAACTCGAGTTTATCCATCTCAACAAGACCGCCGCCATGCTCACGGCCTCGCTCGTGGCCGGCGGACTTTGCGGCGGCGCCACGGAGGCCCAGCTCGCCACTCTGCGCGACGCCGGCCGGCACCTCGGCCTGGCGTTCCAGATCATCGACGACATCCTCGACGCCACCGCCGACACGGCGACGCTTGGCAAGACCGCCGGCAAGGACGCCAAGGCGGACAAGACCACCTACGTGAAACTCCATGGCCTCGAGGCCTCCCGCCGGCACGCCCGCGAGCAATCCGACGCCGCGAAGGCTGCCCTCGCCCGCCTGCCCGGCGGCGCGCCGTTCCTCACGACGCTGGTCGGGAACATGGCGGCGCGGTCGAGCTGAGCTGAGCTCCGAATGTAGGGTCGGCGCTAGTCGCCGGACCGGTCCGCCGGCAAGCGGCGACCCTGCATTGATAGGACAACGCACTACTTCGCGCTGATCGCCAGCCCGTCCAGGAGCTCGGCGATGTCGCCGCTCACGGCGCCGTAGTCGACGTCCTTGGCCCAGCCGCGCAGCTGCACTGCGCCCTCCTTGCCACTGTAGAAATAGCCGTGGTTCACATAGGTGGTGTTCTGGACGCGGGCAACGAACTCCAGCTCGGTCATCGGCGTGGTCCCGCGGAGCTTCTGGGCGCGCTTGCGGACAGTGACGTTCTCCGCGCCCTCCCGCGCGGTGTTGATCACCGCCGCCTCGATGCTGCCCTCGACGGGCTGCGCCTCGGCGATGAACTGCGCCTCGGCCTTTTCGTCGATCCGCAGGAAGTTGACGATGCCCGGGTCGGTATCAGCGGGATCGCGATACCAGCGGGTGGCGTCGTAGCGTAGCCGGAAACGGCCCGCCATCAGCTCGCGGAAGCGCTCTTTTTCCTGCACGAGCAGCACGTCGGTGTAGTCGGGCTTCAGCTGGATGCTGTGGAAGAATTCCTCGGCGCGCGCGGCTCCCGTGCCCGTCTCCGGCCACTCGGCGCTGAAGAGGTAGAGCGTGGAGCCGATGACGATCAGCCGCACCTCGCGGATGGTTTTTTCCCGCTTCTGCGCGATGACGAGCCGTTCGCCCTCGAAGGACCCGAGCGTAAACTTGTCGCGCAGCTTCACCTCGCCGGGACGCGACTTGAGCATGTCGGTCATGGATTTGACATACACGCCCGTCTCCTCGCCCGGCAGCATGGCCATCGGGTAGGAAAAGCGGACGAGGAAGGTGCGCTCGCCCGCCTGCTCGGTGAAGAAGCGCTGCGCCTTGATGTCACCCTGTGGCGAGGGCGTCAGGATGCCGTCCGTGCCCGGGGTAACGGGCAGCTTGGCCTCGATGGCCCAGCCCGGCGGGGCAAACTGCTGCTCCGCCGCCCGGGCCGCGCCGGCCCAGAACAGGAGAAGACAGAGGAGGCCGATAAGGCGCCGCATGCCCTTCATCTAATCGGAGGAGCTTCCAAGGCGGCAACGAGGAAATGCCTTACAGGTGGAGCGCGTTGCCCTCAACGCGCTGTTTGGTGGAGGGCCCAGCTCCTGCTGGGCCGCCAACGTGACGTCATCCCCGCACGCCGGCCCAGCAGGAGCTGGGCCCTCCACGACCCGACCAGCCCTACTTTGCCGCGTCGGCCGCCTTGACCAGCTCGATAAACGACTTCGCCTCGAGCGAGGCGCCGCCGATCAGGCCGCCGTCAATGTCCTTCTCGGCGAGCAGCTCGGCCGCATTCGACGGCTTCATCGAGCCGCCGTAGAGGATGCGGACCTTCTGTGCGAGCGTCGCGCCGTAAAGCTTGGTGAGCAGGTCGCGGATGAAGGCGTGCACCTCCTGCGCCTGCGCCGTGGTGGCAACCTTGCCCGTGCCGATGGCCCACACCGGCTCGTAAGCGATGATCACCGTGGTGATCTGGTCAGGCTTCACGCCCGCCAGGCCGCCCTCGACGTGCCGCTGCACGACCGCGAGGGTCGCGCCCGCCTCGCGCTCGGCGAGGGTCTCGCCGACGCACAGGATGGGTTTCAACTCGTGGGCGAGCGCGGCGAGGACTTTTTTGTTGATGAAGGCGTCGGTCTCGCCGAAATACGTGCGGCGCTCGCTGTGGCCGAGGATGACGTGGGTGACATAGAGCGTGCGTAGCATCTCCGCGGAAACCTCGCCGGTGTAGGCGCCGTTCTTCTCGGGGTGCATGTTCTGGCCGCCGAGCTTGACCGCCTGGCCCTCGAGGACGTGGGCCACGGCCGCCAGCGCCGTGAACGGCGGGCAGAGCACGATGTCGACCGAAGTCTCCCGGCCGACCTCCTCGATGATGTCCTGGGCGAGCGCAACAGCCTCGGTGGCCGTCTTGTTCATTTTCCAATTACCGGCGATGACTTTTTTCCTGAACATGAGGAGAAAGTAGTGGGTAGCGGATAGCGGGTAGCGAGTAGAAAATCAGCAATCTGGGCCGAATGCCACTGCTTGAATGGAGGGCCCAGCTCCAGCTGGGCCGCGAACGGGATATTGTCGTCGCACACCGGCCCAGCTGGAGCAGGGCCCTCCACCCGAGCGGCCCTCACGCCTCGAGGAACGCCACGCCGGGCAGCACCTTGCCCTCCAGGAACTCGAGGCTGGCGCCGCCGCCGGTGGAGCAATGCGTGACCTGGTCGGCGATCTTGAATTTCTTCGCCGCCGTGGCGGTGTCGCCGCCGCCCACGACGGTCGTCGCGCCGGCCGCGGTGGCCGCCGCAAACGCCACCGCCATGGCCTTCGTGCCCTCGGCGAACTTGTCGACCTCGAACACGCCCGGGGGACCGTTCCAGATGATGGTCTTGGCGCGACCAATCGCCGCGGCGAAGAGCTCGCACGACTTCGGGCCCGCATCGAGGCCCATCCAGCCGGCGGGGATGCCCGACTTGTCGTCGGCGACGCCGGTCTGCACGGCCGCGATGTCCGCCGGGGAGCCGGGGAAACGGTCGGCGGTGATGAAGTCCACCGGCAGCGTGATCTTCACGCCCTTGGCCTTGGCTTTGTCGAAGAGTTCCTGCGCGATTTTTGCGCCCTCGGCGTCGAAGAGCGAGTTGCCAATCTCCATGCCCTCGAGAACTTTTTTGAAGGTGAACGACATGCCGCCGCCGATGATGATCTCGTTGGCCTTCTCGAGGAGGTTGTTGATGAGGGGAATCTTGTCGGCGATCTTTGCGCCGCCGAGGATGGCGAGCAGCGGACGCTGCGGGTGGTCGAGCACCGCGGCGAAGGCCTTGAGCTCGGCTTCCATGAGGAAACCGGCGGCCTTGTCCTTGAGATTGATGCCGACCATCGAGCTATGCGCGCGGTGGGCGGTGCCGAAGGCGTCGTTCACGTAGACATCGCCGAGCTTGGCCAGCGACTCGCGGAAGGCGACGACCTTGGCCGGATCGGCCGTGACCTTGGTCTCGGTGCCGTCGGCCTGCTTGATCTTCACCCTGCCCTCCTCCTCGAGGTAGAAGCGCAGGTTTTCCAGCAGGAGCACCTGGCCGGACTTGAGCGCCTTCGCCCGTTCCTCGACCTGGAGGCCGATGCAATCATCCGCGAAGCTGACCGGCTGGCCGAGGAGCTTCTCCAGCTCCACCGCGACGGGCTTGAGCGAGAACTTGGCGATCTTCTGGCCGTCCGGCCGGCCGAGGTGCGACATCAGGACGACGGACGCGCCCTGCGCCAGGGCGTATTGGATCGTCGGCAGCGCGGCGGCGATGCGCTGGTTGTTGGTGATGGCGCCGGTGGCCTTGTCCTGCGGGACGTTGAAGTCGACGCGCATGAGGACGCGCTTGCCGGCCAGGGTGAGGTCGCGGATGGATTTGAATTTAGCCATGATCGGGAAAGGAAAAAATTAACCGCGAAGTTCGCCAAGATCCGCGAAGAAGTTGATGACTTCGCGTGTCTTCGCGCCCTTCGCGGTTTATGCGTTTTAAGTTTTAGAGCTTGGCGGCGATCTTCTTGGTCAGGTCGACGACGCGGTTGGAATAGCCCCACTCGTTGTCATACCAGCTCACGAGCTTGAAGAAGCGCTTGTTGAGCTCGATCGACGAGCCGGCGTCGTAGATCGACGACAGCTTGTCGTGGATGAAGTCGCTGGAGACGACCTCGTCGCTGGTGTAGCCGAGGATGCCCTTCAGGTAGGTCTCCGACGCGTTCTTGAGCGCGGCGTTGATCTCGACGAGGGAGGTGTCCTTGGCCGTGCGGAAGGTCAGGTCGACGACCGAGACGGTCGGGGTCGGCACGCGGAAGGACATGCCGGTGAGCTTGCCCTTGGTCTCGGGGAGCACGAGGGCGGTGGCCTTGGCGGCGCCGGTGGCGGCCGGGATGATGTTGATCGCGGCGGAACGGCCGCCCTTCCAGTCCTTCTTCGACGGGCCGTCCACGGTCTTCTGCGTGGCGGTGTAGGAGTGGATGGTGGTCATGAGGCCTTCCTCGAGGCCGAAGCCCTCCTTGAGGATCACGTGGACGAGCGGCGCGAGGCAGTTCGTCGTGCAGGAGGCGTTGGAAATGATGGTGTGCTTGCTGAGGTCGAGCTTGTCGTCGTTCACGCCCATGACGACGGTGATGTCCTCGCCCTTGGCCGGGGCGGAGATGATGACCTTCTTGGCGCCGGCCGTGATGTGGCCCTTGGCCTTCTCGGCCTCGGTGAACAGGCCGGTGGACTCGATCACGAGGTCCACGCCGAACTTCGCCCACGGCAGCTCGGCCGGGGTCTTGGCGCTGACGACATGGATGTCCTTGCCGTTGACCACCAGCACGTCGTCCTCGGCCTTGTCCGGGGAGGACTTCTTCGACGACACGGTGCCCTGGAACTTGCCCTGGGTGGAGTCGTATTTGAGCAGGTAGGCCAGGTTGTCGGCCGGGACGATGTCGCCGACGGCGACAACATCGAGCTCCTTGCCGAGGAGGCCCTGCTCAACGAGGGCGCGGAAAACGAGGCGGCCGATGCGGCCGAAACCATTGATAGCTACTTTGACTGCCATGGATGTGTTGGGTTGATGAACGTTAAGAGTGGCCAATGAAGAGCCCGGCCCCGGCTTTGGCAAGTGAGATGCTCAAATTGTGCCGGAAACCGCGCAACAGTGGACAATTTTTGCGTAATAAACAGATGGCTCCGGCCCGGGACGGCTGGTTTTCCTTTCCGAACACGCGTCCGGCGCGGAACGGAGTCCGAGCCCTACCCTCACCACTCCGCCGTCCACAGGCTGCAACCCAGCGCCGGGATGAACAGCTCCGGCTCCACCACTTCCCCCGGCGGGCGCCGGCCGTCGTAGTAGAAACGTTCGTGATCGGCCAGCAATGCCCAGCTCCGCCCCGCCAGATCGCCGATGTGCACGGTCGTGTCGTCGGTGTGGGGGTTGACGGCAAACAGCAGCCGCGTGCGTCCCTGGCTGCCGTCGGCGTTGTAGACCGCCACCAGCGCCGGGCCCCCGGGATGGCTGAAGCACTGGAAGTAGCCCTCGCCCGGCCGGCTGAAGAGCCGCAGCAACCGCCCGGCCGCCGAGCGCCGGAATGCGATCCAGTCGGCGAAGTAGGCGTGCGTCGCCGGGTAGCGTGCGATGCGGCGGTAATCGAGCGCATTGAGGTCGCCGCGCAGGTAGGTGTTGTTCACGCCATGTTTCGACCGCAGGAAGTCCTGCCCTTCCGCCAGCAGCGGGATGCCGACGGACATGAGCAGAACCGCCGCCATGAGGTGCGTGCGCTGGCGGTCGTTCTGCGTCGGGTGGAAACCGTTGTTTTCGCCGTTCTCCGTGATCGTATCGAGCCACGTGCGGTCGTCATGCGACTCGGTGTAGTTGACCGTCTGCGCCGGCCAGAACGCGAAGTGCCACGGCGAGCCCTTGAGGAAATACTCCATCCGGTCGGCCGGGCCGCGCCCGTGCACGTAGTCGCGCAGGAAATTACGGTAGCCGTCGTTCCACGACGCATAGCCAGTCGGCCGCAGCGCCGCGGCGATGTGCCCGCGGAAACTCCACGGCTCGGCGATGAGGATGACGTCGGGCTTCACCCGCTTCACCGCCACCTCGATGTCGCGCAGCACGTCCACGCCGATGAGCTCGGCCAGGTCGAACCGGAAGCCGTCCACGCCGTAGACCTCAATATAGTGGATGAGGCTGTCGATGATCAGGCGCTTGGCCATGGCCGAGCGGCAGCGCAGGTCGTTGCCGCAGCCGCTCCAGTTCTCGAGGGCGCCCTCGTCGTCGAGCTCGAAGTAATAGAGCTTGTCGATGAACAGCAGGTGCGCCGGCTCGCCGACGTGGTTGAAGACCACGTCGAGCACTACCGCCATGCCCCGCGCATGGAAGGCCGCGACCATTTCCTGGAATTCCTTCACCCCCGAGGCGTGCGGGCCGTCGAGCGAGAAGCCGCTCGCCGGGGCGAAGTAGTTCGCCGTCATGTAGCCCCACTGGTATTCCTCGCGGGTCTTGTTGTCGAACTCGTGCACCGGCTGCAGCTCGACGCAGTTCACGCCGAGTTGCTTCAGGTAAAAGTCCGGGTGCCGCACCCATTTTGTCAGGCCGGTGAAGCCGAGCCGCTCCTCGGCGTTGAGCCCGCCCGGCGCGTGCGCCGCGAGATCGCGCACGTGGCCCTCGGCCATGACTAGATCCTGCCACGATGGCGTCGCGAAGCTGCGGTCGGCGCGCCCGACCCAGGCCGGATCCAGCACGATGCCCGGGCCCTCGCGGCCCACCGCCGCCTGGGCGTAGGGATCGAGGATTTTTTGGTTGGGATGGAAGTGCCCGAACACGTCGTGCGGGCCGCTGACGGAATACCAGTAATACCAGCCGTGGAGGTTGCGGTCGAGGTGCGCCTCCCACACGCCGTGCCAGCTGCCCGCCTC
Organism: Opitutus sp.; assembly: GCA_025361365.1. Lineage (GTDB taxonomy): Bacteria > Verrucomicrobiota > Verrucomicrobiia > Opitutales > Opitutaceae > Lacunisphaera. The sequence continues at coordinate 1,181 of JANYAM010000158.1, read as the reverse complement.
CTCCTGCCGGTCGAGCTCGTAGCCGAAGGCTTTGTCCATCTCCTCCAGTTTTTCGCAGAGGAAAAGCCGCACGTGCTTCGCGCGCGGGGCGAACAGCCGGAAGGTCGTCTCACCGCGGCGCACGATCGCGCCGAGCGGCAGGTCGCTCTGCATCTCGCAGAAGAATTTCCCGAGCCGCACCCGGGTCTTCGGCGCCTCCTTGCCGTCGCGCACATGGACGACCGAGTAGGCCTGGTTGAGCAGCACCGGCTCCGTGGTCGTGAACTCGAACAGGTTGCGCCCCGTCCGGTGGCTCAGCAGCGCGCGGTTGAAGTGCCCCTTGCCGTCGGGCACGAGGTTCGTCGCCTCGCGCGGCAGCTCGAGCCAGCGGTTGTCGCCGGTGACGAACTTGAACTGCTGCGGCGGCTCCGTGAGCAGCGCGGCGCCGGGCTTGCGCAGCAGCCACGCGGCCCGGCCGTTCACCTCGCCGGCTTCGAGCGCCCAGTCGGCCTGGCCGACCGCCTGCTCCCAGCCGTTGAAGTCGCCAGCGACATAGACAGGCATCTTGCCGAATTCGACCCAGCTGTGCTCCGCCGGATCGAGCACGAAGACCACCGATCCGGCCTCGTCCACGTAATAGGCCGCCTCGTCCGCATAGAGCGACGGCGCCGCCGGCCGGAGGTCGGCGAAGGCGAAACCATGGTCGCCCGGCGCCAGCAGCGGCAGCGAGGCGCCGGTCCAGTCGGCATCGAGCTCGATGATGCCGCCCGAGGTCGAGCTCAGCCACGCCCGGGCGATGCGCTGGGCTTGTTCGAGGGTGAAGGGAGCGCGGGTGTTCACGGGCGGGCCCACTTTCCAGCAGTTGCCGCGCCACCGCAAGCGCGGGCTTTCGCCCATCCCTCCAAGCATTTTTTAAACACAGAGGTCACGGAGGCCGCAGAGAGGGAAAACTCTGTGTTCTCTGTGACCTCTGTGTTTAAATTTCCGGGTCATGGTCCGAAAATTAGTGTTCATTCGTGCCCATTAGTGGTTTCCCTTGCCGGTATGTCCCGTGAACGCCTCCTCGTCGCCATGTCCGGCGGCGTCGACAGCAGTGTCGCCGCCCTCCTGCTCAAGCAGCAGGGGCACGACATTGTCGGCGCCTACATGAAGAACTGGATCAACGAGGACAACGTCATCGGCCACTGCCCGTGGATGCAGGA